>JAWXTO010000077.1:0-8203 GCA_044433545.1 Rikenellaceae bacterium
ATTTTATTTATTATTTATCTATTGGGAAGTTTTAGTTTATCCCTAAAAACTAAGAAAAATCACGTTTTGAATCCTATCAAAAGTCATTTTCCCATATTAAGGCACAAATATACAAATTTTTAATTAAAAAGCGTTAATGTGCATCAAAAAAAAGCCCCACTAATAGCAAGGTTAATTCACAAGAATTAACATTAATTAACAATTAATCAACATCAATTAACATAAGTGTGTTAATTTTATAAAAATTAAGTTATTAACACTTATTAACATTCATTAACATTAGTTTTCAACACTGTTAAATAAGACAAAATCAAATAGAAAAATTGCTAAGACTCTCTTAATTAGCTTTTTCTTTATCTACTACTGAAGTGTCAGCATGCTCAGTACAGGTGTTACAACTGCCTAGACTGCAAGAAACAAAATCGCCACAATCTCCATCAATCAAACCTAACGCTTTTTCTTCTTCAATCATCTCTTGTGAGGCACATTTAAGCCCTCTTTTTTTCATTTCATCGTTTTCGCCAACTTCACTTTGCAAATCTCTCCCTTTACGAATCTGTGTAATTGACAAACCTAAAACCATTAACGCAACCATTATAACAGCTGCAAGAACAACGAAAACTGTAGGATTCATAACATTATATATTTTTATTATAACCACAAAGTTAGTATATTTATTTGTAATTATTAATTTATTTCGTATATTTGAGCTAGAATAAGGATTTAAGGGCTATTTGCAAAAACTAACAAATAAGCTACTTGACACATCAAAAATTTAAGCTAAAGTATGAAAATTGTTATTGCAGGTGTAGGAGAAGTAGGTCTTCACCTAGCTAAAATGCTCGGAGATGAATTTCACGACATCACTGTGATTGATTCTGACATGAAAAAATTAGAAAATGCAATGAGTAACGGCGACGTTTTCACAATAAAGGGCGACATGACAACTTTTGAAACCCTTGAGAAAGCAGAACTTAAAACTTGCAATCTTTTTATTGCTGTAAGTTCAATAGAAAGTCGAAACATTTTGTCTGCTATGCTCGCAAAGAGAATGGGAGCTAAAAAAGTTATTGCTCGAATCGACAATGACGAATATCTTCAACCTGACAATAAAGAAGTTTTCTTAAACATGGGGATAGATTATCTTTTCTATCCTGAAAAAAGTGCTGCAAATGAAGTTATAACACTTCTTAACAACACAAACTCTAGTGAATATATGACTTTCTCTGACAACAAATTAACACTTGTTGTTATGACACTTGACAGCTATTCGCCTCTTATTGACATGTCTCTATTGCAGGCGTCACAAAACACGAAAACGCTACATTATCGCACCGTAGCAATTTCACGTAACGGAGAAACCATCATCCCTCATAAAGAAGAAATATTTAAAGAAGGTGACACTATTTATGTGATTGCTAGTCGCAGATATGCCGACGATGTTCTTTCTTTCTCAGGGAAAGATAAGATACAAGTTAAAAACTTAATGATTTTAGGAGGCAGCAAAATAGGTCAGCGTATCGCACTGGCAATGCAAGAATCCTTAAAGGTTAAACTAGTAGACTATAGTCTTGAAAAGGCGAACCTTTTGTCAGAAAGACTAAAAGACACACTTGTAATATATGCCGACGGTCGAAACAAAGAACTTATGATGGAAGAACAGCTTGGAGAAATGGATGCCTTTGTTGCTGTTACGGGACGTAGCGAAACCAACATCTTAGCAGCAATGTTAGCAAAAAAACTAGGCGTGAAAAAGGTCATTGCAGAAGTTGAAAACATCAATTATATCAATCTTGCAGCAAGTATGGGAGTTGACACAGTTATTAACAAAAAACTCACTACCGCAAGCAACATCTTCCGCTTCACAATGAACACTGACGTGCAAGCAATAAAGTGCTTAAATGGCTGTGATGCAGAAGTATTAGAGCTTATCGCAAAACCTGGTAGCATAATCACAAAACACAAGCTTCGTGAACTAAAATTCCCAGTAAACGCCACTATTGGAGGTATCGTTCGAGGAGATAAAGTAATTATAGCCAACGGAGATACAGACATTAAGGCTTATGATAGAGTTGTAGTATTCTCATTACCAGATGCTATCCTAAAAATTGGCAGATATTTTGACTAACACTCAAAAAGGACTTTAAAAATTAAATTAAGGGGTAATAAAATCCCTAAAAAACATAAATTATGGCAGTATTTGAAGTAATAGGAGGGAATCCCCTTCACGGAGAGATAACTCCACAAGGAGCAAAAAATGAAGCATTGCAAATTTTATGTGCTGTATTGCTTACGGACAAACGTGTAGTAATTAATAACATCCCGAACATACTAGATGTTATGTTACTTATCGAATTGTTAGGCAAAATGGGCGTAAAAGTTGAGAAACTTTCGAAATCTTCTTATTCCTTCGAAGCTAATGACTTAGATTTTAACTTCATTGAATCTGTTGAATACCAAAAATATATGTCTCGCCTTAGAGGTGCGATTATGATTGTTGGCCCGATGTTAAGTCGATTCGGCAAAGCCTACGCACCAAAACCAGGAGGCGACAAAATAGGCAGACGTAGATTAGACACCCACTTTGCAGGCTTCGTAAAACTTGGTGCAGAGCTAGATTTTGACCTTGACACTGGGTTCTTTAAAGTTGCAGCAAAAAAACTTAAAGGGGCTTACATGTTGCTTGACGAAGCTAGCGTCACAGGCACAGCTAACATTTTGATGGCTGGCGTTTTAGCCGAAGGCACAACAACCATATACAACGCTGCATGCGAACCTTATCTTCAACAATTAAGCAAAATGTTGAATCGTATGGGAGCTAAAATTTCTGGTATCGGCTCAAATCTATTAACAATTGAAGGCGTTACGTCACTTGGCGGCACAGAGCACACAATGTTGCCAGACATGATAGAAGTAGGTAGTTTCATCGGTATGGCAGCAATGACACACTCTGAAATCACAATTAAAAACGTGTCTTTTGACAATTTAGGCATTATCCCTGAGCAATTTTCACGTATGGGGATAAAATTTGAACAAAACGGTGACGACATTTACATTCCTAAACATGACAGCTATGAAATTGAGTCTTTTATTGATGGTTCAATTATGACTATTGCAGATGCACCATGGCCAGGTCTTACTCCTGACCTATTAAGTTTGTTCTTAGTTGTTGCTACACAAGCTAAAGGTACAGTTTTAATTCACCAAAAGATGTTTGAAAGTAGACTTTTCTTTGTTGATAAGCTAATAGACATGGGCGCACAAATTATTTTATGTGACCCACACCGTGCTACAGTCATAGGACATAACAACCAAGTAAAATTACGCCCATCTACGATGAGTTCTCCTGACATTAGAGCAGGTGTTGCACTACTTATTGCAGCGATGACTGCTGATGGACGTAGCATAATCCAAAATATTGAACAAATTGACCGAGGATATGAAAATATTGATGGTCGTTTGAACGCTTTAGGCGCAAATATTAAACGTATTCAGTAATTTAGAGATAGATATTTAGGGGAGTTCTATTTTCTCCCTGATTTTAATTTTCTGTTAATAATTGTTTATTTTTGGTTTTGCAAAAGTTTGCTGTAGTGGTTCCTACTGTCTATTTTTGTAAAATCGAAAAGAAGCGGCTAGTGACAGAAAAGTGTTTTAGGAAGAAATTATAACTCCCCTTTACATAATGTATAAATTTTTTATTACATTTGTGGGTACGTATTCTAAGAAAACTAACAAATTATAAAAATATGAAAAAATTTATTTTAAGTGCAATTCTACTTTCAACAGTAGTTACAATCTCTTATGCACAAAAGAAAAAGGATGCTGAACCTGTAGAAAAACCAGCAGTTTATCAATTTACAGACACAAAAGTTAACCCTATTACATCTGTTAAAAATCAAGGTAGCTCAGGCACTTGTTGGTGTTATTCTTCTTTAGCTATGGTTGAAGCAGACGTTCTTAAAGACAAAGGTTTAGACGTTGATTTAGCAGAAATGTGGGTTGTTCGTCACGCATACTACGAAAAAGTTGTAAAATATATCCGTATGCACGGGAAAACTAACTTAGGACCTGGTGGCAACGCTCACGATGTCCCTAACATGATTGCAAAATATGGTATCGTACCTCAAAAAGTGTATCCTGGACTAGAATATGGCACAGACATCAACAAACACGGAGAGATAAACAATATCCTTGAATCTTTTGCGAACACTATCATTAAAAACCCAAATAAACAGCTTTCTACAGGTTGGACTAAAGCTCTAAATGGTATCTTAGACGCATATTTTGGTGAATTAGCAACAACCTTTACTATTGACGGAACAGAATATACTCCTGAATCTTATGCAGCATATTTAGGCATCGATCCAGATGATTACGTAAGCTATACTTCTTACACTCACCACCCTTTCGGAACAGCTTTTGCTGTTGAAATTCCTGATAACTGGATGTGGGGAAATTCAGAAAACGTTGAATTAGACGAATTTATGAAAATCTCTGAACAAGTTGTAGATAATGGTTACACTATCTGCTGGGGTTCTGACGTAAGTGACAAAGGTTTCAAATATGCAGACACTTTTGCTGTACTTCCTGAAACTCAAGTTGAAAATCTTAAAGGTTCTGACCAAGAAAAATGGACTGGAAAAGACGCAGCTACTTTCTATGAATTTAAAGAAATCGTTCCTGAAATTAATGTTACTCAAGAATATCGCCAAGAATGCTTTGACAACTACACTTCAACTGATGATCACGGCATGTTAATCTATGGTCTTGCGACTGACCAAGAAGGCAACAAATATTTTAAAGTTAAAAACTCTTGGGGCGAGTCTAACAAGCTGAAAGGTCACTTCTACACGTCTTATCCTTTCTATGCAGGCAGAACAATCAATATCATGTTCAACAAAAAAGCACTAAAATAACATTCTTTAAATAAAATTCATTTTAAAAGAGCAGTTTGTTAAACATGAGTTATACAAACTGCTCTTTTTATGCAAAAAAACATTTATGAAAAAATTCTTTACTTATTTACTTGCAACAACGATTACATTATTTAGCTTCACATCATGTGAAGAGCTATTTGATGACGTAAATACCTATTACCTAACAGGAACATGGTATATGGCATCAGAATATGACAATGTTGTTATAGATGGCTATGTTACGTATTCATTCTACTCAGATTCGACTTGTGAAATTGAGGTAGAAGACTATTATTCAGGTTCTTATTCTCTAAACACTTATACTTACGTCTTAGACGAATATGACAACACTATCTATTTGTACTATAAAAACAGCTCAGTTCTGTATATGATGTACACAATTGACATGCTACGTTACTCAGAAATGAGATTAATACCAGAAGATAGTTCATTCATATATGATTCTATTTACTTCGTTAGATAGGGAGGGAGATTAAATTATAAGGGTTATTCACAAAACATAAATTTGTGAATAACCCTTATTACTATAATTTTCTAGCTCCATCAGAAATTACAACAGGATAAATTTTGCAATTTATACCATATTTATTAAAATAGGCAGTTTGCACTGTTTCTACAAAATTATCATATTTCTCTTCTTTAACTATGTTAATTGTGCAACCTCCAAAGCCACCACCCATAACACGAGACCCCGAAACGCCACATTCTTTAGCAACTTCATTAACAAAATCAAGCTCTTCACAGCTAACTTCATAAAGAACACTCATTCCGATATGAGTACCATACATTTTACGTCCTAAAGTCTCATAATCTCCATTTTCTAGTGCTTCACAAGCATCCATAAGACGAGAAACTTCACCTATAGCATATTCTGCACGTATATAATCCTCAGTCGTTATCTCGCCTATCACCTCTACGAGCCATTCCATCTTTGCATCTCTTAAAAATTCAACTTCTGGATGTGATTTTTTGATTGCTGCAACAGCTTTTTCGCAAGATTCACGACGACGATTATACGGAGAACCTACTAACTCGTGTTTTACGCATGTGTCAACAAGCAAAACTTTATATCCATGACTTTCAGGGTCAAAAGGAACATAAACAAACTCTCCAGTTTTACAATCTAGTCGCATTAAATTTCCTGCTTTTCCATGAACTGACGCAAATTGGTCCATAATGCCACATTTAACACCCACATAATTATGTTCTGTAGACTGCCCTATTCTAGCAAGTGTCATTTTATCAAAACCTAGCGATTTTAAGTCATTTAAAGCAAACGCATAGGTACTTTCTAACGCAGCAGAAGAACTCATACCTGCCCCTAAAGGCACATCTCCCGAAAAAACAGTATCAAACCCTTCAATAGAGCCACCTCTTTTTATAATTTCACGACAAACACCAAAAATATACTTTGCCCAACCTTCCTTGGGAGCGTCTTCATCCTTCTCGAACCCAAATTCTGAGCTCTCATCAAGGTCTATAGCATAAGCTTTTATTTTATTAGTACCATTTAGCCTAATTTCTGCTACTATGCCTTTATCAATAGCACCAGGAAGCACAAAACCACCATTATAATCAGTATGTTCACCTATAATGTTTATTCTACCAGGAGAAGCAAATACATCTCCCTCTACTTCGTACAATTCTTTGAACTTTTCTCTTACGTTTTCAACTATCATAGCATATAATTTATGATTATACAAAAAAAGGGAGTGAAACACATCACCCCCTTATTATTTAATATGTTGATGACTAATCTAATTAGTCTACTTTAATGTCTTTATTAACATTTTTGCAACCAATACGAGCATACCATAATAAGTAAGCAGCACCAGCTACGATAACCCAGTAAGAAGCCATGTAGTTAGCAGTAATATCAGCAACAGCACCTTGGATAAGAGGTAAAACTCCACCACCTACTACCATTACCATGAAAATACCAGAACCCATAGCAGTGTATTTACCGATGCCTTCAACTGCAAGGTTGAAAATACCACCCCACATTACTGAAGTACAAAGACCACAAAGAACGAATAATAACACTGACAAAGGCACTTGCATCATTGCAAAGCTAATATCTGATTGGAACACTGGCATATTAACTGATACTGAACTTGGAGTGAAAATACCTATAGCAACTAAAGCAACCGCTAATCCACTTACAAAAGTAAGCTGAGCTTTTGCTGAGAATTTAGAACCTACAAAACCACCACAAAGACGACCGATAAGCATTAAGAACCAATATGTACCTACTACACTACCCGCAGCAGCAGCATCTAATCCCATACCAGAAGCACCTTCAGCAGCATCAGGAGCACTTGTTAAGAACAGGTTGATAAAGTTAGGAATACCAACTTCGATACCAACATATAAGAAAATTGCTACTGTACCTAAGATAAAGTGACGGAATGACATAGCACTGTGAGCGTCTTTAACCTTAACTTCATCCTCTTTTTTAATCATGTGAGGCTCAGGAATAGAAACAAAGAATAGAACGATAAATACTACAGCAAAAATACCCATTGCGATAAGAAGTGCAGGAGAAGCGTTAACTAATTTTGCTTTTGCAATATCACCAATAAGATAACCACCCAAAATAGGAACGATTGTAGCAAGAACTGAGTTCAAAGAACCACCAAATTGGATAAGTTGGTTACCTTTTTTACCACCACCACCTAAAGTGTTAAGAAGAGGGTTAACTACTGTGTTCAACATACACATAGAGATACCTGCTGTGAATGCACCAATAAGATAAACTACGAATACACTAGTAAAGTTTGGTGTGTCCATGTAAGCAGAAGCTAATTGGATACCAACACCACAGAAACCAACAGCAATAGCTGAAAGTGCAGTGAATTTGTAACCTTTACGTTTTAGGATGATACCCGCAGGAAGACCCATGAATAAATAAGCAAAGAAGTTTGCAAAGTTACCAAGCTGAGACATCCAGTTTTGAATACCGTCTTGATTTTTGATAATTACACCAACTGGATTTGATAATCCTGTCACAAATGAAACCATTGCGAACAGTAAGAACATCATCACAATAGGCAATGTGTTGTTTTGTTTTTGAGCAGTCATTTTATTTATTTTTAAGTTATTAATAATAAGTTTCTATTTTACTGAGAATTTATAAATTATATGTTCTTCATAAAGGTCTCCTTTTCTTAAAATTGGAGATGGGAACTGAGGTTTATTTGGCGAGTCAGGAAAATTTTGACATTCAATCGCAACACCACCTCTAGCATAGTGAGCAGCGCCAG
>JAWXTO010000078.1:0-7918 GCA_044433545.1 Rikenellaceae bacterium
ATCATATTTATTAACACATGTTCTATTAGAGATAATGCAGAACAACGAATTTGGTCACGTTTAAGAGAGCTTAGAGCTTTTAAAAAACGTAAACCTTCGTTAATTGTGGGCATTATTGGATGTATGGCTGAACGCCTTAAAGATGAATTGATTGAAAAAGAACAAATTGTTGATCTTGTTATAGGCCCTGACGGTTATCGTACCATTCCTATGCTTACAGAAAAAGCTGAAAGTGGACAAAAGGGCGTAAATGTGTTGTTGTCACGTGAGGAAACGTATGCTGAAATTTCACCAGTTAGATTAGACAAAAATGGGGTTTCTGCGTTTGTTTCGATAATGCGAGGATGTAATAATATGTGTTCTTATTGTGTTGTTCCTTATACTAGAGGTCGTGAGCGTAGCCGTTCGTCAGAAACGATAATAAACGAGGTTCAAGAGCTTATAAATAAAGGATATAAAGAGGTTACATTGCTAGGTCAGAACGTAAATTCTTATCTTAGCGGGGATGAAAATATTAATTTTCCCCAATTGATTGAAAAAGTAGCACAATTATCTAAAGATTTGAGAGTTCGTTTTTCAACATCGCACCCTAAAGACATTAGTGACGAGTTGATAGAGACAATTGCACGTAACAACAATATTTGTAAGGCGATACATCTACCTGCGCAAAGTGGTAGCACTCGCATGTTAGAGATAATGAATCGTAAATATACTAGAGAGTGGTATCTTGATAGAATTGCAGCTATAAAAAAACATATTCCTGACTGTACAATTTCTACTGATATTATTGCAGGGTTCTGCGGAGAAACTGAGCAAGATCACAAAGACACGCTTTCTCTTATGAAAGAAGTTGGATATGCTTCAGCTTTTATGTTTAAATATTCTATGCGTCCGAATACTTATGCAGAAAAATGTTTAGTTGACGACGTGTCTGAATCACTTAAAACAGAAAGGCTTACAGAGATAATAAACCTTCAAAGAGACCTTTCTTTAGAAAGCAATTTACAGGATGTTGGTAAGGTTTTTGAAGTTTTGATTGAAGGTGTGTCAAAGAGAAACAGTGAAGAACTTTTTGGACGTACATCTCAAAATAAAGTTGTCGTGTTTAAAGGAAACGATACAACAATTGGAACATACGCTACTGTAAAGGTTGATAGTTGCTCTTCGGCTACATTGCTAGGGCATTTAGTTTAGCGTTTTTAGACTATGGTTATTTAAAAATGTTGCCATAGTACTTAGATTGCTAGGTCGTTAAATTGATTTTCTGATACTGTAAATATGTGTATATGGTTAACTTAGATACATATATAACAATTTTAGCACTCATTATTTACTTATTGTTTATAATGGGTGCTTTGTATGCTGTAATTTCAGAAAAGCGAGACCCTTTAAAGGCTATTTCATGGATAGTTGTCATTATGGGGTTTCCTTTAGTTGGTTTTATATGTTATATTATTTTTGGGCGCAACTACCGAAAACAAAGAATCTTTAATTATAAGGTTAAATCTGACCAAAAATATTTTAATTATATCATTAAACGTCAGCTTTATAAAGTCAATAGCAATTTTATTGACAGCCGTAAAGAGGTTGATTCAAATAAGGACATTATTACCCTTCTTCTAAATAATTCAAAGTCTCCATTGACATATAAAAACAATGTTTCCATATTAAATAATGGGGAAAGTGCCTTTTTTGAGATAATTGAATCGTTGAAGGCTGCTAAAGAGTATATACACCTTGAATATTACATGTTTATAGATGATGAAATTGGCTCTAAAATTATAGATATTTTATGCCGAAAGTCGCAAAAGGGTGTTTCGGTACGTCTAATATATGATGATTTAGGAAGTTGGGGTTTTTCAAATAAATCTATTAAGAAACTAAGAAATGCAGGGGTAGAAGTAGTATCATTTATGCCTGTTATATTCCCTTTGTTGACATCAAAAATTAATTATAGGAATCACAGAAAAATAGTGATTGTTGATGGAAAAATTGGCTTTACGGGGGGTATGAATGTTGCTGATAAATATATACATGGTAACAAACGAATGGGGAAATGGCATGATATTCACCTTAAAATTGAAGGTAGAGCAGTTACGTCTTTACAGCTAACGTTCACTAAAGACTGGTTCTTTTTGACGGGTGAAGAGATAAAAAATGTAAATTTATTCCCTTCTTCAATTTCTAAAACTGGGGATACTACTATGCAGATTGTGACTTCTGGGCCTGATAGCCACTGGGCGTCAATTATGCAGGCTTTTTTCAAAGCAATTTCACAAGCGAAAGAGCAAATTAATATAGCAACACCATATTTCTCTCCGTCAGAGTCTATATTGACGGCGCTGAAAGTTGCGGCACTTGGTGGAATTGAAGTTAATGTTATGATTCCGAGTAAAAATGATAGCACTATAGTTTATTGGGCTACAAGGTCTTATGTTGCTGAACTTTTAGAGGCTGGAGTTAATGTATATATCTATAGAAACGGATTTAATCACTCAAAACTTATCACAATTGACTCAGAATTTAGCGCTATAGGCAGTGCTAATGTGGATATTCGTTCATTTGAATATAATTTTGAGGTTACAGCATTTATGTTTGATAAAGCCATAACCTCAGAATTGAAAAATATATTCTTTGATGATATAAAACAGTCTAAGAAATTAGAATATCACAGTTGGAAACGTCGACCTAAAAGAGATAAGACAAAAGAAGCAATTTGCCGTATAGGTTCACCACTTTTGTAAGCGATTCCATTCTTTTAGTAATCTTATTCAATGCTTCTAAACATTCTGTCAAAACGAATATTGTGTGGGAACGACTTGTTAGGGTCTATTGACAGCCAAACAAAGGCTGCTTTGCCTACTACGTGATCTTCTGGAACAAAACCCCAAAAACGAGAATCTAAAGAATTGTGTCTATTGTCACCCATTGCAAAATAGTAGTCCATTTTAAATGTATACTCATTAGCCTTTTGACCATTTATGAAAATCTCACCATTTTTAACCTCTAAGTCGTTTTCTTCATAAGTGTCTATAATGCGCTGATATAAAGGTAATGAAACCTCGTTTAAAGCTACAGTAACGCCTTTTTTAGGAATTGTTAAAGGTCCAAAGTTGTCTACGCTCCATTTATAATTTAAAGTGTCGTGAGGGAAAACGTCAATTTCGGGTTCTCTATAGTAGATTCTTTCTACAGTCTTTACACCTGCTGTACCTTTGATTTTTTCTGCATTTTCGTCAGACAAGAAAGTCATTATTTCTTTGCCATCTCTGCTGTATTGCATATCTTCAGGTGTAACATCAAATTTTGCTAATTTGTCACTAGATAATCCGCCACCATTAGTTGTTATTCTGTATGAATATTGACGTGTGTTTCTGTTTGGCTCTTCTTTAGAATTAATATATACTACGCCATTCTTTACTTCTAACACATCACCAGGAGTTCCAACTGCACGTTTGATATAGTTGTCACGTTTGTCGACAGGATGCGCCATAATATCAGTTTGTTTCAATAGATTTTCACGTCCATAATGACGTACAAGCTGATAGTAGTTTTGTTGAGGGGCAATTACGGCTACAGTGTCACCTTCGGGATAGTTAAACACAAAAACATCATAATTTCTAACACTGTCAATGCCCATTAATCGCTCATAAGGGCGTTTAATCCACTCTACATAAGATTTTTTTGTTGCATCTAGTGGGCTTATATTGTGAACTAAAGGGAAAGATAACGGTGTGTTAGGCAGTTTAGTTCCATAATAAAATTTGTTAACGCCAAGATAGTCGCCGATTAACAAAGTTTTCTCCATAGATGAGCTAGGAATTACGTACATCTCAATGAAATACATCCTTAACATTGAGGCTACAACAACAGCGAAAACCACTGCTTCGACCCATCCCATAATGCTTTTATACATGCCAGAGCGAGCCTTTAAAGCAAGGTGTTTGTCCCAATAAAGCTTCCTGTAGTATTTAGAAATGTAGTAATCATATATTATGGCTAATCCAAATATGCTCCACCATATTTGTGACCATACGACAAACCATAAAACATATATGATTGATGCAAGAGTGAACCTTAACCACTTGTTTTTATATATTTTTTTAATACTATTCATATAAAATCTGTTGTAGACACTTTTGTGTCATTAATATTATTATAGGGTACTCCCTTTTAACCAATAATTTCGGGTTTAAGTTATGTTAAATGATGTCATCCATTGTGTACACCCCTTTTTTGCCACAAAGATATTCTGCTGCAACAACTGCGCCTAATGCAAAACCTTGACGGCCTTTTGCAAGGTGTTTAATTTCTATCATGTCGATTTCGCTTTCCCATGTGATAGTGTGAGTTCCTGGAACAATGCTACGTCTTATGCCTAAAACTTCAAGTTCGTCAGGTTCTGTTGTAGTGTTGCCAACCCACGAATTTTTACGTTCTATGTTTTCAAGGATTCCTTCAGCTAGAGTCACTGCTGTTCCACTTGGAGAGTCTTTTTTCTGTGTGTGGTGAACTTCTTCAACCGTAACATCATAGTTTTCGTAAGGGTTCATTAGTTTTGCTAACATCTTATTCACTTTAAAGAATATGTTAACCCCAATAGAATAGTTTGAAGAGTAGAAAAATGCGCCATTTGTTTTTTCACAAAGTGCTAACACTTCATCATATTTGTCTAGCCATGCAGTTGTCCCACAAACTACTGGTACGCCAATTTCCATACATTTACAGATGTTGTCATAGGCAGTGTGAGGAGCAGTAAATTCAATCGCTACGTCTATATCTTTAAAGTTTTCTTTTGTAAAATCATTTTGATTGTCGATGTCGATAATTAAAGCTACATTATGAGAACGAGAAATAAGAATTTTCTCTATTTCGTGTCCCATTTTACCGTATCCTATAATTGCTATGTTCATATTCTTTATTTTATAATTAAGGTTAAAAAAATAGTAATTTCTAAAATTGAAAATATATACTATTTTTCATTATCTTTGCAAAGATAATAAATTAGATATAAATGCCGAGATATTTTATTGAAATTTCATATTGTGGTAAAACATTTAACGGATGGCAAGTTCAACCTAATGCTGTGACAGTGCAAGGAGAGATTGAGCGAGCTATAAGTTTGTTGTTGCGTGAGAAAATTAACATTGTTGGAGCAGGGCGAACTGATACAGGGGTTCATGCACGTTATTATGTGGCTCATTTTGATACAAATTCATCAAAAGATGTGACTTCTAGCGATTTTAAATACCACCTTAACGCTGTTTTAGACGATAACATTGTGGTTCACACAGTCACAAAAGTAAAAGATGATGCGCATGCACGTTTTGATGCCGTTTCACGTGAATACAAATACTATGTGTCACCAACTAAGAATCCTTTTGCACGAGATTTTTCGTATCAATACTACCGTCAGCTAGATGTACAGAAAATGAATGATGCAGCTGCTTTAATTCTTGATTACGAAGACTTTACTAGTTTTGCAAAAATACATACAGACGTAAAAACAAACAACTGTGATGTGACAGTCTCAGAGTGGGCTGTTGAAGGCGATATGTTAGTGTATACAGTGCGAGCAAATCGTTTTTTGAGAAATATGGTGAGAGCACTAGTTGGAACTATGCTTGAATGTGGTCAAGGAAAGTTAACAACAGAACAATTTCGTGAGGTTATAGAGGCTAAACATCGTTCAAAGGCTGGTAGTTCAGCTCGACCAGAAGGCTTGTTTTTGACAGATGTAGAGTATCCTTATTTTGATAAAATGGATAAATATTAACGAAAAATTAAAATCGGGGAATTATTAGAAGTCCCCTTAAAATAAATTTTAGAATAGTATGAAGATTGTATGTGTTGGTTTGAATTACCAAAACCACGTTAAAGAGTTTGATAGAGGTCAACTTGAAAATGCAGAACCTTGCATTTTTATGAAGCCAGATACAGCACTTTTACGCAATAATGAAGCATTTTATATACCATCATTTAGTTCAGAAATTCATCATGAAGTTGAACTAGTTGTAAAAATAAATAGAGTAGTAAAAGCTATAGATGAAAATTTTGCATCTCGTTGTTATGATGAAGTCGGTTTGGCTATAGATTTTACTGCTAGAGATTTACAGATGAAGTTGAAACAACAAGGTAAGCCATGGGAGCTGTCTAAGGCTTTCGACAAGTCTACACCTATGTCTTCAGAATTTATAAAGTTAAGTGAGTTAGGTAAAGATGTGCAAGATTTAGAGTTTTCGTTGGATATAAACTCACAAAAAGTGCAACTGGGGCATACAAAAGATATGCTTTTTAGTGTAAATAAGATAATTTCTTATGTGTCTCATTTTTGTACATTGAAAATTGGTGATTTAATCTTGACAGGAACTCCTGAAGGTGTTGGAAAAGTAAATATCGGAGACAATTTGCAAGGATACCTTGAAGGAAGAAAGATGTTTGATTTCTTTGTTAAATAATAATTATAAAAATATGGCAAGTGTAAAACAGGTTACAGATACAATATCTGTGATAAGTGTAAATGATAGACGAAAAGAGTTATTCGAAAATATGTGGCCTATTCCTAATGGAGTAGCATACAACTCTTATCTTATTAAAGCAGAAAAAACAGCTTTGTTAGATACAGTAGAATCTACAGTTGGTGCTGATTTCTGTGATAACGTAGTTTCAATACTTGATGGTAGAGAATTAGACTATCTTGTAATTAATCACATGGAGCCTGACCACTCTTCAGAAATTAAAAGTATTGTTGCTAAATTCCCTAATGTTCAGATTATTGGTAACAAAAAGACATTTAATATTCTTAACAATTATTACAATTTTGGGAATAACATAATTGAGGTTAAAGATGGAGATACACTATCTTTGGGTGATAAAACGCTTAAATTTGTGTTCACTCCTTTTGTTCATTGGCCAGAAACTATGGTGACTTATGTTGTTGAGGATAAAGTCCTGTTTTCAGCTGATGCTTTTGGTTCATTCGGAACTTTAGATGGCGGAATGTTTGATGATGAGCTAGAATTTGACAAATATTACCTTAACGATATGCGCCGTTACTATTCTAACATAGTTGGAAAATACAGTAATATGGTGCAAAAGGCGTTTGCAAAATTAGCAACTATAGAGATTGACGTGATTTGTCCTTTGCATGGTCCAATTTGGCGTGAAAATCCTAGTAAAGTATTAGGGTTGTATGATATGTGGAGTAAACATGAAGGAGAAAATGCTGTAGCTGTATTCTATGCTTCGATGTATGGTCACACGGCAATAATGGCAGATTATATTGCTCAAGAATTATCTAACTGTGGAGTTAAAGACATTCGTGTTTATGATGTTTCTAAAACACATGTTTCTTACTTAATATCAGAGGTGTGGAGATGTAAAGGCATAGTTTTAGGTTCGTGTGCATACAATGGATTTATGCACCCAATGATGGAGCAATTTGCTCGTGAACTTGAACACTATTCGGTTAAAAATAAGGCTTTAGCACTGTTTGGTTCGCATAGCTGGAATGGTGGAGGTGTTAAAAACCTTAAATTATTCGCTGAAAATAGTGGTTTAGAGCTTGTTGGTGAACCGATTGACATCTTAGGTCGTCCAGATGCTGCAAAATTGTCAGAATGTAAACAAATTGCTTCTGCTATGGCAGAAAAAATAATGTAAATGTATTATTGTAGTTTGATTAATTATGATTTAAGATAAAACTAATTAATTTAACCATAATTAGTTGTGATTTTAGCCTTCATTTCTCTATTGAAATGAAGGCTGCTTTGTTTAAAACGATAGGTTTGCGCCTAATTATCACTTCTATAAATCAAAAAAGATATAGGGTAAACGTACTTAACTCCCATTTCCATCATAGTAATTAGGTGTTTGTCCGACCAGCCGCCGACATTTCGCTTTCGCTTAATGCTAATGT
>JAWXTO010000079.1:0-7880 GCA_044433545.1 Rikenellaceae bacterium
AGTGTTGTGTCATATAAAGATAACTTTTTTGCAGCTTTGAACTCTGCTGTGTTCTCAGATGGTTCGTTTTGTTATATACCTAAAGGAGTTCGTTGTCCTATGGAGCTTTCGACATACTTTAGAATTAATGCGGCAAATACAGGTCAGTTTGAAAGAACAATAATTGCTGCTGACGAAGGGTCTTATGTGAGCTATTTAGAGGGATGTACAGCTCCTATTCGTGATGAAAATCAGTTACACGCTGCGATTGTTGAAATTGTGGTTGAAAAAGATGCTGAAGTGAAATATTCTACGGTTCAAAACTGGTATCCAGGTGATAAAAATGGTGTCGGTGGGGTTTATAACTTTGTTACTAAACGAGGTATCTGTAATGGTGAAAATGCTAAACTTTCGTGGACACAAGTAGAGACAGGTTCGTCAATAACATGGAAATATCCTAGTTGTATTCTTAAAGGAGACAACTCTATAGGTGAATTTTTCTCTGTTGCGCTAACAAACAATTACCAACAAGCCGATACAGGAACAAAAATGGTGCATATAGGTAAAAACTCTAAGAGCCGTATTGTCTCTAAAGGGATTTCTGCTGGCAAAAGCCATAATTCTTATCGAGGTTTGGTGAAAGTCGTTAAAGGTGCTTCAAATTGCCGTAATTTTTCTCAATGTGACTCGTTGTTGATAGGTTCAGAGTGTGGAGCTCACACTTTTCCAGATATTCAAGTAGCAAATTCTACAAGTGTTGTTGAACATGAGGCTACTACATCAAAAATTAATGAGGACCAATTGTTTTACTGTAATCAAAGAGGTATTTCTACTGAGGATGCCGTAGGTTTAATAGTAAACGGTTACGCAAAAGAGGTGTTAAATCAGTTACCTATGGAATTTGCTGTAGAGTCACAAAAACTACTGTCAATTTCACTTGAAGGGAGTATAGGATAAGTCTAGGGGATTTATAATAATTCCACAAAATACTTTTCCGCCACTATTCACCCATTTCGCTTTTAAGCAAAATCGGTGGTAGGGGGCACTACAACCCACTTTGCCTAAAAGCAAAATGGATAAATATTAACGAAAAATTAAAATCGGGGAATTATTAGAAGTCCCCTATATTATATATTGTTATGTTAGAAATTAAAAATTTATGTGCCCGTGTCGAGGGTAAAGATATATTAAAAGGTATAAATCTTAGTGTTAAAGCTGGTGAAGTGCACGCAATTATGGGTCCTAATGGCTCAGGAAAGAGTACATTGGCTTCAGTGTTAGCAGGTAAAGCGAAATTTGAGGTTACAGGTGGTGAAGTGAGCTTTGAAGGCAAAGATTTATTGGCTATGTCTATCGAAGAACGTTCTCACGCTGGTCTTTTCTTAGGTTTTCAATATCCTGTTGAGATTGAGGGCGTTAGTAATGTGAATTTTCTGAAACTTGCAGTAGGTGAAAAACGTAAGGCGTTAGGTTTAAAACCTCTAACGGCTAGCGAATTTCTTAAAATGATGCGTGAAAGAAGCAAAATCGTTGAAATTGACTCTAAATTGACTTCTCGTAGTGTTAATGAGGGCTTCTCGGGTGGTGAGAAAAAACGTAACGAGATTTTTCAGATGGCTATGCTTGAACCAAAGTTAGCAATATTAGATGAAACTGATAGTGGACTAGATATTGACGCTTTGCGTATTGTGGGTACTGGTGTTACAAAGCTGAAAACTGCTGAGACTGCTCAAGTTGTTATCACTCACTATCAGAGGCTTTTAGATTATATCGTTCCTGATGTTGTTCACGTGCTTTATAAAGGTCGTATTATCTATACAGGTGGTAAAGAGTTAGCTTTAGAACTAGAAGAAAAAGGTTACGATTGGTTAATTAAAGATTTAGACAATGAGTAGTACTTTTATTGAAAATAAATGTGATTCTGTCTTTTGTGGAACTGTTAAGGAGCTTCAAAATAGCGCATTAGAGGTTGATAGCGAGCTTTTTGGTGAGGTTGTAACAAGAGAATTGAATGCAGATAGTGAGAGAGATGTTTTTAAGCGATTGCCATCGTTTAGAGACTTCAAAAAGGTGGGTTCTGAGGTAGCAGACTATGTTATATACGTTAAAGAGGCTGCTAAATGTGAAGACTTTATATCTTTAAATCTAAAAGATAGTGCTTTTGATAAATTCCTTATTGTTGCTGAGAAATCGTCTAAATTTAAGATTTTTGTAAACAATAAAGGTGTCGAAAATAAAGATTTTACGTTCGTACTATGCTTAAAAAGTGATAGTTATGTAGAGTTTGTACAATCAAATAGCGATTGTGGGCAGCTAAATAATTTTGTTTATGTAGAGCAGGCTGAAAATTCAGTATTTAAGTCTTTCTCTGTGTCATATAGCGTTAAAGGGGTTAAAAATTACGTTAAAAACTCTATGAATACGCCAAATGTAGAATCTCATTTCTATGGTGTATCCTTAATTGACGAGGGTGAGAATGTTGAAAATAATATTATCGTTGGTCACTTTAAAGAACAATGCAATAGTACACAACATTTTAAAGCAGTTGTATCAGCAGGTGGTAAAAGTGTGTTCAATGGTCGAATTTATGTGGCGAAAGATGCGCAACAAACAGAAGCATACCAACAAAGTAACAACATACTGTTAGGTGAGGGTGCAATAGCGCAAAATCTACCTCAACTTGAGATTTATGCAGACGATGTAAAGTGTAGCCACGGAGCAACAACTGGAGAGCTAGATGCAGAGGCAATTTTCTATATGAGACAACGTGGAATCCTTGAACAAGAAGCGAAAAAATTACAAATTAGCGGCTTTGTGTCTAATATTATACAAAAAATTAGCTCTGAAAACATAAAAAATGCAGTGTTAGAGGATGTTAGTTTTAAGCTATCTAATTTAAATTAATGATAAAGGTTTTTATATTACCTTAAAAATAACGTAAGAAAATAAGGCTTTTTTTTATTAAAATGATATCAGTCTTAAAGTGCTAAAGTTCACAAAAATAATTTGTAATTGTGTATATTATAAATATTTACGTATCTTTGCAGCGAATTTAAGAATGAAAAATATAATAAATTATGTTGTTGGATATTAAAAAAATTAGGAAAGATTTTCCTATCCTTACATCTCAGGTGTACGGTAAAAATTTGGTGTATTTAGATAGTGCTGCGACATCTCAGAAGCCGCAGGTTGTGATTGATAAAGTGAGCTACTTGCATGAGAATTTGAATGCAAATATCCACCGTGGAGTTCATTATTTGAGCTCACAAATGACAACAGAATATGAAAAAGCTCGTGAAACAGTTAAAAAATTCATTGGAGCTGAATCAACAAAAGAAATTGTTTTTACTTCAGGTGCAACACAGTCAATAAATCTTGTTGCTGCAACTTGGGGAGACGAAAATATTGGTGAGGGTGATATTGTTATCGTTTCAGAAATGGAACATCACTCTAATATTGTTCCTTGGCAGATTCTTTGCAAAAAGAAGGGCGCAGAGTTAAAAGTCATACCTTTCAACAATGAGGGTGAGCTTGACTTAGATGTATATGCTGAACTTTTGAGTAATGAAAATGTGAAGTTAGTGGCTGTAACTGCTGCATCTAATGTGTTAGGTACTATGCCTGATATCACTCGTCTTGCTGCAATGGCTCATAGTGTAGGTGCAAAAATTTTAGTTGACGGTTGTCAATCTATAGTTCACCACTTCACAAATGTTAAAGAATTAGATTGTGACTTCTTTGTATTTTCAGGACACAAACTTTATGCTCCAACAGGTATAGGCGTATTATATGGAAAAGAAGAGTTGCTAGAAGAGATGCCTCCTTATATGGGTGGTGGTGATATGGTTGCTCACGTTAGTTTTGAAGAGACAACTTTTGCTGAACTTCCATTAAAATTTGAAGCAGGAACTTCTAACTATATAGGTGCTATAGGTTTAGCTACAGCGATAGAATATATAGAAACAGCTAAAGGTGAGAATGCAGGAAGAATTGAACTTTATGAAAGAGAATTGTTAGAGTATGCTACAGCTAAACTTTCTAAGATAGAAAAACTTAGAATTTACGGCACAGCACAAAAGAAAGCTCCTATTATTTCGTTCAACATTGACGGCATACATGCTTTAGACTTAGGTATGATACTAGACAAACAAGGAATTGCCATAAGAACAGGTACACACTGTGCAGAACCTATTATGACTCACTTTGAAGTTAAAGGAATGGCGCGTGTTTCATTTGGTATCTATAACACTATAGAAGATGTTGACGCTTTGTGTGCTGGAATTGAAAAAGCAATAGAAATGTTAAAATAAATTTGAGGTAATCTTCTCTAAATCAATCTGAGAGTGCCTTTATATTATAGTTTATAGTTAGTCGACATGTTTAGTGTCGACTAATTGTTTTAATAAGAATATTTGAAGTTATGTTTATAGTAATTGAAGGTTTAGACGGTGCAGGAAAGTCTACACAGGTTTCTTTAATCACTGAGGAACTGAAAAATCAAGGTTTAGAATGTGAATATTTACATTTTCCTCGTTTTTCAGCGCCTATTTATGGAGAGTTGATTTCTAAGTTTTTACGTGGTGATTTAGGGAGTTTAGATGATGTAAACCCTTATCTTGTAGCATTAATCTATGCGGGAGACCGTAAAGATGCTTCTTCACAAATTGAGAAATGGCTTGAAGAGGGAAAATGTGTTATTATTGACCGTTATGTTTACTCTAACATAGCATATCAGTGTGCAAAGGTTAAGGATGCTAATAAACGTAAAGAACTTTATGATTGGATTCTTAATTTAGAGTACGAATTTAACAAAATTGTAAAACCTGATACTACAATCTTCTTAGATGTGCCATTTAAATTCACTGAAAAGAAGCTTACAGAAGAGCGTACAGGTGAAGATAGAGATTATTTACAGGGTAAAAAAGATATTCATGAATCGTCGCTAGATTTTCAACAATTCGTTAGAGAAATGTACCTTGATGCTTCTGCTAAGGATGAAAATCTGAAGGTCATAAACTGTTCTGATGATGATGGAGGTATGCTTCCTCCGAACGAAATATTCATGAAAATAAAGTCTGCGGTAAGCTTTTAGGGTTTAATCATAGAAGATAGTATAGCAAATTTCTTAATTGGTATAAATTTACTATATATGCTCATTTTATAAGCGAAGCTCCAACTTATCACTTTGCGCATGAGTTTTAGCGTAAAGAAGCGACCTGCACAAGTTTTTTGTTCCTCTTTTTTTTAAAAAAAGAGGAGAGGTAAATAATCATAAATAGAAAAAATCTTACAAAATAATACGGGGTGATTTGCTTTAATAATAGCGAATCACCCCGTATCTTTATTAATGGTAATGTTATCGTTTAGACTTATCGTTTACCGATGGAGATTCCCAAAACCTCGTTTTGTGGATTTCCCTCATAATTTTCATTGAAAATTATACGCTCTTTTGCCCTTAAAGGCAAAAGAAAGCGAGTTTTGAAGCCCTCTGGGCGTACTTTTTCAAAAAGTATAAAACTTATTATAAAAGGCGGGACGCCTTTAGGAACAAAGTTTTTAAGGGGGCAATTACCTCCATTTTTAAGGTTTTTAGCGAAAATAAAGGTATTTTATCTAAAATATCTTGGTTTAACTATCTAGGAATCACCGATGTATTAGTTTCGAGCATCACCCTACTGAGTCATATAAAGCAACAACTGACTCAGTAGGTGGTTTTGTGAAATGACTTACTAATAAACCTACTATTGTTGCTAGAATAAATCCAGGTATTAACTCATAAATTCCAGTGATTTCAGCAAGAAAGTTGTTCCATACTACAGTAACGATAAATCCTGTTAACATAAGAGCAATAGCACCTTGATAGTTCATTCTTCGGTTAAAGAGAGACAACAGCACCAAAGGACCAAACGCTGCTCCAAAACCTGCCCACGCATATTTTACCATTGACATAACTGTTTGATTTTCATCAATTGCTAAAAATACGGCTATAAGAGAGATAACAACAATGCAACCTCTGCTTATAATAACTTCTTGTTTAGCTGACAAATTGCCTTTATATACAACCTTTACAATGTCGTTCGTAAATGATGAACTTGCAGTTAACAATTGAGAGTCAGCCGTGCTCATTAATGCGGCAAGAATCGCTGAAATAAGTACACCAGCGATAAATGGAGCACACACCTTTAATGCTAACTCGATGAATATGGTTTCAGCAGCAGCAGGGTTGTTAAGGTAAGCATTTCCAAAATAAATACGCCCGATAACGCCTAGAAAACAAGATGCGACTAATGAGATTATGACCCACACCATAGCTATTCGTTTTGAGAATTTTAGTGTAGATGGTTTGTCTGCTGCCATAAAGCGTATTAACACATAAGGAAGTCCAAAATAGCCAACGCCCCATGCTAAGTCGTTGATAATTGAGACTAAGGGTAGAGCCTCTCCGTCAACTTGTTGAAACATATTAAAATAACCTGAGCCTGCTTGTTCGATATTAGTGACTGCTAGTTCTGGGTCAATTAATCCACATACAGTAAGAGGTATGATTATGATGGCGAAAAACATTAACATACCCTGAAAAAGGTCTGTCCAACAGACTGCCTTAAATCCTCCAACCACAGTATATACTACTACGATAAACAGTGTTATGATAAGTGATGTTTGATAGTCGAAACTAGGCAATATTATTGAAAAAAGTTTGCCTCCTGCGCTCAGTCCCGAGGCTGTATATAAGGTACAGAATACTATGATGATAATGCCACTTATGATCCTAAGAAGACGTGTTTTATCTTCAAATCTATTCTCAAAATATTCAGGAATAGTGATAGAATCTTTAGCCATAGACGAATATCGTCTTAATTTTTCAGCTACAAAATGCCAGTTTAAAAATGTGCCTATAATAAGACCTATTGCTGTCCACACGCCAGATGTTGCGCCTAGTCCACTAAGGTAAAGCACCCCTGGAAGCCCCATTAACAGCCAGCTGCTCATGTCAGATGCTTGAGCTGATATTGCAGTCACCCACAGATTGTTGCTGCGAGCACCAATAAAATATATTCACTCAAGTTTTTATTGCGAGTAGAGTAGTATGTACCGAGTGCTAAGACAACTCCAAAATATAATAATACTCCTAATATCGTAGCCATAAATTTGATTTTATTTTAATTGATTCTTAATGATGTATTTTTGCTTGACAGAAATATAAAAAACTATGACAATATCAAACCTCAGAGGTGTGAATTATCTATAAATCAGTTTCGTTTTTTTGTCAATTTTGTGGATGAAATAGAGACATAATACGACTTGTACCGCAGTAGCAATAGGTGTCGCAAGTCCTATATAAAATAAAGAGACTGGTTCTATGAAACTGAAAATGTATGTAAGAGATAAACGAACTGCGATAGCTCCGACCACTCCTTGAATCATCACATATATTGTTGCTCCGTAACCATTTAAATAGCCAGTCAAGCAGAACATAGTCGGAACGACTAACAGTTCAATGACATAAGCATCGAGATATGCGTTCGCCGCTTTGATAACTTGTGGATCTTGGTTGAAAATTGAAAGAAGCATATCACCATGAAAATAACACAGGTATGCCATAAACAGTCCTGCTGCTCCAGAAATCATGATGCCCACTTTTAACCCTCGTTTGGTGCGATAGAAGTCTTGTGCTCCGTAGTTTTGAGCGACAAAAACAGAGATAGACTGCATAAATGCTATAGGGATTAAAAGTATTGCGCTGACTAGCTTTTCTGTAACGCCTACTGCCGCTGAGAATATAAGTCCAAACTTGTTTACCACCACCATCACAAACAAAAATGAAAGTGCTGTAAGTCCACTTTGAAGTGCAACGGGTACACCCAACAAAACAATACGTTTAATATAATCTTTGTTTACTT
>JAWXTO010000080.1:0-7610 GCA_044433545.1 Rikenellaceae bacterium
TAGGCTCGATTAAAGTGTGACCTTGTTGTTTACCTTTTGTACCAGAAGTGTAAGAAGGTGTTGCAAAATGAAGCACCATACCGTTTTCACTTAACAATTTACCAAACCAAGGACCTCTATTAAAACCTACAGGCACAGTTCCTGCCTCTTGAAGTTCTACGTCTAACCCCCATTTTTTATATTCTCTCATCATCCATTCTGCCGCATTCTCATAAGCATCAGAACCCACAAGACGACCTCCGAAACGGTTAGTTAAAATGTCTAAATGGTGCATAACTTGATTATCAGTTTGACCAATTTCAATAATTTTCTCAATTGCATCTTTTTGTGCAAAAACATTTGTTGTTGCTACAAAAACTGCAATAATAAGTAGTAGTTTTTTCATCATTTTTTAGTTTTTTTCTTAATGTTAAATTATATCACAATCCCGTTAATTTTATGTATAAGGATAACCAACATTCCGCACAGAAGACAAACAACATTCCGCACAGAGGGTGGCTAACAAGGATGAGTTTTGGGGCTTCGTGAAAGCTCGCAAACCGCAGCGTACTTTTAGTACGTGAGGATTTAAGAGTCGAGCATGACCAACATTCCGCACAGAAGGTAAACTACATTCCGCACAGAGGGTAGCTAACAAGGATGAGTTTTGGGGCTTCGTGAAGGCTCTAAAACCGCAGCGTACTTTTAGTACGTGAGGATTTAAGAGTCGAGGGAAGTGCCAAAAATCGCCTTGTTAGCCCCCTCTACTTGTTAGCCCCCTCTGCTAATCCCATAGATCTACTTTGCCAGATAACTCAGGCACATTACGTTTTTTAAACACTGGGCTTTTCTTACCCGCAGCTTTTTGTCTGCTATAATCTGAAAGTAATGCTAAAGCCTGTTTCCCTAGAAGTATTATGGCAACTAGGTTACAAATTGTCATCAATCCCATAGTCACATCGGCTAAGTTCCATGCCATTTGTAAAGAAGATATAGAACCAAAAAACACCATAGCTCCAACTAGCACACGATAACCAAAAAGCACCATTTTATTTTTAGTAATAAACATAATGTTTGATTCTCCGTAATAGTAATTGCCAAGTATGCTACTAAATGCGAAAAGGAACACCGCAACCGTAACAAATAGCCCTCCAACACTACCAATTTCGCTACTTAGAGCTTGTTGTGTTAGGTTTATACCATTCACTGAACCATCAATCGGAATGCCGCTAAATAGAATAATAAATGCAGTACATGTACAAATGAATAAAGTGTCAGCAAACACACCTAAAGTCTGAATTAACCCTTGTTTTACTGGGTGAGACACCTCAGCTGTAGCCGCTGCATTTGGCGCAGAACCCATACCAGCCTCGTTACTGAACAAACCTCGTTTTATGCCTTGCATTAATGCTGCTCCGACGCTACCACCTAGGGCTTGTTCCCAACCCATAGCATTAGAAACAATAAGTTTTATCACATCTGGCAACTGAGACACATTTGAAATGACAATAAACAACGCCAAAATGATATATCCTACAGCCATAAATGGCACTATGACACTACTAATTTTAGCAATACGTTGAACACCTCCAAAAATCACAACTAAAGTCAAAGCTGTTACGATGATGCCCATAGTAAAAACATCTATTTTGAATGACTCTTGAAACGCTGCACAAATAGTGTTACTTTGAACAGAGTTAAATGTAAAGCCAAACGTGATTGTGATAAGCACAGCAAACAACACCCCTAGCCATCTTTTGTTAAGCCCCTGTTGCATGTAATAGGCAGGCCCACCAATATATGAACTTTTATCTTTCTTTTTGTATGCTTGAGCAAGCGTTGACTCAACAAAAGCATTAGATGCTCCAAGAAGTGCTATTATCCACATCCAAAAAACTGCTCCTGGCCCCCCAACAGCAATAGCCGTTGCTACACCTGCAAGGTTTCCTGTACCTACTCTACTGGCTAAGGATATACTAAATGCTTGAAAGGACGAAATTTGTTTTTTACCCTTTTTATTTGAAACATCGCCCAAAAGTCGAAACATTTCACCTAACATTCTGAACTGAACAAAGCGTGTTTTTATAGAAAACCATAAAGCACAGCCAAGAAGTAGGATTATTAATATATACGACCACAGATAATCGTTCACGATGTTAATTAATTCATTTAATGTTTCCATATTATTATGTAAGTTTAGATGTTCCGAACACAAAGTAATAAAAAAGACTAACAAAATCCTAATTTATAAGGATTTTATTAGTCTTTTTTATCATTTTACTCGAATCGAGGTCAAAAATTCAGGGTACTAATAAGAAATAACATCTTTTGTAGATTCTACATAATGACCAGTACCTTCTTTCATGAATTTAAAGTGGTTTTTATTCCATGACTTAGGCCATCCACCCATAACAGAATTATTCATAATTAGCTTAAATGAATGTTTTCCTTTAGCTAAAGCCTTTGTTCCTTTGTTGTTATAGTGACGAGCAACTTTGTCGTCGTTGTCTACTACAAGAACACCATCTATCCACAATTGTTCTGTGTCAGTAACAAAATAATATACGCCATCTTCAGGAATTTCTACATAACCTTCATAAATGTCAACATTTGGCTTTTTGTATGCTAAGTTGTCATAAGTCGAAAAGTCTGAAATCTCTTTTGGAGATGAAAACGCTACATTTGCATAGGCTGACGAATTACGGAAATAACCATCTACTGAACTTTTCAAAATCCCAGGTTTTGTGTCACCTGTATAAGCTGGAGAAAGAGTTTCTTTTTCAACGCTTACTGTACGTGTACGGCTTAACTTGCCTTGTGGAAGTAAAGTTGCTATTTTAACAGTCGCATTTTCACTAAACACTAAAGACTCTGTGTAAGTTGTAGATGTAGCTGTAGGCTCAGTTCCATCAAGAGTGTAAACCATAGGATAGTTACGTGTATTATTAAAGTCTAAAGTAGTAGATTCTAAGAATGCAATTCTATCACTTACTGGACCTTCTGGCATAGGAATGTGATAGTTGATGTTGTGACCATCTAAACGAACATTCATATTGTTGATACGACGCTCAAAATCAGTGTAATCTTTTTGATCTAAGTTAGTCCAAGCAATTTCAGCTAAAGCAACAACACGAGGATACATTCTATACTCTTTTAAAGAATCAGTGTACATATATTCTGACCATACGTTAGCTTGTACACCTATAACATGGTGAGCTTTTTCAGGGTCTATCTTGTCAGGAACAGGGTTATAACTGTAAGTTTCAGACAGCGGAGTGTATCCACCTATTGAAATAGGCTCAACTTCTGCTGCACCTTGATAGTGGTCTAAATATAGCCAGTTTCCAGGAGTCATAATAACATCATGTCCAGCGTTAGCAGCTTCAATGCCACCATTTTCACCTCTCCATGACATAATTGTTGCACTAGGATTGATGCCACCTTCAAGAATTTCATCCCATCCGATAAGTTTTTTGCCTAGTTTGTTTACGTGTTTCTCTATACGTTGAACAAAATAACTTTGTAGTTCGTGTTCGTCTTTTAGCCCCTCAGCTTTCATGCGGGCTTGACATTTAGGACACTCTTTCCATCTAATTTTTGGACATTCGTCACCACCAATGTGGAAATATTCACTAGGGAATAAAGGTGCTACCTCAGAAATTATATTTTCAAGGAATTGGAACGTTTCATCGTTGCCTGCACAGAAAACATCTGGCTCTACACCCCATACATTTCGAATTTCAAAAGGACCACCTGTACAAGAATATTGAGGGAACATTTTTAAAGCCGCTAGTCCGTGACCAGGAAGCTCAATTTCAGGAATTACGTCTACATAACGCTCTGTTGCATACGCTACGATTTCTTTAACCTCTTCTTGAGTGAAGTGACCTGAATGTTTAGTGCCTTCTCCTTCTGTACGAACTGAGCCTTCACCTGTAAGTTCTGGATATTGTTTAATTTCAATAGTCCATAATTGGTCTTCTGTTAAGTGCCAGTGTAGGCGGTTAATTTTTAACATTGCTAGAACATCAATTTGTTTCTTAACAAAGTCAACACCACTAAAATGACGACATACATCAAGGTGCATTCCTCTATACTTGAAACGAGGCTCATCTTCTATAGAAACAGCTGGGATATTCCATGTAACATCACGAACCACACTTTGAGATTCAATCTCAGCAGGCAAAAGTTGCATCACAGACTGCATACCATAAAATATACCACACGAATTACCAGCAGTTATAACAATAGACTCGGGCGTAACTTCTAGTGTGTAACCTTCATCAGAAGAAACTTTAGCAGGGTCAACTACAAACTGAATAGCGTTAGTTGTTGCACCAGCATCTGCCTTTAAATTATAGCCTGTTGAAGCAGCAATTTTAGCTGAAAAATAATCTGCAATACTTTGCAACTCTGCATCTGCTTTAAAAGCAAATTTTGTACTGTTCTTTAACTTAAAACTCCCTTCAGAAACAGTCATTTTTTGAGGTTGGGGTATAATATTTACCCCCTCGTTATAGCTTTTTGTTATTTTCTCTGCTCCACATGATGAAAATAACGTCACAAAGGCTACAAAACTTAAAATAATTGAAATTTTTCTCATAGTACTGCGCTTATTATATTAAATTAGTTTTATTTATTAAAAAAAAGGTTAAATAAAATAGTAATTATAGGCAAATTGTTTAAATCTTTATCGAAAATCAAATATATACATCAATATTATAATTTTACAAAGTTAATTCATATTATTAAAATAATAAAAAAAATTAGCTGTTTATTGTTAACAAATTCACACTTAAAAAGTGTATTCCTCTAATAATTAACACGATATAAAGCATTTTAAAATTAATATTGATAAAAAATATATTGAATTAACTTTTTTTATGTAGCTTTGAGACTTAAATGGGAACGTTTGCCTAGCTTTTAAATCAAAAAAAGTTCAATTTCCCTATAAATAGTTAGTCATTATAAATTATAAATTTAATATATTTAGAATATGAATGTTGCAGTTTGTCAATTGAATTTTAGTGTGGGTGATTTAGCATTGAACACTCAAAAAATTATCGAACAAATCGAAATCCACAAAACTAACGGAGTTGAATTAGTTATTTTTCCTGAATTAGCAATTTCTGGTACACCATTATATGATTTAGTTGCTGAACCAAATTTTACAGACAGATGTTATGCCGTGCTTTCTGACATTGCAGATGTTACTAAAGGTATTTCTGTACTAGTCGGTCTTCCAACTAACGGTGGTGATGAAATTTTCAATTCTGTTGCCTATATCAAGAACGGAAATGTTGAAGAAATATTCTCTAAAGGGGCATTATCTTCACGTGACGAGACTCCCTATTTCGCAGGATTAGAATCTCTATATTTTGATGATAACGAAGATTTAGACGACGACACGCTACCTATAAACAAAATTAAAGTAGGAAACCAAATCGCTGCTGTCGTAATAGGCGAAGACATTAACTTTATTTTAGATAGCGATGATGACAACTATGACTTTATAATTCAAATTGCCGCTCGTAGCTATATGCACGGCATCATTGAAGAAGATTTAGAGTTTGTTGGAGCTGTAGCAAAAGAATGTGGCGTGCCTGTTATTACTTGTAACGCTGTGGGTGCTGCTACTGATGTTGTTTTCTATGGTGCTTCTGCAATGTTCAACCCTAAAGGTCAACGTGTATTAAAAATGACTAACTTTGAAGAGGACGTACAAGTTGTTTCGACTTCTCCAAAAGAAGTTTTAGCATATAAATCAATAAAACTTTCACCATCTACTCCATCTTCAAAAGTGCGCCACGACTACAAAGCGATTAGCCTAGGTCTAAAAGACTATTTTGAGAAATCTGGCTTAAAAACTGTCACTTTAGGTCTTTCTGGTGGTATAGACTCTGCTGTTGTGCTAGCTGTAGCGGCTGACACATTAGGTGCAGAAAACATTAGATGTTATTTGATGCCTTCACAGTTCTCGTCTGACCACTCAGTTAATGACGCTAAAGCTATGGCTGAAACTTTAGGCATTCAGTTTGACAAAGTTTGCATAGAACCTATGTATAGCCAATTTATGACTACTATTAAAGACGTAACAGGCGATACAGAATTTGGTTTAGCAGAAGAAAATCTTCAAGCTCGTATTAGAGCAATGATTTTAATGTATATGTCTAACAAAAACGGCAGCATAGTTCTTAACACTACAAACAAAAGTGAAGCAGCTATGGGATACGGCACACTATATGGTGACTCTGTAGGTGCACTTTCAATCTTAGGTGACTTATACAAAACTGAAGTTTACGCTTTAGCTGAATATATTAACAGAAACGGAGAGATTATTCCTTTCTCTATCATAAATAAAGCTCCATCTGCTGAGCTTCGTCCAGGTCAAAAAGACAGCGATTCATTACCTGACTATGACACTTTAGACAAAATTTTATATTGCGTAATTGAAGAACCTCTTAGCGAAATGGAAATCGCTGTAGAAGGTTTTAATATGGAAACAATAGCTCTTGTGAAAAGCAGATTGAAACAAAACGAACACAAAAGACACCAAGTAGGACCTGCTATACGTGTTTCTAAACGTGTTTTAGGTGTAGATAGAGTAATACCTATTGTTTATAAATAGATAATAGATAAAGAATGAAAGACATAACACACAGCGGTGTTGTTTTGAAGGCTGAAAATGGGGCTGTACACGTAAAGATATTATCAAAAAGCGCATGTAGCGGTTGTCACGCTAAGAGTGCTTGTGGCGCAGGTGATTCAGCAGAGAAGATAGTAGAAGTAAAAACTAGCGATTTTAACGATTATAAAGAAAATGACAGCGTTATGCTCTCTATAACTCAACAATCGTCTATTTTTGTGACTACAATGGCCTATATCGTTCCTACAATTCTCATATTGGCTCTCATAATTGGCTTTAATATGTATGGAGTTTCTGATGAAATTGCAGGTTTAACAACTTTAGGCTTTGTGTTTATGTATTTTGTAGTGCTTTTCATGTGTAAAAAACATCTTAACAAAAAAGTACATATATCTGTTAAACACCTATAGAAATAAACTGATAACCTATACAATTAATAATATTTTAAAATGAACGAAACATTACTTTTTACAATCTTAACCCTTACTGTATTAGGAGGTGTAGCTGCGGTAATCTTATACTTCGTAGCACAAAAATTTAAGGTTTATGAAGATCCTCGTATTGATGATGTTGAGAAAATGTTGCCAGGTGCCAATTGTGGCGGTTGTGGATACCCTGGTTGTCGTGGCTTAGCTGACGCTTTAGTTAAAAACGACGACATTTCACAACTAAATTGCCCTGTTGGAGGCGCAGAAACTATGAAGTCAATTGCTGCATACTTAGGTAAAGTAGCTCCTGAGAGAGAACCTCAAATTGCGGTAGTAAGATGTGCTGGAACGTGTGCTCAGCGTCCAAAGACATCAGAGTACAACGGTATTAAAAAATGTTCTGTGGCTGCTTCACTTTTTGGAGGCGAAACAAACTGCTCTTTCGGATGTATTGGCTTTGGAGACTGTGTTACTGTGTGTAACTTTGATGCAATTTCGATTAACCCTGAAACTGGACTTCCTGAGATTGATGAAGAAAAATGTACCGCTTGTGGAGC
>JAWXTO010000081.1:0-7557 GCA_044433545.1 Rikenellaceae bacterium
TTGATTTGGTGTTTCAGAGTTTTGAAGTTCTGCTTCTTGGTCAATTGCTTCTTTATGAAAAATTGTTGCATTACTTTTTGGATTTTCAAAATTTTCAACTACCTTTGTAGCAGAATCTAAGCCTTTGATAGGAGAGTTCACCTCAGCGGACAATGACGGCTGTTGGACTAACCAATCAAGGGCTTTTTCTTTTTAAATTAATTTCATCAAGTTATGGTTATTTGCTTGATAATCGATATCTTTGTGATGTGAAGTAGAGTTGGGAGATACAAGTTCTCCATTCTCCTTATCAAAGATGTCTTGGTGCAAACGTGTGGCATCTTTCTCACTTCTTTTTTTCTATTTTCGATTCTCGTCAAATGCAGTTACTACTTAATTTTTTATATGAATATGCATTTTGAAGAATTTATTTGGAGAAGAGAAAGTAATCGCTTATCTTTGAGGTATGAAACAGAAGTGCTTGTTGTTTCCCCTCTATTCGTCGGATGATTTTGATTTGTTACTTCCGAATCAAGCATTGAAGACAAGCCAGTCGAGGAGGGTTTTATAATTTATGTTTATATATTTTAAATTTTTGCATATTATTTAAGCATATAGAACTTTTTTTTGCTTTAACCTTTGATGAAGTGTTTTTTTCTTTAACTTTGCAGAGTTCTTAGACGCTGTGGACACTGAATGAGATGACCCATAGGTTTTTGAATCATTACCTCTAGCTGGGTTTTCTGGGAGGTCATCGCTCAAAGTTGAGAGGTTATTATTTAAAGCATCGCTATTTTGTAGCGGTGCTTTTGTTTTGTCCTCTTTGAAACGGATGTTGGTAGGTTGATTTGGTGTTTCAGAGTTTTGAAGTTCTGCTTCTTGGTCAATTGCTTCTTTATGAAAAATTGTTGCATTACTTTTTGGATTTTCAAAATTTTCAATTACCTTTGTAGCAGAATCTAAGCCTTTGATAGGAGAGTTCACGTCAGCGGAATAGGACGGCTGTTGGACTAACCAATCAAGGGCTTTTTCTTTGTTCGCATATAGCAATAAATTATCCTTGCTATTTATCCAATTAATTACACTTTGTATGTGGTCTTTAGGGTATAAACTCCTTATACTGTTTACAGAAATCTTGCTATCAAGACCTTTCCTCTCAGCATTCACTTCAAGGGCAACAACAAAATTAACCCCATTGCTTTTTAGCTCAGTAAAAATAACTTTACTTCCCTTTACCGTATTACTCTCAAATACAGCAATAGGGTTTGCTATTGCTTTAGGTAGGTCTTTCACATCGTTTAAGTCAAAAGGATGGTTGCTTTTGTAGTCAGCACTAGCTTTTTTAGCTAGGATTGTAGCGTTAAGTTCTATAGGTAGATTTGGTATGCCAGTAGAGGAAAGAACCTCGCTAGGGTAACCAAGGTGATAGACGTGTCCTTGTTGAGGTGTGCCGTTGTCGATTTGGTTTTGAAGCTCAGTGTTGAACTGGTCATTAACAGCTTCTAGGGCTAGGGCTTTGTCTTGTTTGAAACGGATGTCGTTTGGGGTCACTTCGATTTTTTGGGCTTTCCCTGATTCGTCAATGTATTCGTTGCCGTCAAGAACACTAGAGACACCGTTTAGGATTGATTTGATTATAGACCTATATTCGTTTGTGTTTTTGGCAATAGGATAAATAAACTCTGTGTAAGGAACGTTAGACGAAGGTTGTGTCGTATAATGTTTTTCTATAACGATACTTAGATTGTTATCTGATTGATTTTGATTAAAATTATTGCCATTGGCTTTATGGTCAGATAATCTTATAGTAACAGTTCCTTTAGGTGTGGTGTATTGAGCGTATTTGCTACCCTTACGACTGTCCATTCCTAATATGTCAGCTAAAACACTTAGTGTTCTGAAATTATTTGCAATTCCTATATTATTGATTCTTTTTAATGAATTTTCAATATTTTGTTTTGCTTTGTTGATTTTGTTTTGTACTTTTGTAGAGTTCACGTTTGAGACGCTGGCATTCGGGACAGGTGCACCAGCGACCTCGTGATCATTGCTCACACCAGGGGTCCCGTGAACCGTACCGTCCAAGGGTGAGGAGTTGCTTAAAGCATCGCTATTTTGTAGCGGTGCTTTTGTTTTGTCCTCTTTGAAGCGGATTTCGGTAGGTTGGTCGTTAGGTGAATCTTCGTCTATTTGCTTTTCAACGCTAGGCTCAATATCGTTTTGGCTCGTTCTATTGTTGGGGCTTGATTGAAGGTTAGAGCTAGCAGTGTTATTGTTTTGGTTGGCAATAAAGCTATTTCTTTGTCGTGCAATTTCCAAAGTTCGTCTTTGAGTGTCTGTAAGTTGTTGTTCTTGTTCTCCATAGATTTCTGATTTTGTAATTTTTTCTCCTGTAAAAATACTCGGTGTATCTTCTTTTAAGAGATTTGTTAAAGTTATAATATTTTTTTTGAAAGTTAATTTTGTTTTGTACTTTTGTGTGGATTATGTTTGAGAGGCTGGCATTCGAGTTAGGCGTTCCAGCGTCCTCATGATCTTTACTCACATCAGGATTCTCGTGAACTATGCCGTCAATTGGTGAGGAGTTGCTTAAAGCATCGCTATTTTGTAGCGGTGCTTTTGTTTTGTCCTCTTTGAAGCGAATGTTGGTAGGTTGGTCGTTAGATGAATCTTGACTTCAATAAATATATACTTACAAAAAAATATTATATAATCTATCAAAAGGGGCTGTGCCTTCAGGGGGGGTAAGTTGGAACTTTGCTTTTCGGATTGATCTATTATTTTCGCTTAAGTTATTGTTCTTTATTTGATTATCTTTACCTTTGTGGTATGAAGCATTATTTCCTTGCGTAGGAAGGAGGTCCGGCACATCATCTTAATGTTCAGCTAAGCGCATTTCAGAGCTGTTAGGGAGTAATGCTTTAACATATACTACTATTATGTATAATAACGAAAAAATTATGGATTCTAATATTAAGAAAAAGATATTATACGTCGATATGGATGGAGTGTTAGTTGATTTTAAGTCAGCGCAGGATGCTCTTGATGAGGCGGTGCGTAAAGAGTATGAAGGACGTTTAGATGATGTTCCACATTTGTTCTCAAAGATGTTGCCAATGCCTAACGCTTTGGATAGCTATCGTTATTTGGCTACTAAATTTGATACATATATACTATCTACTTCTCCGTGGAATAACCCAACAGCCTCAGACGATAAAAAAGCGTGGGTAAAGAGATATTTGGGTGATGTGGCTTATAAACGACTGATACTTACTCATCATAAGAACCTTAATAAGGGAGATTATTTGATTGATGACCGCACACTGAAAGGCGTGTCAGAATTTGATGGTGAACACATACACTTTGGCACAGAACGATTCCCTGATTGGGCAAGTGTTGTTGAGTATTTAGAGGATAAGGCATAGATGAGAGTGATTTGCAAAACTTTAGTTTTGCAAATCAACCTGCTTTTGAATATTTATTTAGGGTATATCAGTCTTGCGAACAGCCTTTTATGGCTTAATCCTAAAATTAGGAGGAGTAGTCCGTTTTAAAGTAAATCTCTGATTGTTTCTATTTATGATTTTATAGATCTCTACTTTTTTCAAAAAAAGTAGAACAAAAAACTTGCGCAGGTCGCTTCTTTGCGCTAAAATTTTTGATTAAAGCTAAAAATCAAGAACTCACTTGTTGTTTAACACTAGCTTCGCACAAAGTAAGCTCTGTGTTCAGACACTTGATTTTTTAAACTCTTTAATCTGTAAATTTCTTAACGCTAAAGCTCATGCGCAGAGGTCAGGTTGGAACCTGGCTTTTTGGATGTGGAGTATCATACTATATAATCTAATAAAATACATGGTTTGAGATTAAAGGCTGATTCCCTTTTAGAAAGAGAAGAGTTGTACAGACAATTGAAAGAAAGCTTTGTTAGAATCAGGGTTAAACATTGTTGTTGCAGAGATAGGAATGTTATAACCTTTGATGTCTACGTTGCGAGTAAGGATAATAGAAACATTTACTAAATCAGCTTTCTCTCCATAAAAGTTAGCTTTTTCACCGTCAATGTTGTTAAGAGCAAAAGCATATCCTGCTTTAGCGTCTACTTTCCACACATCTTTATTATATATAGGATATTCTAGTGAACAATAAGTAGAATATATGTTTTGTGTGTTTTCAATATTTCTGTCACGTCCAAAAACTATTGTTGACCAACTTACTTGTAAAGGAAATTTTTCACCAAACTGGTATGATAATTTTGCGTCTAAGAATCGCCCTGTCTCAGAAGGGTTATAATCAAAGAATTTGTCATGATTATGTGATGAATTATCAGAATAGTTATATATGTCTGCTAATGTCGCTGTGAAACCTCCAACTTTGTATTTAGCAATAAAATTAAATTCTCTATAAGAACCTTGTAAATTTGTACCTCCCCAAACTCCAACACTAAAGTTTTCACCGAACGGAACATAGTTTGCGTCATAAGTAATGACAACACCGTCTCCAACTTCACCACCTCTCCATAGGCGATTTGTTTGAATGTTTGCTGACATGTGAAACTGTGCGTAACTCATAAATGAAACTAAAGAGAATAAAACTGTAACAATAATTTTTTTAGAGCTAGAAGAGATAGTAAATTTGTTCATTTTTTAACAAGTTAAATTAGTTTTGGTTATTTTCTATTATTCAGTGGGGTGTTTATTAAATTCTATACAAAAATAGGTGCTTCGATGAAGTAGTGAAAGATTTCTTATGCGAAATTTTATGAAAACGTTTCCGCAAACGTTCCCAAAATCTGCAAACGTTTGCAATAGAGGTGAATACTGTAGGTTTTTTTTGATAAATTAAAGGTTTCTTAAACTATTTGTTGAAAGGTTTTGGAATTTGGTAAAATATGACTACATTTAACGTCGAAAAACATTACTCAGAACCCTAGAACCACATAAATGAAATGAAAAAATTATACTTACTAGCTTTAACAGCTTTTGCATCGCTGTCTTCAATAGCTCAAAATTCAAATTACGACTTTAACTTCTACGGATTTGTGCGTAGTGACTTTTATTATGATAGTCGTGCAAGTGCAACGTCTTGTAATGAGGTGTTCTATCTTTATCCATTAGATAATGATTATGATGCGAATGGAGCAGATTTAAATGAAACGTCAACTAGTGGTTTCTATTCGTTCGTTACACGCCTTGGGGTTGATGTCACGGGCCCTAATGTTGGAAATGCTAAAGCCTCAGCTAAGGTCGAAGTTGACTTTGGGGGATATGGAAGTTATAATACATTACTTCGTATTCGACAAGCTTATGTAAATCTTAATTGGGAAAAGGGTAGTTCGTTGACTGTTGGGCAAACATGGCATCCATTGTTCGGTTCAGTAGCCCCTTCGATAGCAAATTTATCTACAGGTTCGCCATTTCAACCTTTCAACCGCTCTCCTCAGATTCAATATAACTATAAAACTGGAAACGTGAAGTTAATAGCTGCCGCTATAGGACAATTACAATACACTTCATCAGGTGTTAATGGTTCTTCTAACGAATATATAGTTCAAAGTTGTATTCCTGAGATATATGTTGGGTTTGACTTTGCAAAAGATAAGGTGTTGTTTGGTGCAGGCGTTGATTTGATTTCTATCACACCACGTACATCATCTGAATATGGTGGTGCAACATATAAAGTAAACGAACGTATGACTGCTGTGTCTGGTGAGGCTCACGTTAGCTACAAATCTAATAAATTTTCGTTGTCAGCAAAAACACTTTTAGCGTCAGCTCTTGACCACACACTTTTATTAGGAGGATACGGCGTTACAAGTATAGATTCATCAACTGGAGAACAACAATACACCGCAATTAGAAATACTACATCTTGGATAAACCTAAGTTATGGCGACAAATGGAAACCTTATGTGTTTGTGGGCTATACAAAGAATCTTGGGACATCTGAGGCTTTAGTCTCGTCAAGCTCGGTGTATGGACGTGGTACAGATATTGACCAATTGTTAGGTGCTAACATCGGTTTGAGCTATAATAAGTCACATTGGTCAGCAGCTCTAGAATATTCGTCTACAACAGCGTGGTATGGAGACATAAACCTTGCTAATGGACGTGTTTATGACACTCACGATGTGTCGAATAACAGAGTTGTAGCGATATTTACATACAAATTTTAAATATAAACCAACCTTTAAAATAATATAATATGAAGAAATCTGATTTAATACTTCTAGTAGTAATTGTATTGGCTGTATTGCCATTTGTAGTGAGTGAAACACCTTATAGTGTTTATAAAGAATTAAATGCTGCACATCCTTATATGCTTGCATTCATAAAATTCGCAATTTTATCAACTTTTGGCGAGATGTTAGGTCTTAGAATTAAAAGTGGCAAATATATTTCACAAGGATTTGGAATTGCACCACGAGCTATCTGGTGGGGTATTTATGGAGCATGGATTGCTATAGCAATGAGATGTTTTGCGATAGGTGCACCAGCTATGATTGAAACACTTGGAGCAAGTGGCATTGTAGAAGCTATGAAAGGAGGATTTTCGGTTGAAAAACTGTTAGGAGCATTCTCGATATCTGTGATGATGAACACTCTTTTTGCGCCTATCTTTATGACGCTACACAAAGTTACTGATGCACATATCGTAAAACATGGAGGTTCGTTAAAGTCGTTTTTACACCCTATTGAAATGCGTAAATCTATCGTGAACCTTGATTGGGATACACAATGGAACTTCGTGATTAAGAAAACGATTCCTATATTCTGGATTCCAGCACACACTATTACATTTATGTTGCCAGTGTCAGAACAAGTTCTTTTTGCTGCTCTTTTAAGTATAGCTTTAGGTATATTTTTGTCTATTGCTGTAGTTATAAGTAGAAATAAAGCAAAATAAGAATAATGTTGTTTCTTGAAAATCCGTATTTTATTTAGTGTTAAAGGGAATTCTATTTTAGAAAGATATTAGAGTTCCCTTTCCTAATAGAATAGGATGGATAACGTATGTTTTTGTTACTGGAATTTGTATTTTTGAAAAAAATACATTATTTTGGGCGGATTATTAATTAAAAATTATAATAAATGCAGATATCTCTATTGCAACGATCAATTAAGTGGTTGGATGCAAATTATAATAAAGATAAAGCCGAAGAATGGATTGCCCAATGTGAGGGTTCGAGACTTGCTGTTCTGCCAGAAATGTTTACGACAGGCTTTTGTACAGACCCTAAAACAAGCGCAGAGGATGGTGAGCAAACGCTAGTGTGGATGCAACAAATGACTTCTAAATACGGAATACATTTGGCAGGTAGTGTTGCTGTAAATATAAATGGAGAATACTATAATAGACTATATCTTGTTTCACCTGATGGGGCTTATACGGCTTATGATAAACGACATTTGTTTACTTTTGCAGGAGAACATAAAAACTATAAAGCAGGAGACCAAAGAGTTATTGTCGAGATTGAAGGAGTGCGCATTTTATTGCTAGTGTGCTATGACTTGCGTTTCCCTGTGTGGAGACGCAATATAGGCTATTATGATATGATTTTATTTGTATCGAACTGGC
>JAWXTO010000082.1:0-7548 GCA_044433545.1 Rikenellaceae bacterium
CGAACCCACGACCTGCTGATTACAAATCAGCTGCTCTGGCCAACTGAGCTACATCGGCTTGTCTCATTTTGACGTTGCAAATATATGCGCTTTTTTTTTAGCCTCCAAATTTTTTTGCATCTTTTTTTACACTTTTTTTTGACAAAAATTATAAAATATTTATTCCCAACAAATTACAACACAAAAAAAATTGTCTCTCATTTTACATTTTTACATAAAAAACTAACATTTTTACATTTTTTCACAAGCTTCTTTTTCGCAAAAATCAATAAAAAAACACTATTTGCTTCGAAATAACATTAAATTTTCTCACAAAAATACACAAAAGTATCGTTATTCTTTCAATTTACCAGACAACAAACAAAGGCAAACACAGCAAAAAAATCTCTAAAATTATAATTTTTCCGCTTCACGGCGTGCCATTATTTTAGGAAAAACTATCATAAAAATAGTGAAACAACATATCGCAGCCGTAGCATCTGATATAGCTTCTGCCCAATAAATCCCCATAACGCCCATTTTAGCTGGCAAAATCAATGCTAAAGGAATAAGGAGTATAAGTTTACGTAAAACGGCTATAAATATTGAAATTTTGGCTTGTCCTAGTGCTATGAACATACTCTGACAAGTTCGCTGAAGACCAAAAAGCGTCATCCCAAGCAAAAATATCGGTAGCGTCCTTTGCACCATATCAATAAGCTCTATATCATTAGTAAAAATTGACGCTACAACTCTCGGAAACAGTATCATAGACAAAATTAACAGAAAATTAAACGCACCCATTATCATCAATGAAATCTTAAAACATTGTTTAACACGACCCGTATTTCCTGCTCCATAATTATAGCTAGCAATAGGCGTAAATCCTTGTGCAAAGCCTGTCAAAGGAATACTTGTCATAAGCAAAGCACTCTGAATAACTGCCATTGTACTTATGTGAATATCTCCATAATGTTTCAGGCTGCCATTTAGAACAAACCCCACTAACGCCTCTGTAGAAGCCATCACAAAAGGCGACATCCCTAGTGCCAAAATTGACAAAACGACCTTTGTTCTAAATCGCATAAACACCTTCTTCAACGGAAGTGATGCCTTTTTTGACGTTAAAAAATAAATTACCCAAACAGCACTACAACCTTGAGAAATTACGGTTGCATAAGCAGCCCCCTTAACTCCTAGATTCAAATTAAATATAAAAACATAGTCAAGCACTATATTTATTATCGCACCAATAATCACCGACCACATAGCTATACCTGGGCGACCCTGAACCGTAATAAAAGAGTTAAGCCCCACAGAAATCAATACAAATAGTGTCCCAAATAGATAAATTGACAAGTAATCTGTAGCGTAACCTAAAGTCGCCTCCGATGCCCCTGTAAACAGCAGAATAGGCTCCATGAATAAGTAGGTCAACAACGACAACATTACAGAAAAAACAACTAACATAGAAAATCCATTACCCATAATGTATCCAGCCTCATCTCGATTTCCACGCCCCAGTGCAATTGCAGCAAGCGGAGCACCTCCCATGCCTACTATAGCCGAAAAAGCAGTAATTAAAATTATCACTGACCCTGTTACACCAACTCCCGCAAGCGCATTTGTACCAATACCATCAATATGACCTATAAAAATACGGTCAATTATACTATAAAGCAAGTTTATAAGCTGCGCTGCAACGCTAGGAAGTGCCATACGCAACAACAATGGCAACATAAGCTCAGTTCCTAATCTTGATTCTCTATTTTGCATTATATTTATGGGGAATTTTATTTTCTCCCTATTTTTCGTTTTTCAAACAAATAACGTGAGTTCGAATTTTAGCCCGAACTCACGTTGTAAAATTAATATATATCTTTTAACCACACAAAGGTAACAAAAATTATTGTCTTAACTCATTTGCCACGGTATTATAATAATTACGACCTGTTGCAGTCTCTAAATTATCAGCCAAACCATTCAAAGCATCCGCTTTCATAAGCTTAAATGACTTGTTTTCTGGCTCTAGTGCAATCAATCTATCTAAAATCTCTGCTGCCCACTGATAATCTCCTTCTTCAATAGCTTTAGTTGCAGCCTCTTTCACCTTGTCAACACCACCTGCAAGTTTAACGAATTTCTCAGCCTCAGCTTTCACTGGCAATGGACGTAAAGATGTTGCATTTCCATCAAACCAACCCATATATCCATTAAATATATTACGTATTGCCCATTCTTGACGACCATAATATTGAATTAAATTAGGGTCATTGGCCAAATGTTGAGGAAGCACAGCATATTCGACTAACTCGTCAGGTGTCATGCCTTTATTCATCCCCTCAATCGTCTTGTCAAAAGTATATTTTATCGCATCACGCATATTTGTCACTACTCTCTTAACTTCATCTTTTCCAATTACTGGACGTGTATGTCCTTGTGCCATCATTTCTGCCTCATATTCTAAAATTGTATCTAAAGCAGCAATCCATTGTTTCACGTCACGATATTCTGTACCACGAATAGCATATAAATTAGGGAAAGACTTGTAAAACTGGTCTCCAGGGAATATAATCTTTTTCTCAGGGTAATAAATTACTAAATGGTCAGCAGTCTCACCATAAGTACGCTCTAATTCTAAAGTGATGCCCGAAATTTCTATCGTTTGTTTAGGCTCACTTACAAAATTTGTAATTACACTTTTGTCAAACGGAACATATTGTGATTTAGCCTGACTAGCTTGTTCATTTCCACCAACAAATTTACCACCAGGATATACTAACGGTGCAACTCCATTATTTATGCGAACCTCAGGGGCTAAAGTCATCCCATTTTGGCGATGTCCACGTGGATTCACAAAGCCTGCATCACTTGGAAATTCATTTTCACGACCAAAGCTCTCAGCAGCCCATATTTGAGGCGTATTATCCTCTAAAAAAACAGGAACACCTTGTGTATGGTCACCATGTCCGTGTGTAAAAATGATGCCCGTGATTGGCTTATCTGTAATTTTGCGAAATTCAGCATAAACCTCTGCACTGTTGTTAGTAAATTTGCCTGCATCAATCAAAATAACCCCATCATCACCTATAATCATAGTGATGTTTGAAGCATCATAACCCGATGCAGTGTACACATTGTCTGCTAACTTAATTATCTCCTTGCGAAATTCATGATTACGCTCTATCAATTGGCGTGTCTCAAATGTTTGCTCACAATTTGGAGTGTTAATTGTTTGTTGTGCCATAACGCTACTGAAAGAAATAGCTGCTAGTAAAAAAACTGATAACTTTTTCATATTATATTTTAATTATTATTTCTGATACAAAGATACTACCTAACACAACATCATTTGGTAACATTTGTTACATTTTAATTTTTTTTATATATTTGTAATGAAAAAAATACAATTTTGATATGAATAATCTTCAGTTTAACTATTTCTGCACATCATGCACAGAAAATGAGGCATATAAAAAGGCAAATTGCTTCACCAAATATAAAATTAGGAAATATAAAAAGGGAGATTATATTGTATTTAAGGGCGAAGTTGTGAATAATCTATCTATGCTTGTAAAGGGCGATATTTTAGTAGAAATTGTCCTTGACTCTGGCATGGTCATCAGATCAACGCCACATTCTGCACCTTATCCTATAGGCGCAGTGGCTTTATTCGCCTATGACAACCGCTATCGTGTTGACATTGTTGCCACAGAAGATTGTGAAATTATTTCTGTCACTAAAAACGACATAGAAGAGCAGATAGTAAAATGTCGCACATTTATGCGTAACTTCATCGCTTACACCACATCAAAATTTGACATTATAGCCGAACATATAGCCCTTTTAACACACAAAAGTTTGAAAGCTAAAATTGCATATTACATATTTAGCAAATCACAAAACAACACCTTCTCATTCGACATGAAATTAGGCAAATTAGCGGACAAACTATGCGTTGAACGACCTTCGCTTTCAAGAACAATCTCCCAACTTGTAAAAGAGGGCATTATCACCTACAACAATGGCAGTGGAACGATCCTTAATATTAATAGTTTAAAAAACTTGTTAGAATAAAACCGCAAGAGCCAATAAACAAGGTTCTGCGACTTTCCCTATCCTATTCAATATTACATTCAATACTACATTCAAAAAAATACCCCCATACACTCGATGTGTATGGGGGTATTAATTAATATCGAAAACCGCTGTCCGCTTTTTTCAAGAATGGTTCATATTTGCGGCGTTTCTGAGCATTTTAAGCGGAGCAGCCTTGTGCGCTGTGAGCATTAAAATGCTCAGAAAGGTCACAAAGATGAGCCGTTATTGGGAAAAGCCCTCCGTATCTCTCGAAACAACCACCACCTCTCTAGTATTCGTTCCAGCTCTTAATTAGTATATCTTTTTTGTCCAACTTACAGAATGCTGTAATAAATGCGCTAGCTAAACGAGCATTTGTACATAGAGGAACATTAAAGTCGATAGCACTACGACGGATAGTGTAATCATTATTTAACTCATCGTGTGATAAGTTTTTAGGGATATTAACAACGAAGTCAATTTTACCCTCTTTAATGTAATCTAAAGAGTTACATTCAGCATCTTTTTGGTCTGGCCATGCAAGAACATCAGCACTAACACCATTTTCTGCTAAGAAATCAGCAGTACCTTTTGTAGCATATAATTTAAAGCCTTTGTCTTGAAGCATTTGAGCAGGTTTAATCATCTCTACTTTACTACGTGCATCACCTGTTGATAAGAATACGCTTTTCTTAGGTATTCTATAACCTACAGATAGCATAGATTTTAGAATAGCTTCATAAATGTCTTCACCAATACAAGCAACCTCACCAGTAGATGCCATTTCAACACCTAACACAGGGTCAGCTTTTTGTAGACGAGAGAACGAGAACTGAGATGCTTTAACACCAACATAGTCAAGGTCAAATGCAGACTTAGCAACTGGTTGTACATCGTGTCCTAACATGATACGAGTTGCAAGGTCAATAAAGTTCACTTTTAACACTTTAGATACGAATGGGAAACTACGTGAAGCACGTAAGTTACATTCAATAACTTTAATGTCGTTATCTTTAGCTAACAGCTGCATGTTGAAAGGACCAGAAATGTTAAGTTCTTTCGCAATTTTACGAGAGATTCTCTTAATACGTCTAATAGTTTCAGCATATAGTTTTTGTGCTGGGAATACGATAGTAGCATCACCTGAGTGAACACCAGCGAATTCAACGTGCTCAGAAATAGCATAAAGCATAACCTCACCATTTTTCGCAACAGCATCAATTTCAATTTCTTTAGCGTTTTCAACAAACTCTGTCACAACAACAGGATATTGTTTAGAAACGTTAGTTGCAAGCTCTAAGAAGTGTTTTAACTCAACTTTGTTAGATACAACATTCATTGCAGCACCAGAAAGCACATAAGAAGGACGAATAAGCACTGGGAAACCTACTGTGTCTACGAAGTTGTAGATATCTTCCATACTTGTAAGCTCTTTCCAACGTGGTTGGTCAATGTCTAAAGAGTCCAACATAGAAGAGAACTTGTGACGGTCCTCAGCTCTGTCAATATTTGATGCAGAAGTACCTAAGATAGGAACATTTTGGTTGTGTAAACGCATCGCAAGGTTGTTAGGAATCTGACCACCTGTAGAAACGATAACACCTTTAGGAACTTCAAGGTCTGTAATATCTAATACTCTCTCAAGAGTTAATTCATCAAAGTAAAGTCTATCACAAACATCATAGTCAGTAGAAACTGTCTCTGGATTGAAGTTTATCATGATAGAACGTAAACCTTCTTTACGAATTGTGTTAATAGCGTTAACACCACACCAGTCAAACTCTACAGAGCTACCTATACGGTAAGCACCTGAACCTAGTACGATAACAGATTTATCATCTTTATCGAAGTCTATATCGTGACTTGTTGCGTTATAAGTAACGTATAGGTAGTTTGTCATTGCAGGATATTCAGCTGCAAGAGTGTCAATTTGTTTGATATAAGGAGTAACACCAACTTCTTTACGATATTCACGTACTTTATACATGTTCTCTTCAATTGCATTGTCTTCACAGTTGAAAACTGTACGTGCAACTTGGAAGTCAGAGAAACCTTTTTGTTTAGCATCTAAAAGAGTCGCTGTAGGAACTTCTTCAAGGCTATTATAAGATTCAAGAGTAGACTCTAAAGCGATGATACCATTAAGTTTCTCTAAGAACCAACGGTCGATACGTGTAAGTTCGTGGATTCTGTCAACAGTATATCCTTTTTTCAACGCCTCAGCGATGTAGAACACACGTTTGTCAGTTGGACGAGTTAAAGCGTCATCTAAATCATCAGCAGCAAGTTCTTTGTTAGCAACAAAACCGTGCATACCTTGACCTATCATACGAAGACCTTTTTGCATAGCCTCTTCAAAGTTACGACCAATAGCCATAACCTCACCTACAGACTTCATACTAGAACCTAACTCTCTCGAAACACCTTTAAATTTGCTCAAGTCCCAACGAGGGATTTTACAAACGATATAGTCTAATGCAGGCTCAAAACATGCAGTAGTAGATTTAGTGATAGAGTTTTTAAGTTCATGAAGACCATAACCTAAACCTAACTTAGCAGCTACAAACGCTAGAGGATAACCTGTAGCTTTTGATGCTAGTGCAGAAGAACGGCTTAAACGAGCATTCACCTCGATAACACGATAATCTTCTGAGTAAGGGTCTAGTGCATATTGTACGTTACACTCTCCGACGATACCTACGTGACGGATAATCTTAATAGCGATTTCACGAAGTTTGTGGTATTCAGAGTTTGTAAGAGTTTGTGAAGGAGCAACAACGATACTTTCACCAGTGTGAATACCTAGTGGGTCGAAGTTTTCCATATTACAAACAGTAATACAGTTATTATATTTGTCACGTACAACCTCATATTCAACCTCTTTCCATCCTTTAAGTGATTTCTCAACAAGGATTTGAGGCGAGTAAGAGAACGCTTTATTAGCAAGAACTTCAAGTTCTTCGTCATTATCTGCGAAACCCGAACCAAGACCACCAAGTGTGTAAGCGGCACGGATAATAACTGGGTAACCCAATTCATTAGCAACACGACGAGCTTCTTCTTTAGAAGTTACAGCTTCACTTTTGATAGTTTTAACGTCAATTTCGTCAAGTTTTTGTACGAATTTTTCTCTATCTTCAGTGTCTACGATAGCTTGAACAGGCGTACCTAACACTTGAACGTCATATTTTTCAAGAATGCCACTTTGGTAAAGGGCAACTCCACAGTTAAGCGCAGTTTGACCACCAAAAGCAAGTAAAATACCTTGTGGGCGTTCTTTTTTAATTACATCCTCTACATACTCTGGAGTCACAGGCAAGAAATACACTTTGTCTGCAATATTTTCAGAAGTCTGTACAGTTGCGATATTAGGGTTAATAAGAACAGTGTAAATCCCCTCTTCTTTTAACGCTTTTAGGGCTTGTGAACCAGAATAGTCAAATTCACCAGCTTCACCAATTTTTAGTGCTCCTGAACCAAGAAGCAATA
>JAWXTO010000083.1:0-7535 GCA_044433545.1 Rikenellaceae bacterium
TGAGTGATTTCTTATCGTTAAATGCTCCGTCGACTCCTCAGACACGAGGTATTTTCACTTTAGATTGTTTTAAATTGATGAAGCCTAGTTCTATCGTTGTAAATACTGCACGTGGAGATTTAATTAAAGAACAAGACCTTATTTTTGCATTAAAAAATGACATAATAAGAGGTGCAGCCTTAGATGTATATGAAAATGGAGATGGAAATGTTTCAGAAGAGCTTCTAAATCTTAAAAATGTAGTTTTAGTGCCTCATATTGGTACGCAAACAATAGATGCACGGGTAGAAATGGGCTTATATGCTTCTGAAAATATAATTTTATATTTTGATGGCAAAAAACCGCTTTCACGAGTAAAGTAATTATTAGAAGTTCCCTTAGTTGTTGAATGTTAGAGTAAAGATAAGTATGGAATTTTATAAAGGTGAAATTATAGATACGGATGATGGTTCAAAAAGTGTGAAACATCATCTTTTTCAAGACACATACCACTCAGTTTCTGGAGCGTTGCAAGAGAGCTTATATGTTTATATTGAATCGGGGCTGAAATTTATTGATAGAAAAGAGATAAAAGTGTTTGAAATGGGCTTTGGAACGGGGCTTAATATGCTTTTGACAATAGATTATGCGCTTGAAAATGATGTGCAAATTGATTACCACACTGTAGAGCTATTTCCTTTGGCACTAGAGGTTATAGAAAATATGGGATTTGAGAAATTCTGTACAAAACAATGTTATGAGGTGTTTTTAGAGGCGCACAAGTTGGCGTGGAATAATGAAAAGCCTGTTTTTTTGCACAAAAACTTTTCTTTAACGAAATATAAAGTTGATATAATAGACTTTAGTGCTTTCCCTGATGGGATAGATGTGGTTTATTATGATGCTTTTTCGCCTGACACTCAGCCAGATTTATGGAGTGAGCAAATTTTTACGAAATTATATGCTGCGATGTCAGAAGACTCTGTTTTTATGACATATAGCTCTAAAGGAGACGTGAAAAGAGCCTTACGAAATAGTGGTTTCGAAGTGAAACGTCTTCCAGGGCCTGCAAATAAACGTCATATTGTTAGAGCACTAAAAAATGCTATTTAAAGAATGCTTCTCGAAAATAAAACCGTTTTCTATGAGTATTTTTGGTGCTGCATGCTGATTTATGATGAAAATTTCTGATGTGTCACCAGCAAAAAGTTTTATGAAGAAGTCAGGAACTCTTATTTTAAGTTTTGCATGATGTTTTTTGTGTAAAAGATTCATTAAGTCGTCTTGTAAGATTGGTTGTTCATTGCATACATTTACAATGCCTTTAATTTTTTCGTTAAACAATGCGAAATTGTATGCTTTAACTAAATCGAATAGTGAAACCCAACATAACTTTTTGTTTTTATTTCCTAAATTAACGGTAATTCCGAGTTTAGAAGCTTTTTCTACATTTTTTAAGTAACCGCCTGAGTTGTCCAAAACAATGCCAAGTCTAAATATTACTAGTCTTGTATATTTTTTTAATTTTACTGCTTCTTTTTCCCAATCTACACATAAGTTCGACAAGAATGTGTTATCATAATCTGTGGAAGTTTCGTCGTGACATCCATTTCTGTTGTATATGCCTATTGCGGATGTTGAAATGAACACACTTGGTTTGATGATAGATCTATTTATGATTGAAACTAGTCTGCAAGTGGTGTCTATGCGGCTTTTGCGAAGAACGTATTTATATTTTTCACTCCACAATTTAGAAATAGGTGCTCCACACAGATTTATCACAGCGTAGCAACCATTGATTTTGTTTTTGAGTTCATAGTCTGATGAATACTCTAGGTCTATTCTCGATAAAGTTACAATTTCCCATCCAGAATTTATAAAATAATCCACTAAAGCACGACCAATAAACCCTGTAGCTCCACTAATTGCTATTTTCATATATGATTCTTTTTATTTTTAAGGTAAAAATTTAATAGTAACCAAGTATCAATAATTTTGCCATAAAAATAGACTCTCCTATAATTTCTTTTCAAAGTGTTGGTAGTCTTTCACAGAAGACCAATCCCCTCCCCAAATGAAGCCATGTTTTATAAATTCTTTATAACATAAATCATCGTGATCAATTTTGTAGGGAAATGTACGGCTTCTGTCTACATAATTTATAGATTCTGATGGCGATACAATTGTTTTTGTGCTAGTTTGTTTCACATAAGGGTTATAAAGTGGATTTATGTCTATGGCGAGTCCTAAGCTGTGACTTGAGAGTTTTTTAGTCCCTGAAATATATCTAAAATTAAAGGCAGAAGAGTTGTTAGCTAGCATAGAAAGGTCGTCTTGTGCGTTAAAGTTGTCTATGAGTTCCATTTTTTCGATGGGGTAGTGGGCATCGAATAAGGTTCTGAAAATTTCTAATAAATCGTCACTTATTGAGTGGTGGCATATCATTTCACCTGTACAAATTTCACCGTTTCCGTTATAGTGAAGCACGGTTATGTATCTAAGTGATGAAAGTGGTGTTGTACATGCGTCATTGTATGATAAACCTTTAATTCTGGCGAATATTTCATCACTTATTTCACAGCTTGTGAAGCTGTTTTGGATGTCAATTTCAGTGATGTTTTTATGAGATGTTGTGTTATTTGTATTGTTGTTTATTGTTTGTGCTGTGACCGAAAAATAAGAAAATAGGGTGAATATTATAGCGATAAATCTCATATTGTTTGTTTTTTGATGTATTTTAGGTGTAAAATTTAATTTAAAGGTAAGAATTATTTTTTATCTCAGAAAAAATAATTACTTTAGTAGAGGTATTCTAGTGATAATTAGAATTTTTCTATAAGTATAAATTATAAATAAATAAAATACATTATGAGCTTAGAGTTACAAATAAATGCAGATATAAAATCTGCTATGTTAGCAAAAGAAAAGGAAAAATTAGCTTCTTTGAGAGCTATAAAAGCAGCAATTCTGCTTGCGAAAACAGCGACAGCAGGAAAAGATGAAGTTAGCGATGATGAATTGATAAAGATTATCCAAAAATTAGTAAAACAGCGCAACGAAAGTGCATTAATATATAAAGAGCAAAATCGTCCTGAACTTGCAGAGCAAGAAATGTCAGAAATTGCTTTTATGGAAGTTTATTTGCCTAAACAACTTAGTCAAGAAGAGCTTGAAGCAGAATTAAAAGCTATAATTGCAGAGGTTGGTGCTACACAAGCCTCAGAAATGGGAAAAGTGATGGGAGTAGCGACAAAACGTCTTGCAGGTAAAGCAGATGGTCGTGCAATTTCAGCTACTGTTAAGCAACTTTTATAACGAATTATCGGATTATAGTACCATAAATATCAACTTTCTAAGAACCAAACCAAATATAATTTAAGAAATGAATCAAAAATATTACCAGCCTGAGATTGAGACTATGAGTCGTGAAAAACTCTCAGAATTACAATTGAGCAGATTGAAAGCTACAATTACACAGGCTTCAAAATCGCCATTTTACTCTAAACGTTTTGCTGAACTTGGTATCACAGCTGATACTGTGAACTCGGTTGAGGATGTGCGTAAACTTCCTTTTACTGTTAAGGATGACCTTAGATCAAATTATCCATTTGGGCTTAATGCAGTTCCTCAAAGTGAGGTTGTGCGCCTTCACTCTTCAAGTGGTACAACGGGCAATCCTACGGTTATATGTCACAGCCAAAAGGATTTAGATGTGTGGGCTGACCGTGTTGCTAGATGTATGTATATGGTTGGGCTGCGTAATACAGACGTGTTTCAAAACACTTCAGGATATGGAATGTTTACAGGTGGATTGGGAATACATAATGGTGCTGAGAGATTAGGCGCATTGATGGTTCCTGCTGCTACGGGTAACAGTCCACGTCAAATTAAATTTATTACTGACTTTGGAACTACAGCAATTCATGCCATTCCTTCTTACGCTATTCGATTAGCCGAAGTGTTTAAGGAACAAGGTGTTGACCCTCGTTCGACAAGTCTTAAATGTTTGATTATCGGTGCAGAACCTCACACAGAAGAGCAACGACAAAGAATTGAAGAACTGTTAGGCGTTAAGGCCTATAACTGTTTTGGAATGTCAGAGATGAGTGGTCCTGGAGTAGCTTTTGAGTGTCAAGAGCAAAATGGATTGCATATCTGGGAAGATTCATATCTTTTTGAAATTGTTGATCCTGAAACTTTAGAGCCTGTTGCTGAAGGTGAAGTTGGTGAGTTGGTTATTACAACTTTAGACCGTGAGGCGATGCCATTGATTAGATACAGAACACGTGACCTTACAAGAGTGTTAGTTGGAGAGTGTCCATGTGGAAGAACACACCGCAGACTAGACCGTCTGAAAGGTCGTAGTGATGATATGTTTATCGTTAAGGGGGTAAATATTTTCCCTATGCAGATTGAGAAAATCTTGATGCAGTTTGAAGAAGTGGGTACAAACTACTTAATTACAATTGAGACAGTTGGTATCAATGATCAGATTATAATTGAGGTGGAGCTAGGTAATGAAGCCTTTTCTGATGATTACTCAAAATTGCAAGAGCTTGGTCGCACTATGACTCGTGCTCTTCGTGATGAGATTTTGGTAACTCCTAAAATCAAACTTGTAGGTAGTGGAACTTTGCCACAATCTGAAGGTAAAGCTGTACGTGTAATAGACAATAGAGCAAAATAAGCTTGAAGTCCTTTTGAATCAATAATTATAAAAGAGAAAACCATGAAAAAAACGCTTCAACAACTTTCGATTTTTTTAGAAAATAAAATTGGAAGTCTCCACGATACAATGGACATTTTAAGTAAAGCCGACATTCGTATAATTGCTGCAACAGTTGCTGATACTAGCGAGTTTGGTATTTTGCGATTAATCACAAGTGACAATGGTCGTGCTTATGACCTATTGCGCCAAGCTAGTAAAATTACTCACAAGAGTGAAGTGATTGCTTTTGCGTGTGATTCTTTAGCTGGTTCGTTCCACGATGAGTTAAAAAAACTATATACAGAAGGTGTAGTTGTCGAATATATGTACTGTTTCTCGACTAAAGATAAAGGAGTGATGATTGTACGTGTGAATGACACTGCGAAAGCCCTAGAATTGGCTTCAGAGAAAGGAATTGTTACTCTTTCGAATGATGATTTGAATATTTTGTAGAGTAACTCACGCTACTTCCCTCTAAAATAATAAGCCCTGCAACTCATTGAATTGCAGGGCTTATTTATGTTTTCTAAACTAGAATGATTATTCGTGATAAGCGTACATCATATAGTCAAATAATGCGTAGTTCATTTCGTATGGTTCGTGGTCTCCTAAGAAAGCAAGGTTTTCAACACTACAGAAGATTTTGAACATATAGTCTTTAGGACCAAATGCGTTAGTGTGACCTTGTAATTCAACTTGAACATCATCAATTAACCATTTTGTTACATATAAGTCATATACAACAGAGATGTCAAGTCCAACAGTATGCCAACCTGTAAGTATTTTGCGATATGTTGATACTGCTGGATTCGCTTGAGATGTTGTATATGCAACCATATATTTAGTGCTTGAACTTATACCTAGTTCATCTCTAATTGTAGATTTGCCATAACCAATCTCAAAGTCAAGTTCGTGAGTGTCATCATTGTAAATGAAAGCACCGATACTTGCTTGGTCACCTTCACCCATTTGAGGAACGTAAACTCTCCATTCGTATAGACCAGAAGTATAGATTTTGTCTAATGTACGGATTTTTTGTCTTTCGTAAGTGTAAGGGTGGGTATAAATTTTGATGTAAGTACCATCTTCGTCAGTAACAAATTCAGAGAAGTTTTGATCAAGATTGTCACCTTGGTTACCATGTTCCCAACCTTCCATGTCGCCATTAAAGTGCCAAAGTAGAGTGTCTCCAAAGTTAAAGTTTTCGTTTATAGGAACTTTTTCTTCCTCTTCTTCATCTTCATCTGGTGTTGTTGTTGTACCACCATTTAAGTCATCATCTGCAGAACTAGATCCTTCACACGCTGCAAACACTACTGCTAAACCTAGCATCATTAAAATTAGCTTCTTCATACGTTTTTTCTTTTTTTTTTATTGTTTAATTAAGATTTTGGGGATACTTTTTATGTATCAATTCAAATTTTATTCATTTAAGTTGTCTATATGGGTAAGCATTTAAGTAAATGTGGCGTACAAATAATAGGGACATTAGGTCAGAATTAAATTTGCACTACGTTAGCTTACGAATACGGTCACAAATATATATAATAATTAATGATTTGCCAAATCTTTTGTAAGTTTTGTTGATGATTGTTGGTTAAAGTCGGGGATGAAGGTATGTTTTGTTAGCCTTGATTATTTTTTATATAGAAATGGATAAAGTTGGAGTATAATCATTTATAGAGGCTCACAAATTATAGTTTTGCGGATTCGTATATTTGAATAAACTGTTATTTATTTAAATTCTCAGCGTTAATTTTTGAGATGTTTAATATAAGTTTATTGTAATTTTCTTCTGTGATTCTTAATTTCATAGCTCTCTCTAGGCTTAAATCTAATTTTAGAGAGTCTCCTGAGTGAACAACATATTGTTGTGCTATTGTAGAGTCTATTTTGTATTTAATCTCAGGGTTTGTTCTAAATTGTCTACTTTCAATATTTTCGCTATGCATTTTTAGTCTAGCGGTATCACTCAACTTGTTTTGGGCATAGCTATAGCATATAGCTATACTAGAACATAGAATTATACATAAACTTTTTTTCATAAACTTTACCCTTTAGAAATAGGTCTCTAAAATATATCAACGTAGAATAATAGTAAAATATTATGTAACATCTGGTTTTTTTTACAAAAAAACAGATGTTACATGAGTGTGTTATAGCGTTATTTTCTTACTTCTGCTTTTAATTGCTTCTCAAATTGGAAAATAAAACTATTCATACATTTTTCGATAGTTTTATCGGTCATTGTTTGTGTAGTATCCTCTAGAGTGAAGCCTAGGGCGTATGATTTCTTACCTGCTGGTAATTTATCACCTTCGTAAACGTCAAATAAAGTTACGTTTTTAAGTAGTTTCTTTTCAGTTTTTAGAGCTACGTCTTTAAGTTGACTGAAAGTGACGTTATTGTCTACAAGTAGAGCTAAATCTCTCTTAACCTCTGGGAAACGTGATAGTTCTTTTACTGTTAATGAATAATTTTTCACAATAGACACAAAAGTGTCAATGTTTAATTCTAAATAGTACACCTCGTTTTTGATGTCAAACATAGAGCGTACAGACTTAGAAATGATACCCATATTAAATAGCTTTTGACCTTTAATAGTAACTTCTACTGCTTCACGATAAATAGCGCTTTCATAAGTTGCCATTCGTGCTTCCATAGGATTCATGCCAAAACGACGTAAAAGCTTTTCGATATTGCTTTTTAATGTATAAAAGTCAGATGTAGTTTGTGTTTCGTTCCACGAACTATTAACTGAGAATCCGCTGATAAGCATAGATAAGTGTGACTCTTGACGATAAGGAGCTAGCCCGCCTTCTTCTTTGCGTTTTTCGTTGTAGAAGTA
>JAWXTO010000084.1:0-7500 GCA_044433545.1 Rikenellaceae bacterium
CTTCTCACCATACTTATCTCATCTATTATCAACAACTCGATAGAGCGAATTAACGCCAATTTATGTTTAGAAAACTTCTTAATTTGGATAGAAGAAATGTTATTTTGTGAGAATTTACTGGGAACAAAAGGCGAAAAAGGGAGCTGAAACAATGAATGCAGAGTTACTCCCCCTGCATTCAATGCCGCAACCCCCGTAGGTGCTGTAACTACAACTTGTTTAGAAGAATGTAAATGTATAGAACGCAAAAATGTTGTCTTACCAGTGCCTGCTTTACCAGTAAGAAAAACATTAGCATTTGTAGATTCTACAAACTCTCTTGCTAGTTCTAATTGTACATTACTTTCCTCCATATTTTTTATTGTGGGATTCACAAAACGGAGTTTTGCAAATCACCCTATTAAAATTTTAAAGAAAAATGCCATAACACTACCCCATTTGCTACAGAAACATTTAGCGAATGTTTCGTACCTTTTTGTGGGATTTCGATAGCCATATCGCATAGGTCTACAACCTCTTGAGACACTCCTTTGACCTCATTTCCGAGAATTAAAGCATATTTCTTAGTCTTGTCGACCTCAAACTTATCTAACATTATAGAGCCGTGCACCTGTTCAATAGCTATAAGTGTGTAACCTGCCTCTTTTAGCGATTTTACAGCCTCAACAGAACTTTCAAAATATGTCCAATCTACAGATAATTCTGCACCTAATGCTGTTTTATGTATTTCTTTATTAGGCGGTGTCGCAGAAATTCCACAAAGATAAATTCCCTCTATTAAAAAAGCGTCTGCTGTTCTAAAAAGTGAACCTATATTATTAAGGCTACGTATATTTTCAGCTACGACAACTACAGGAAGTTTCTCTAGCTCTTTATATTCGTCAACACTGACTCTGCCTAACTCTTCGTTTAGTGTTTTTATCATAAATTTTATTAAAACTAATGGGAAGTTCTATTTTCTCCCTAATGTTAGTATTGTTCCTTTTCATTCGGGAATGACCCGCTTTTAACATCCTCTATGTATGCTTCAAATGCACCTGACATAGTGTCGCAAAGGTCAGCATAACGACGCAAGAAACGAGGTGAAAATCCTTTTGTAATTCCTAGCATATCATAAGAAACTAACACTTGACCATCTACGTCAGCACCTGCACCGATACCTATTACTGGTATAGACAACTCTTCTGCCACTTTTTTGCCTAGTGCCGCAGGAATTTTTTCAAGCACAACAGCAAAACAACCAGCCTCTTCAAGGGCCTTAGCATCGCTTAATAATTTTGCTGCTTCTTCCTCTTCTTTTGCTCTTACGGCATAAGTTCCATATTTGTTAATAGACTGAGGAGTAAGCCCTAAGTGCCCCATTACTGGAATACCTGCACTTATTATACGATTTACAGAATCTACAATTTCAACTCCACCTTCAAGTTTTACAGAATCTGCTACTGTTTCTTTCATTATCTTAATAGCTGATGAAAGTGCCATTTTTGAATTACCTTGGTAAGTACCAAAAGGCATATCTACCACCACTAAAGCACGTTTCACACCTCTCACAACCGAACGACCGTGATAAATCATATTATCAAGCGTCATAGGTATCGTTGTGTCATATCCAGCAATTACGTTAGCTGCTGAATCCCCTACAAGAATTACGTCTATACCTGCTTTATCAAGAATAGATGCCATAGTGTAATCATAGGCTGTTAGCATAGAAATTTTTTCACCTGCTAATTTCATTTCTTTTAAGCGGTATGTTGTTACTGCTCTTACTTTTGTTTCTACTGACATTATTTTGTTAATTTTGTTTAGAAGTTCCCTTTATTATTCTATTTTAATTGATATTCATTTCTTCAATTAGATGACCAGCTCCAGCATATTTATCAATGATAAATAACACATAACGAATATCTACTGCAATATTACGACAAAGGTCCTTATCATAAATTATATCACTCATTGTACTTTCCCAACATCTGTCGAAGTTTAAACCTATAAGTTCACCATCTTTATTTAGCACAGGGCTACCAGAGTTACCTCCTGTAGTGTGGTTTGTTGCTATAAAGGCTACTGGCACAGTTCCGTTAACCTCCCAACGCCCAAAATCTTTAGATTTGTGTAACTCTTTGAGTCTTTCTGGAACTTTATAGTCTGGGATATGTGGACTTTCTTTCTCGATAATCCCCTCTAAAGTAGAAAAATGATTATAAATCACAGCTTCACGAGGATGAAATCCGTCAACATTACCATAGGCTATACGAAGTGTTGAATTAGCGTCTGGATAGAATATTTTCTCTGGCTGCATCTCCATTAATCCCTTCATATAGTTTTTATAAAGGTCTGTAATCTTATAGTCTAACTCTGTTAAAGGATTTGTTACGTTTGTTTTATAAAAGTCTGCATAACAATCACCTAATTTGACAACATATTCATCATTTAAGGCTTCAAGCAACTTAGCTGGAGTCTCAGAAAGTGCAATTAATTTAGTAGAATCTGTCAAAATTGAGTTTTCAAACATTAACGCAACGTCAATTTCCATAGGACGAAAATCCTTGCTTATGTTTGTATTAAATTCAGTAATCATTTTTTGAGCTATTTCTTTATCTATAGGCTCATAATAGTCTTTAAAGAATGTGCGTATTGTTTTTGCAATGTTTTTCGAGTCTTTTTCAGCAGCCGCTTTTAATGTTATTGAAAATTTATATAATTCAATAGCATTTACAGCTTCTGCATAGTAATCACTAGCAAAAGCTAATGGTTTACGTTCAGCATAAAGAGATTTTAACTGCTCAACAACACCTTCAAACTGAGGTTTTCCTGCTGCCCATTTAATAAAATCAACTTCTAGTGATTCTTTTTTAGCAATTACGTTTAACTTCTCAACACCAGCGGTTTCACCTATCCATTTTTTCCATGAATTTGCAACACCTGCATTTTTTGACGCATATTGAATTCGCACGGCAGCATCTTTAGATTGATAAGAGTTCATCACATCTAAGCGCATTGTTCTCAAGTTTATTTTATGAGGATTTGACTCATAAATATAATCTACGGCATCGCTTACAAGATATTCGTTAGTTTTGCCTGGATAACCATAAATAAACGTAAAGTCACCTTTTTCTACTCCTTTACTAGACACCACTAGCGAGCGTTTTGGAATGTAAGGAACATTATCTGGAGAATAATTAGCAGGAGTGTTATCTTTTGAAGCATAAACTCTGAAAATACAGAAATCTCCCGTGTGACGAGGCCACATCCAGTTGTCTGTATCGCCACCAAACTTACCTATTGATGAAGGTGGAGCACCTACAAGTCTTACGTCTGTGAATTTTTCATACACAAACATAAAATACTGGTTAGAATAGTACAAAGACTTAATATCTGCCGTATAGTTTGTGTTTTCTGTCGCAGAATTGATAAGTTCTTTGATGTTTTCGTTCATTTTGTCACGTTTTTCTTGTTCGGACATCTTCGCTTTAACCCCTTTTTCAACTTTAGAGGTTACGTCTTCCATTTTTATAAGAAATGATGCAGTGTATCCAGGAACTGGCAGTTCTTCGACCTTATTCATAGCCCAGAATCCGTTCGACAAGTAATCTTGGTCTACAGAAGAGTGAGACTGAATCGCACCATAGCCACAGTGGTGGTTCGTAATCAATAGCCCCTCATTAGAAATCATTTCTCCCGTACACCCTGGTAAAAGAGCTATCGCATCTTTTAATGATGAACTATTTACTGAGTACAAGTCTTCTGCTGTTAATTTAAGACCCTTTTTCTGCATATCTGCAAATTTTGTTTGCCCTATTAAGCTCGGCAGCCACATACCCTCTTCTGCATGGGCCGTGAAAGTCATCACAAGCAAAAGAAGTGCTGTTGTTATTCTAGTTTTCATTATTCTATATAATTTTTATAAATTTATAAATTCTCTCTAAGGTAATTGTATAGTGAATGTATTGGCAGCCCCATCACATTATAAAAAGACCCTTCAATATGCTCTATAGCGACATATCCTATCCATTCTTGTATCCCGTAACTACCCGCTTTATCATAAGGTTTATATTTTTCAATGTAATAGTCTATCTCTTGGTCATTCAAGTCCGCAAAAGTCACTTTAGTCGACGCATCGAAACTCTCAGTTTTAAACTTTGTCTTTATAGTCACACCAGTAATGACACTGTGCGTCTTTCCAGACAACGACTTTAACATTTCTATAGCACCATTTTTATCTTTAGGTTTACCAAGAATATTTTTATTATTTAAAACCACCGTATCTGCTGTAATAACAACATCATTCTCACCAATCTCAAACGGATAACCATCAGCTTTTAACTTAGATAAGTACAATGCAACTTGAGTTTTATCTAATGATTCTGGATACAATTCGTCGACTTCAAAATTATCTGCTACAGAGAAATTAATATCCAATCCTTTCAACAATTCGCTACGTCTAGGCGACCTAGAAGCCAGAATAATATTGTAATCTTTTAATTTATTGTGCAATAGCATTTTTTTAACAATTTATTAATATGTAAAGGAACATATTTTTATCGTAAAATACAATTTATCAAAAAAAATTATCAAAAAATTTGCATATTCAAAAAATATACGTACCTTTGCATCGTCTTTAAAACAAAACGGTGCCATAGCTCAGTTGGTAGAGCAAAGGACTGAAAATCCTTGTGTCCCTAGTTCGATTCTTGGTGGCACCACTTTAAAAGAGACGCTAGTCGTCGCAAAATCCCTGAAACTCGCACAGTTTTAGGGATTTTTCTTATACCCAAAATTCGCAAAACATTAACCACATCAGTTTAGTAAGAAATTGCAAACTTTTTTTCAGAAAACTAGCATACTAATATGAATATTTTAACGATTATAGTCACCTATAATGGACTTAAATGGATGAAACGTTGTCTAGACAGCATAGCGTCATCTAGTGTTAGCATTGATGCGTATATTATCGACAATGGGTCTAATGATGGGACACAAGAATTTATCAAAAACAACTATCCTCAATATCTATTAAAACAAAATGACAACAATGCAGGTTTTGGAGCTGCAAATAATATAGGATTAAACTATGCAGTTGAGCACGGATATGACTATGTATATCTATTAAATCAAGATGCGTGGGTTGAATCTAACACTATTGAGACACTAATCAAAATCAACCAAAAATACCCTCAGTATGGGATATTAAGTCCTTTACAAACAAACGCAGAAGGAAACAAACTAGATGATGGATTTGCTTACTATGCGCCAACTAAGGACAATACATTAGTCTCAGACGCTTTAATAGGACAACTTAATGAAGTATATCCAGTTGATTTTATAATGGCTGCCCATTGGCTAATTTCAAAAGAGTGCCTAACTAAAGTCGGAGGCTTCTCTCCGTTATTTTATCATTATGGCGAGGATAATGACTATATAAACAGGGTTAAATATCACGATTTTAAAGTTGGGATAGTGACTAGTGTCAAGGCTATTCATGATAGAGAGCGCAGAAAACTATCACAAAGAACAGAATTATTCATACTTAAAGCAAAATTTCTACATACCGTCTTAAACCCTAATACTAGCCTTTTCAAGACTTATTTTAAATCACATTTTTCATTGATATATGACGGAACGAATATGTTATTTAAGCATAAAAACATGAAAATTATAGGTACTTTATTCACTTTGTCATTCACCTCACCTAAAATAATAATTGCTCGTCGAAAAATAAAAAAAACAAAAGGGATTTATCTATATTTCAAAGTTTTTAAGCTTTTAGACTAAAATCTCAATATTTTTATTAACTTTATGGCTTAAATACCTATTTTACATATTATTACCTAACTAAAATACATAAAAGCTATGAAGAAGTTATTTAAGAGCCTAGGTACAGCATTAACACTTACATTAATATGGCTGTTTGTGTCATGTAACCATGTTGAAGAGGGAGAATATTTAATCAAAGGCACAATCTCTAACGCCCCTGACAGCGCAGAATTAACAATTAGTTTTGCATATAAAGATGGAAGTCAACGCACTTATCCAGATTTAGTTGACACAATCATTGATGGCAAATTTGAATTTAAAGGCAAACTTAATAAAAATATAGACTATATTGAAATTAACAACCTAACATACAATCTAACTAATGGTAAGGTTAGAATGTATGTAGATGACTTTAAGTTATATGCTCACATCAAAGGAGATGGTCATGTCGTTTCTTCTTGGACATATAAAGGTAATAACCCAAGAAGCATTGAATATCAAAACTACATAAATCAGGTTTCCCAGAAGCTCTAAAGCTTGAAGAAAACAAATGGAAAATGGGAAACATTGAAACTGTAATAGGCAAGAATCGCTCATCAGAAGTGCGATATAAGGCACAGCTTTCCCTAAAAAAAGAAAACGATAAACTTGATAGTATTATAGATAAGAAACACCTAGAACATCTAAAAGGAACGCCAGTAACAGAAAGTTGGCTTAAAAACTTAGTAAGAATTGCTATGAGCGCAAAATACACTAAAAACCCTAGCATTAATGATGTTCTTGAGGTGTATAACGTAATCCCAGAAGAATTTAAAAATCTAGAAATAACACAAAAAATAGATGTTATGTTGCATCCTCCAAAAGTTATAAACGTAGGAGATAGCATGGCAGTGACAACATTATATGATGTGAATGGAGGCAGTCACGAGCTATCAGAATTTAAAGGAAAATACATCTTTTTTGATTTTTGGTCTAGGTTCTGCGGTTATTGCGACCCTACTAACCCAGGCATAAAAAAGGTTAAAGACACCTACAAAGACAATCTTGTCGTCATAGGCATTAATGTTGATAACAAAACTATATGGCAAGAAGAACTAAAAAAATATAATATTGTTGATGACAAATATGGCTACCAATTTAATGAACTTAATGGTGAGCAGTTTCTGTATAACAGTTATAATTTTAAAGGTTATCCTAGTTTTGCTTTAGTGTCTGATGAAGGTAAACTTCTAACAAAATGGTCAGGCATACCTATAGATGATGATTTTGTGTCTAAAATCAGTAAGTTTTTACCATAAGTCCCCCATAAGATAAAACGAATAAGCCCGACTAACATATTTTGTTAGTCGGGCTTGTTTGTTTTTAAGTTACTGAATGTAACTATATTTCATTATTCTGCAACTTCTTCAGAAGCAGCCTCTGGTTGAACTTCTTCTGTAAATTCAGGTTGTGCTGCAATAGGAACTTCAAAAGTTTGCTCTTGCATTGGAGCTTGAATTTTCTCTTCAATGATAGATCTTGAACCAACACCACTAGTAGGCATTGTCATTGTAGCAAGCAATGTAAATACAAAAATAGAAATAGCAATAACCCATGTTGATTTTTCTAAGAAGTCAGTAGTTTGACGAACTCCGATTACTTGGTTAGATGCTCCGAAGTTAGCAGCCATTCCGCTTTTTGGATGTTGAGCTAAAACTGCCAAAACAAGTAAAACACTTGCAATAATGATTAGAACGATAAAAAATG
>JAWXTO010000085.1:0-5751 GCA_044433545.1 Rikenellaceae bacterium
CTGCTACCACTTCGTCTGCAATATATCTCTTTCTTGGTGCAGGTTCATCTGTGTCTTGTGTTGAACTTTTAGGTTCTGTGAAAGACATGCTTAGTGCACCTCCAAAAAATAAAGATGCTAATATGATTATTCTGTTAATTTTATTAAATTTCATATTTTATTTATATAAAGTTTATAATTAATCTTTTTATTTTAGTTTAAAGTATCTGTGTTATGTTGTAATATTTCTAATTTTGTTGAGTCTTGATTTTCAATTTTAACTATGCCGTTTCTTAACGAGCGATAATAAAGAGTGTCTTCAACTTCTTTGATATATGCTTTTCGTCGCTCATTTAAAATAGCTAATTTTATGCTTTCTTCAACCATATCCAGAGGAATGTAGTCTCCAGTTAGTTTATATTTCATTACTTTTAAATAGTATATTATACCATTTTCAGTGACTTCATACGAAGAGTTGTTTTTTAGAAAATAATCTAAATTTTTGGCTTTAAAAGGTAAAATATTAATGATTTCATTAAAATAATACCACTTCTCACTGTAATCACTGAACACTAAACTTTCTTTTTTTGACAAGTCTATTAAATCTATTTTTGCATCAGTCGAAGAAGAGTTTGCAAGCTCTTTAAACTGTTTTTCTTGTTTAGATTTTTCGTCAAATGACAGTATTTTAGCTTGTGCTATAGGTGCTATAAGCTGAAATTGATGTCTGTTAGTGTTATAGTAGCTTTCTATTTCTTGTTTTGTTACTGTTGTGTCTACTCTTGAAGTTAAAGCTCTATCATAGTTGAATGTTATAAGTGAAATTCTGTAATCTTCAATTTTTCGCTCTATGTCATCAAGTTGTTTTTTTGATAAACTAAGGCTACTTTCGTTGATTTTCAGTTCGTTTCTTATCCATTTGTCAACATAGGCATTAAGTATTGCTATGCTGTCAACAGAAGATAAACCTTTAAATAAAAGGGTGTCTAAATTGTCATAATAAAACTCTTTTTCACCGACAGAGGCTAATAAAATTCTATTATCTTGTTTTAAAAAATTAAACTTGTCACATGATGTAATCACTAAAACTGCAATAAAAGCTAAATATGTAATTTTTATATTTTTCATAGTCTAAATAAGCTGACTTATTGAGTTAAAGTGCTTTGTGATTTATTTTTTTTAATTTAAATTTGTTGTATTTTTTTAAACGCACATTATAACGAAATATTATATTCGTGAAAACATTTTATTCCAAAAAATAAACTGTACAAAAGTAGTTATTTTTTATTAGTATAAGAAATGAGTGTAAAAAAAACTATGTTTTGTTATCGTTATTTTTTGAATTTTGTTGATTATTGTTGTCTTTTGGGGTCTCTATAGTTTTGTTTTCGGTGCTCTTTTTAGTTGCAAATAGTGTAACGATGGTAAGAATCACAATAAGAACAGCTATTGAATAGATTATGTAATAAGTAGTATGATTTTCAAAAAAGTCAATGTATGGTTTTGCGTAATCACTTTTGTCTTTATATAGTTTAAACAGTAGATAGGCTGCTGTATTATTAAATGAGTGTATGATAATACAACACCAAAGAGATTTTGTTTTATAGTAAATAGTACTAATTAGAACCGACGTAAAGAAAACCGCTATAACTTGAGCTGGATTTATGTGTATGATGCTAAACACTAATGAAGTTATTATGATTGAACTAATGCCTCCATATTTGTGCTCTAAGTCACTTTGTATGATGCCTCTGAATAAAAGTTCTTCGAGCACTGGGGCTGCAATGACACAACTGAGTAGCGTGTAGGTGTCCATTTTGCTTAACATGTCATAAATATCTCCTAAATTTTGAGGGAAAAGGCTCACAAGAGGGTTTGTGATGAATGACATCGAAAAGATAGCTAGAATGCCAAATAAGATGTACATTGGTGATATTAATTCGTGTTTTCGGATTAGTCTACGAGGTTTAATTCCATGATGTTTAAGGTTTCTGTAGACACTTGTAGCAGATATAATTAAAGAAAATATAATGACATAAGAAGTAGCGTTTAGAATGTCGTGTATTCCTGGGATATCTGAATAAATGTTCTCAAAAAATGCTGTAACAAAACCAAAAACTGTGGTTAATGTAAAATACAACACAAAAAACAAGATAATATCTATAAAGCTAGGATATTTATTTGTTATATTATTTTTTGTCATTGTTTTAAAATTTAATTATTTCTATAAAAATAGGCGAAAAAAGGACTCTTTTCTAACGTTTTTTTGTGTTGTGTTAGAGAATAGTATCAAATTTCAGGCTAATGTACTCAGAATATTTGGTTTTGTAAAATTCTATTAAACAAATATACATATTTTTTTAATTATAGCTAACGATAAATTAAAATAAAATTTTTAACTTTGTAACTTGTAAATACTAGTGGATTTTTGATTTGTTTGAATATCTACTAGTTATTCGTGTTAATAAATTTTAAAATTAACCTAATTTTTTATGGAATCTACTGATTTAAAGAACTCTGTTCAGAATGATGAACAATTCGACAATGTCGAAACTATTGAGGTACCTAATGTTGAGCTAAATTCAGATGCTGTTGAAGAAACGGCTGTTGAAATCGAAAAAAATGAGCTTAGTAATGATGATTTATCTGAGTTGAAAGAGTCAGATGATAAAGAAAATGACGATGAACTATTGTCAGAAACTATTAGCGGTAAAACAGAAGAAGAAATTATTCAAATCTTCACAGAACTGTTAGCTAAACCTTACACTGAATCTCTTCGTAAAGAAATTGAGTTGTTGAAAGTTTCTTTTTATAAAACAAGAAAAGCAAACTACGACAAATTAAAGAAAGAGTATGTTGACATTAACTCTACAGAAGAGGGTTTTGTGTTTGAGGGTGCAGAAAATGAAACAAAATTCAAATCTCTTTTAGCAGACTATCGTGCTTCACGTGATGAGGAGCTAAAAAAAGCTGAGGCTGAAAAAGAGGCTAATTATAAAGAAAAACTTCAAATTATTGAAGAACTTAAAGAGCTTACAAACAGTAGCGAAACAATGAATGTGACATTTGCTGCGTTTAAAGAGCTTCAAAATAGATGGAAAGAGTCTGGTAGTGTGCCAAAATCTCACATTAAAGACTTATGGGAAAATTATCACCTTCAAGTAGAGAAATTCTATGACTTTGTTAAGATAAACAATGAGCTTCGTGACTTAGATTTAAAGAAAAACTATGAAGCTAAGGTGACGTTGTGTGAAGATGCAGAAAACTTGCTTTTAGTAGATTCTGTAATCAACATGTTCCAGTCGCTACAAAAGCTACACGACCAATGGAGAGAGATTGGTCCTGTTTCTATGGAATTTAAAGACCAATTGTGGGAGAGATTTAAAAGTGCTTCAACAAAAATTAATAAATTACACCAAGATCACTTCGACGCTATCCGTAATGAACAAATTAAGAATTACGAGTTGAAGAGTAAACTATGTGATGAAGCTGAGACAATATTAAACTCTGAAAAGCCTACACACAAAGACTGGGAAGACGCTAGTGAAAAGCTTATAGAAATTCAAAAAGTTTGGAAGACAATAGGTTTTGCTCCTAAAAAAGAGAATAATTTAGTGTATGCTCGTTTTAGAGAGATTTGTGATAAATTCTTCGTTCAAAAAGGTGAATATTATGACAACCTTAAAAACGAGATGGAAAATAACCTTAAAGCGAAAACTTTATTTTGTGTACAAGCTGAGGCATTGTCTGAAAGTGATGACTGGAAAGCTAGCACTGAACAGATTTTAGAGTTGCAAAAAAACTGGAAGCTTATAGGTGCTGTGCCACGTAAGAGTTTTGACCCTATATGGAAGCGTTTTAGAACTGCTTGTGATAAGTTCTTTGAGCGTAAGAGTGCGCACTTTAGTTCTTTAGACAGCAAATATGAAGTTAATTTAGAAGCTAAAAAACAAATTATTGAGAAATTACGTGTTTTCAATATAGCAGATGATGCAAACTCTTTTGAGACATTAAAAGCTATCCAAAAAGAGTGGACAGAAATTGGTTTTGTGCCTATGGGACAAAAGGATGCTATCCAAAAAGAGTATAGAGAGCTAATAGATGGTTTGTTTGTGTCTTTACGTGCACAAGGAAAAGACCGTAAAATTAATCGTTTTAAAGAAAAAGTGTCAAATTTCGCTAGTTCAGGTCGCTCTATGAAGGGTGAACGTGAGCGTTTGACTTCAAAAATAGATGCGCTTAAATCTGATATTATATTATTAGAAAACAACATTGGGTTCTTTGCGAAAAGCAAAAATGCAGATGCTATGATAAACGACGTGAAAGCTAAAATCAATAAAGCAAAAGAGGATATCGTTGTTTTAAAAGAGCAAATTAAAATTATTGACAGTCAAGAATAATTTTAGAATTTAAGAAATGCGCTTAGTTTTAGCGTTAAAAATTTACACACTTTAAATCTCATTGAGAAATTATAACTTAGATACATTAACTGTTTAAGTTAAATATATAAATATGAAAATGAAAAATAGTAGCACAAAACAAACAAAATATGTGTTTGTAACAGGGGGTGTAGCCTCGTCGCTTGGTAAAGGTATTATCTCAGCATCTTTAGCGAGATTGCTTATATCTAGAGGTTATAGCGTGACGATTCAAAAATTAGATCCTTATTTGAACGTTGACCCTGGTACGCTTAATCCTTATGAACATGGTGAGTGTTATGTTACAGAAGATGGAGCTGAGACAGACCTTGACTTAGGTCACTATGAACGTTTCTTGAACACATCGACTTCACAAGGAAATAATGTTACAACAGGTCGTATCTACCAAAATGTCATTACAAAAGAGCGTAAGGGTGAATTCTTGGGCAAAACAGTACAAGTAATCCCTCACATTACAGACGAAATTAAGCGTTGTGTTCAAATTTTAGGTACAAAAAACAACTATGACGTTGTAATCACAGAAATTGGTGGTACAGTAGGTGATATTGAGTCTTTACCTTATGTTGAGGCTGTTCGTCAGTTGCGTAACGACTTAGGTTATCAAAATTCTGTTGTAATTCACCTTACTTTAATTCCTTATATGTCAGCTTCTGGCGAGTTAAAGACAAAACCTACACAACACTCTGTTAAGATGTTGCTAGAGAATGGTGTACAACCTGACATTTTAGTATTAAGAAGTGAAAAACCTCTTAATGATGATGTACGCCGTAAGGTAGCACAGTTCTGTAACGTAGAAAAAGATGCTGTTATTGAGTCTATTGACGTTTCTACTATATATGAAGTGCCGCTTAAAATGGAAGATCAACATTTAGACCTAGTTGTTTTACGTAAATTAAACCTTGAAGCAGGTGAAATAGACCTTACTGACTGGACTAAATTTGTTGAAAAAGTTAAAAATCCTAAAGATGAGGTTAAAATTGCTCTTGTAGGAAAATATACTGAACTTCCAGATGCTTACAAATCAATTGTTGAGGCGTTTATTCATGCTGGTACGGTAAATGATGTGAAAGTTAAGCTAGAATACGTAAATTCTGAGAAACTTACTGACGAAAACGTTGAGGAGAGACTTAGTGGAAATAATGCGATTCTTGTTGCGCCAGGTTTTGGTAGTAGAGGCCTAGAAGGTAAAATTAGAGCTATTAAATTTACACGTGAAAACAATATTCCTTTCTTTGGCATCTGTTTAGGTATGCAATCTTCTGTTATTGAATTTGCAAGAAACGTGTTGGGTTACGAAGGATCTAATTCTACTGAGGTGTGCAACAATGATTAC
>JAWXTO010000085.1:5761-7489 GCA_044433545.1 Rikenellaceae bacterium
AATGATTACCCTGTAATTGACATCATGGAAGAACAAAAAGGCATTACAGAAAAAGGTGGTACTATGCGTTTGGGTTCTTATCCTTGTACTCTTGCTGTGGGTTCTAAAGCGTATGAAGCTTATGGCAAAGAGAACATTACAGAGCGTCACAGACATCGTTATGAGTTTAATAACAACTACTATGATGCAATTAAAGATGCAGGTATGAAGCCAGTTGGTATAAATCCTGAAACTGGTCTTGTCGAAGTGGTTGAAATTGACAGTCACCCTTGGTTCGTAGGTGTACAATATCACCCAGAATACAAGAGTACAGCTCTAAATCCACACCCTCTATTTGTAGCGTTTGTGAAAGCGGCGATAGAAAATAAAAATGCTACAAAATAGACTTGCAGCATAGTTTCAAATCAAAATATGGGAGAAAATAAAGCTCCCCTAAAAATTATTTAAATGGATAAGAATAAAATAACGGCATTTTTGCTGATTCTACTTATTTTTGTTGGTTACGCTTGGTTTAGCAGCAGTGACCGACAAGAAGTAGCTAGTGCAGGAAGTGGCGTTCAAAATGAAGTTGTAAAAACTGAAGCAGACACTACAGCTGAAGAGCTAACAGTGTTAACTGCTGAAGAAAGAATTGCGAATGACTCTATAGCAAAAGCTGCGGCAGAAGCACGTGCTATTAGTGCGTATGGCGAGATGTTATACAGCGCACAAAACAAACAAAAAGAAGAATATACACTTCAAAATGACAAAGTTAAAATTGGCATTTCTACACTAGGTGCTACTATCAACTCTGTAGAACTTAAAGACTATAAAACTTGGGACGATAAACCTCTTTATCTTTTCAATGAAGAGTCAGCTTTATTTGATTTAAAATATCGCACAGCAGTAGATGTTAACACTTCTAAATATGTTTTCACATCGACTTCTTCTCAAAAAGACGTTACAGTGACAGGTGACAGTGCGTCTTTGTCGTTTAGACTATACAATGACTCTACAGCCTATGTCGAATACATCTACACGCTAGCTGCTGAGGCTTATCAAGTTGATTTGAGAGTTAATTTTGTTAACATGGACTACATTGTCGATAGAGGTCAGAAAAATATGACTTTAAATTGGGCAATGGACGCTTTGCAGACAGAAAAAGGCTTTGATTATGAGAACCAAAACACTAACTTGTCATATAAATTAACTGCTGAAGACGGAATCGACGAGTTGTCTATGGGTACTTCTGACAAACAAGCTATTGCTGGTCAAATTCAGTGGGTTGCATACAAAAAACAATTCTTCTCTTCAATTCTTCGTTATAATGCGAGTTTTGATGGCGGTGAGTTGTCATACCAAAACCTTCCAGCTAGTTCTGGAGAGTTAAAACATTTTGATGCAGTTCTTAATGTGCCTTTCTCGGCAGATAAATCAAGCTATGATTTCTCGTTCTATTTTGCGCCTAACAGCTATGATTTATTCCAAGAATATGGTGATAAAATAGAAAAATTAGTGCCACTAGGTTGGGGAATTTTAGGTTGGATTAACCGTTTCTTAGTTATTCCAGTGTTTAATTTCTTGAGCAATTACATCTCTAATTATGGTTGGATAATTTTATTCTTAACTATCATTATAAAATTGATTATTTTCCCATTCACATACAAATCGTATGTTTCTATGGCGAAAATGCGTATCATTAAACCAGAAGTTGACGCTTTAAATCAAAAATATCCAAACAAAGACCAA
>JAWXTO010000086.1:0-7406 GCA_044433545.1 Rikenellaceae bacterium
AATGAAGGTAATTGCCCCTTAGAAACTTTGTACTTAAAGGCTTCCCGCCTTTTATAATAAGTTTTATACTTTTTGAAAAAGTACGCCCAGAGGGCTTCAAAACTCGCTTTCTTTTGCCTTCAAGGGCAAAAGAGCGTATAATTTACATAGTAAATTATTAGGGAAATCCACAAAACGGAGTTTTGCGAATCTCCCTTTATAGATTATATAATTTATGAAAAAAAGCCGTCTTGAAACCTAATTCAAGACGGCTTTATAACAAATATGTTATTTACAAGCGATTTTATCAACTCGATTTTGATGTCTACCACCCTCAAATTCGGCTTCTAAAAAGGCATCCACGATATTTATTACCTCTGTATTATCTAAAAATCTTGCAGGAATAGAACACACATTAGCGTCATTGTGAGTACGAGCTAAAGCAGCAATTTCTGGAATCCACGAAAGCGCAGCTCTAATAGATTGGTGTTTATTTAATGTTATCGTTATGCCATTAGCACTACCACAAAATGCAAATCCACGAGCACATTCTCCATTTTCTATACCTTTTGCTAAAGCATGCGCAAAATCTGGATAGTCAACACTCTCCTCTGAATAACATCCATAATCTTTAACAACATATCCAAGGGATAATAAGTAGCCAGCAACCAATTCTTTTTTTTCGAACCCTGCGTGGTCTGCTGCAAGTCCAAATGTTTTAGTTTCCATAAATATTTATTTTTTTCTTTCTAATATAAAGTTAGAATAATTCACAAGAGCTGTTTTATACTCAGAATCTTCATAACGTTCTAACATAAGCAACGCTTCATTTTTTAATGTTTCCATTTTCTCACTTGCCATGTCGAGTCCTTTTTTCGACATCACAAAATTGTAAACATTAGTAACATTTTCTCTATCAGAATCAACTTTACGCAACCATTTAAGAACAGTTTTTTGTTCTTCTCGTGTACTATTTTGAAGCGACAGAATCAACGGCAACGTCATTTTCTTTTCACGAATATCATTCAACGAAGGTTTTCCTGTGATATTTGTTGTGTTATAGTCTAATATATCATCTTTTATCTGAAATGCTAACCCAAGCATAGTTCCAAATTTAGCTAACGCCTCAACATCTTCTTCTGAAGCACCTGCACTCACAGCTCCAGCCTCAGCACACGCTCCTAAAAGCACCCCTGTCTTACATCTTATCACCTCATAATAGCGTTCCTCAGAAAAGTTAAGATCTTCAGCCGATTCACTTTGCAGGATTTCACCTAACGACATATCTTTCATCACATCACTAATAATTTCAATAATTTTGAAATAGTGATTGTCTATTGCAAGCTTTAACGACACTGAAAGAATATAATCTCCTATAAGCACAGCTTTTTTAGACCCCCACAGAGCATTTACACTAAAAAAACCTCTACGAGAATAAGATTCATCAACAATATCATCGTGAATTAGCGATGCGGTGTGCATCATTTCTATAATTGTAGCAGAAATATAGCTTTCTTTCGTAATTTTACCATGTAACGAGGCACACAACAACACAAAAAGAGGACGCATTTTTTTGCCTCCAGTTTTGTGTAAATATTTCAGAACTTTGGTTACAGATTTTTCATTACTATTTAAAGTTTGTAAATAATATGCTTCAAACTCTTTTAACTGCTCTAAAATAGGTTGTTTTATCTCTTCTAAACTTGTCATCTTTTGAAAATTGATTTACAAATGTACAAATTAATCTCAAAATTGAAATAGTATTAACTCTTTTTTTTATCTTTGTAGGATATTTGCTAAAATCTAATAATTTTAAACATTGTACATTTAGACCACAAAACGAAAGATGTACAATTAATATTTTACGATTAATTCTTTTTTAAGTATGTTAAAAAAAATCTTGCCCCACTTTATAGCACTAACTATTTTTGCTTTAATTTCTGTATTTTATTTCATGCCTCAATATGACGGCAAAGACATTCGTCAACATGACGACATACAAGCTACAGGAATGACAGGAGGCATAACTGAGCACATCGAAGAATATGGCGAACATCCTCAATGGGCACCAAACATGTTCTCTGGAATGCCAGCCTATCTAATAAACATGAACTATGACGGCAGACTTTTAAAAGAAGCCTCTAACATATTCTACTTTTTAGGTACTCCCGCAGCATATTATTTCATTCTTATGGCAGGGTTCTATTTTATGCTATTATGTTTTGGAGTCAACCCCTACCTTGCTATTGTCGGGGGCATAGGCTATGGACTGTCCTCCTACTTTTTCATCATATACGAAGCAGGTCACATCACAAAACTAATGGCATTAAGCTTTATTGCTCCACTAATTGGCTCTATATATTACGCTTACACGAAACATCTTTGGCTCGGAGCATCTCTTGCTGCTGCCTTTGCTGCAATAGAGATAAGCACATCACACCCTCAAATACCTTACTACTTCTTTTTTGTAATTTTAGCTATTTTCGCAACACAACTATATATCTATATCAAAGAAAAACACGTTAAAGAATTCATAAAAAGAAGTTGTGTTCTAGTTGCTGCTGCTATGCTTGCCCTAGGAGCAAATATAGTGCAGTTGTGGTATATAAATGACTATTCTAAAGACTCTACACGTTCAAAAAGTGAGCTTACACTAACAGAAAAAGACAACAAAAACCAAACTACAGGCTTAGACAAAGACTATATCACAGCATGGAGTTATGGCAAAATGGAAACTTTCAATCTTTTCATCCCTAACCTATATGGAGGCAGCTCTTATGGCAGTTTCTCAGCTGACGGAGAGGTCGCTAACAGCCTAAAAAAATATACTAATCAAGCACAACAAATTGCCACTGGTCTCCCAGGGTATTGGGGGCCTCAACCATCAACTTCTGGGCCTGTTTATGTCGGTGCAGTTATGATATTCTTGTGTATTTTAGGGCTATATCTCCTTAAAGGCAAAGAGAAATATTGGCTTATAGCAGTAACCGCCCTTAGCTTTATGTTAGCTTGGGGACACAATCTAATGTGGTTTACTAACTTGTTTATTGACTACTTCCCAGGATACAACAAGTTTAGAACTGTCTCTATGATACTTGTCATAGCAGAATGGACGATTCCTTTGTTAGGTATGCTTGCTCTAAAAAAACTATGGGACGCAGAAGTTCCTAAAGAAGAATTTACAAAATCTATAAAATATTCTGTAATTATTTCAGCTGGAATTTGTCTTTTCTTTGCATTAATTTGGGGCAATTTTGCCTCTTTTGAAGGGTCTTATGACGGATCTATGGGGCTGCCTGAAGATGTATTAGTAGCACTTAGTGACGAACGTGCATCACTTATGCGTAGCGACGCTTTCCGTTCACTAATATTCTGTTTACTTACAGCAGGAACTGTATTTTTATTCTATAAAGGCAAGCTTAAAAAGTCTTATTTTGTGAGCATATTAGCAGTTCTTGTGTTAGCGGATATGATTCCTGTAAATAAAAGATTCGTAAACGATAAAGATTTTATAGATGTTAAAAAAGCAAAAACTATAGAACCTACAGCAGCAGATTTAGAGATATTAAAAGACACTGATTTATCGTATAGGGTTATGAATTTAAGCGTAAGCCCTTTTGCTGATGCCACAACATCATATTTCCACAAAAGCATAGGTGGTTACCACGCTGCTAAGATGCGCCGTTATCAAGAAGTTATAGACAAATATCTTATGGCTATGGATTTAAACGTATATAACATGTTAAACGCACGTTATTTCATTAATCGTAATGAAGGCGGAGAATATTCTGTGAGCTATAATGATGATGCACTAGGAAACGGATGGTATGTTGAAAACGTAGAACTTGTGAAAAGTGTAGACGACGAATATAACATGCTAGAAAACATAAACACAGGTGTAACTGCTGTTGTTAATGAGAAATTTGCTGACGAATTTAAAGATTTCCCTCTTACAAACAACACAGACTCACTAAGCAGTGTCACTTTAACTGACTATAAAGCAAACAAACTAACATACAAAACAGAAAGTTCACAAAAAGGTTTTGTTGTTTTCTCTGAGATATACTATCCTAAAGGTTGGAGTGCTACTATAAACGGAGAACCTGCAGAAATTGTAAATGCAAACTACATATTAAGAGGTCTAGTCGTACCTGCTGGCGAAAACACTATAGAATTTAGTTTTGAAGCTCCAAATTTCAAAACTATGATTTCTATAACATACATCTCGTCTATAATAATATTATTGTCGTTAGCATGTTCTATTTTCTTAATATATAAACAAAATGGCAAAGTACAATCCTAAAAAGATACGTAATGCCTATGCGAAGTCTACTTTTAGCATTACTTTAGTACTGTTTTTGATAGGGTTCATTACGTTTATGCTTTTCAATGTCTACAAGGCAGCATCTATCGTTGTGGATAACACATCTATAAGCATTATGCTAAAAGATAATATCACAGAGCCACAAAAAGATAGCATAGAACACTTCCTTAACAACATTGAAGGCATTTCTGAAGTTATCTACATATCAAAAGATGATGCACTAAAAGAATTTCAGACATTTACGGGTGAAGATGTTACTCTATTTATTGACGAAAATCCACTTCCTGCCTCATACACAGTGAAGCTGAGCGTTATGGATAATAAATTCACTACAGACACGTTAAAATATGATGTAGCGGAAACAATAGCCAGCGAAATAAACGAAAAAGAGGGTGTAAGTGAAGTTTTATATCAAAAAGAGCTATTGTCAAGAATTGTTAGGAACGTAAACATCTTATATTTAATATCAGCGATATTTTTATTGTGTTAATAATAATTTCTGTTATGTTAATTTTCAACACAATTAATATGGCAGTTTATTCTAAGCGATTCTTAATAAAAACGATGTGTATGGCTGGGGCAACAAACCGTTTTGTTAGAAAGCCATTCATAAAACTTGCCGTAAAACAAGCAGTAACAGCATCATTTATCACTTTTGCATTATTGTCAATCGTAATCTATTTTTTCATTGACTTCAATGTGATTTCTTTTGAAAAAGATGACATGATGGCTATAGCCTACTTGTTTTTAGGGCTTTTAATCGTATCTTTGCTGTCGTGTATTATATTAACACGTATAGCAGTCAACAAAAACATGAACCTAAGTGGCAGAACGCTACACAATTACTAGATTTTAATAATTAAAACACATATTTCAATATGAAAGGAATGGAAAATTTACCATTAACTAAGAAGAACTATCAGTTAATGTTAATAGGCGCAGGAATAATTATCCTTGGATTCATTTTAATGGTAGGAGGCGGAAGTGAAGACCCTCTTGTTTTCAATGCTGAAGAACTATTCAGTTTTAGACGTATAACACTTGCCCCTATAGTAGTAATTTTTGGATTTGCATTTGAAATTTACGCTATAATGAAAAAAACTGACGAAAAAGAAGACGAAAACATAGCAACTGCTAAGAAAACAGCAAACAAGGCTACAACTAAAACAAAGAAATAATACATGGGAGTTTTTGAAGCCTTATATTTAGGTATTGTTCAAGGGTTAACAGAATTTTTACCTGTTAGCAGCAGCGGTCACTTAGAGATTTTCAGTCACATTTTTGGTGTAAAATCAGAAGAAAATTTAACATTTGCAATCACTGTCCACGGAGGTACAGTTTTAAGTACTATTGTAATTTTTAGACACGAACTATTAAAATTAATCACAGGATTCTTTAAATTTAAGAAAAACGAAGAACAAGACTACATTTTTAAGATTTTAGTATCTTTAATTCCTATAGTATTAATAGGTTTAACACTAAAAGACAAAATTGAAGCTCTTTTTGGAGGTTCTTTACTTATCGTAGGATGTGCACTACTTATAACAGCTGCACTATTGTTCTTTACGTACAAGGCAAAACCTAAAACAGGTGGCATAACATATAAAGATGCCTTTATTATCGGAATAGCACAAGCATTTGCAGTTTTGCCAGGGCTTTCTCGCTCAGGGTCAACAATATCTACAGGTTTATTGTTAGGCGTGAAACGTGAAGAAGTGTCAAAATTCTCGTTTCTTATGGTTCTAATCCCTATAATTGGCATGAACCTATTAGACATCGTTAAGGGAGAATTTTCAGAATCTACAATAGGTGCTTTGCCTTTAATAGTAGGATTTTTAAGCTCATTTATCGCAGGTCTATTTGCTTGTAAAGCAATGATAAAACTTGTAAATAGTGGCAAATTTATCTGGTTTGCAGTCTACTGTGCTGTAGCAGGACTAGCTGTAATATCTTACTCATTATTCATATAAATTTAAGACACAAATAAATTCAAACAAACCTGAGAGTGACTAACAAGGCGATTTTTGGCACTTCCCTCGACTCTCAAATCCTCACGTACGCTAGTACGCTGCGGTTTAAGAGCCTTCACGAAGCCCCAAAACTCATCCTTCTTAGTCACTCTCAGTTCATTATATTAAGGGAAAATGGAAAACAAAGAAATCAAAATATTTTACGACAAAACATTCACATCTGAAGAAAACTTTGAAAGTGGCTGTGTAGTCCCTATCGACAAACCTTACACTTGGACATCTTCTGACGTTGTGCGCAAAGTCAAAAGTATGCTTAAAAGACGTGGTTTTAAGAAGATTAAGGTTGGTCACGCTGGCACATTAGACCCTTTAGCTACGGGTGTGCTTGTTGTGTGTATCGGGAAAGCTACAAAAATTGCCGAAAAACTTCAATCTGAGCGAAAAGAGTATATCACAGAAGTCACTCTAGGCGCAACAACTGCAAGTTTCGACCGTGAACACGAAGTAAACGAAACTTTTGAATATGAACACATAACAGAACAAGCTGTATTAGAGGCTTTAGAATCTTTTAGAGGTGAACAAAAACAAGTAGCTCCAATTTATTCTGCAAAATGGATAGATGGCAAAAGAGCTTACGAATATGCACGTGAAGGCAGCGACGTAGAGATAAAAGCTGTAGATATTACAATATATGACATAGAACTACTTAAATTTGAGCTTCCAAAAGTCACTGTAAGAATAGAATGTAGCAAGGGAACATATATTCGTTCATTCGGTAGAGACCTTGGGCTAAAACTTAATAGTGGCGGTTATCTTTCTATGTTACAACGTACAAAAAGTGGAGATTTTTCACTAGAAAATTGTTATAGTGATGAGGAAATATATCAAATTCTGACCCTAAAAAACAAAGAAAACACTGAAAAACAAGACTAAACCATAAAATACACTAAAAATGCACGTTTAAATGAAACATTTTTAGCGTTTTTGCGTAATATAAATACCAGCGCTTTTTATCTGACAATTGACTACAATTGATTTAGCCTGTGTATCAAATCTCTACATATAAAACAAATAGAAAACTATGAAATTATCTCAATTTAGGTACAATTTAACCGAAGACATGCTAGCAAAGT
>JAWXTO010000087.1:0-7377 GCA_044433545.1 Rikenellaceae bacterium
ACGGTGTAGACTGTCTGTAGCTACTAGAAGAAGTTCTTGTAGAAGATGTTTTAGACGGTGTAGACTGTCTATTGCTACTAGAAGAAGTCTTAGAGGCAGATGTCTTAGAGGCAGATGTCTTAGAAGAGGATGTCTTAGAAGATGATGTCTTAGAAGAGGATGTCTGTTTTTTGTCAGAATTAGTTTTTTTCTCAGTATTGTTACTACTTAAACTTTCATTAGCATAGCTATACTCACTAGTTAAAATAGATAAACTAAAAAATAAGAATGTAAATAAAATTAGCCTTTTCATATCGTACAGTTTTTTTTTATTAATATATTATGTGTTTTATTTCTTTGTGTTTTTATTTATTACAAATATAACACATTAATAACGTAAAGTAATATAAAAACCTGCATATTGTATGAAATGATAAAGTTAGATTATGTAATGTGAGTTTTGACTTACTTTCTTGTTTTTGACCTGATTTTCTGGTTTTTCATTAAATTGTTTTAGCCATTATAACAATATATTATGATTAAACGCCCTATTTTTACCTATAACATGTTATTGTGTGCAGGTGTCAAATGCCCTACCTTTGTAACATAGGTTAATTAGATTAAATTCTTTTGTTTATTTAAGTCAAGATGTTTTATTCATGTCAATGTAGTAAGCCATACATGTTTGATTAATAAAACTACATTACCGAATGAGGTGTACCAATATACGCCTCTTCGGTAATTCTTGTTTTTAGGGCAATCCACAAAACAGAGTGTCGTGAATCGCCCTGAATTAATCTAAATTGCTGATTTGTACTCATCAGCTTCTTCAGATGATTCTTCGTCAAGAATCCTTGTCAACTCATTATATAAAGTATATAACTTAGAGCGAGTGTCAAATTCCTTTCGGAACTTATCTATCATCCCTTTTGTTTCTTTAAGCTTTAGTTCACGAAGACGTTTCATAACTTTGCTATAGAACGCATGGTGAATTAAGCTAACATTCAAATTTAGCGAGCCTAGAAGTTCTGAATCTTCTAAAATTTGTGAATAAGTGTTCGCAGCTAGTTGAGGCTCATTCATAACATCATTAGCATAATCGCCTAGATCAACAAGATAGCTTAATCGACGAATAACACGTGATTTAGAATCACTGTTGTGTTGACGGTTAAGGCTTTGAGCTACGCCATAATGCACAAATCCTTCTACATTGTGAATTTTAAATGTGTTACCGTCTGTTGAATAAAGTTTTTTAATTGCCATATCAATAAAATTTTAAGGTTGATATGGTGTCACAAAAAAGGACACCAAAAATGCTCCTCAATTGTTGAGGTTTACAATTTTTCGATGTCCTGATGTTTTGCAAATGTAGTAAAAAATTTTTATATTCCAAACTTTCTCTACATTTTATTATCTATTTGTATTATTTCGATGCTGAAATTCAGTTTTCACACGTTCACTAATCTGCCTTTCAACGTTATACATCTCCAATATCTGACGAAGTGATAAAACAGTTTTAAAACGAGGGAAATATTTACGTTTTAAAGCTGTTGTTTTCTCTGTAATATCAAAAGATTCTAATATCTGAGTTTCTATTTGTTCATCCGTAGGCGCTTCTCCTCTTCTATTTTCATTTTGTTTATGTTCTGGACGTAAACTTTTCAATTCTTCAGAGTACTCATTATAAATTTTGCTAAATTCAGTACGTTGAGAATCGTTAAGCTGTAACTGTTTCACCAAAACTTGTAGCTGCATTTGTTGAAGCCCTGTGTTTTGATTAGCAGGTCTTTGTGAATAAACATTGATGCTCAGAAATGTCATGAGGCATAATATCGCTAAGTATTTTAACTTTTTCATAGTCTAGTCAGTTGGTAAATTTGAGTAAAAATCATCTTGATATGCTAATTCAGAAACCAAATTAGACAGTTCACTATCACTTAAATCATCTAAATAAGAGTCTATACTAGCATTCAAGTTTTCGTACGCAACATAATCTGCTTTTTGTGTTTGAATCTGTATGTTGTCGCTAGTTTTAAAGATGATTAAGAACCCTATTATAAATGTTGCAGCAATAGCAGATGAAAATGAAATCAATCTTCTATATGTGATACGTCTTTTTTGTTGTACCTCTACTCTTGAAAGCATGTCTGCTGAAAATTTTTCAAAAAAATCATCTGAAGGCGCAGAATAAGGCATCTTCTTTCCTATTTTATTAATGTCAAAATCTTTCATAGTTAGACCTCCGTATTATTTAGTATATATTCTTTAATTTTATTACTTGCGTAATGGTAATTTGTTTTTAATGTAGCAACGCTGCTGTTTGTCACTTCGGCAATTTGTTCATAACTCATGTCCTCAAAATAACGTAGGTTAAATGTTATACGTTGTTTTTCTGGCAGCGATAACAAAGCCTTTTGGAGAGCCGCCTCTGCTGAATTGAAATCTATGTCGTTTTCAGATTCAAAAAGGTTTACTAATTTGCTTTTTTCATCGTATGAGTCCATCTCAAGTCGTCGTTTTGTGCAGTGTCTGAGGGATTCATTCGTTGCAATTTTATATACCCATGTTTTTAAGGAAGATTCTCCCTTAAAATTGTCTATATATTTATATATATTTATAAAGCTCTCTTGCATTACATCCTCAGCATCTTCGTGTTTCACGACTAAACGACGAATGTGCCAATATATAGGCTCTCTAAACACTTGCATTAAGAGACTAAATCCTTGCTGCCGTGTTTTAGAACTTTTAAGAAGCTTTAATATTTCTTTTTCGTTTTTTTCAGTCATTACTATTATACGTATCATGTCATTTAACGTACTCACCATTATAGAAACATGTTGTGTCAAAAAGTTAAATCAAATATTTTTTTTATTTTCTTTTAACTTTCAAATGTTTATGCGTTCTATACTCGTGAAGCCGTTGATAAAGTCACCCTTTTGGGCGCAATATACGAATTTTCAAATAAAATTAATAAATTATGAGAAAATTAAATTACAGTTACACTAAATTACATCAACTATTGTGCTGTTAATTTTTATTTTTTTATTTATTTTTTTAACTTTTCTCAATTTGGTTGTTCTATATCTGTGAACCCGCTGATAAAACAATATCACGGACAAAAATGATTACTCACATTAAAAATTTATAAAAAGATGAAAAACTTAAAAATTAAAACAATCGCAGCAACATTTGCTTTTACAGCTCTAGCATTAACAGTTAACGCTCAACAAGGTCAACCTAAAGGTGGTGGTCAACGTATGGGTGGTGAGAAACTTACAGCTGAGAAAATCGCAGAGAAAAAAACTGATAAACTAGATCAAGATTTAGAATTAAGTGACTCTCAAGAAAAGAAAATTTATAGCATCTATTTAAAATATGCACAAGCAGAAGTAGCAAAACGTGAAGAAGCTCCTAAATCTAAAGAAGAAAAACCTGAAGTTTCAAGAGAAGAACGTGAAGAAGCTATGAAAGCTGTGAAAGAACAAAAAACAGCAAGCCTAAAAGAAATTATGGCAGTTCTTAGCGATGATCAAAAAATTGAATTCGCTATCCTTCTAAGCAAACAAGGTCAAAGAGGTCAACAAGGTCGTGGAATGCAACAAGGTCGTGGCGGTCGTCAACAAGGTCAAGGAATGCAACAAGGACAAGGTGGTCGTCAACAAGGTCAAGGACAAGCTGCTCAAGGTAAAGGTGGCCGTCAAGGACAAGGACAAGCTGCTCAAGGTCAAGGCGCACAAGGTCAAAGAGGTCAACAAAGACCACAACCACAACAACAAGAAGCTACAAAATAGTATATATTAAGTTAGTTTAACAGTTTTTACCCAGTTTAGTATAAGTAGTTTGAAGCTCCATTTTGGTTTAACCAAAATGGAGCTTCTTTTTGTATTTTGGGTGATCTCTGAAGCTGATATGGCGGTGATTCATAGATAGTTAAGCTAAAATATTCTAGATAAAACGCCTTGGGTTTCGCTAAAAACCTTAAAAGTGGAGGTAATTACCCCTTAAAAACTTTGTACTTAAAGGCGTCCCGCCTTTTGTAATAAGTTTTATACTTTTTGGAAAAGTACGCCCAGAGGGCTTCAAAACTCGCTTTCTTTTGCCATAAATGGCAAAAGAGCGTATAATTTTCAAAGAAAATTATTAGGGTAATCCACAAAACGAAGTTTTGCGAATTGCCCTATTTTATTTTTCAATGGCTGATTTTCGAAAACAAGTTTATGTTTTTTCCTTTCAACATGTACACTCTTAATCCTTTAAAAAATATTGAACAGTCGTAACAACTCTAACAGTTTTAATATAAGGAGTGTTTATGTCTCGGTCATTGATTGAAAATTGACCTTGGCTTGCAGTTTTTATCTTTCCTAAATCGCTGTCAGAATCTTTAGCAAATTTTTCTGCTGCTTCTCTAGCACTTTTTGTTGCTTCTTCTATCATTTCTGGTTTTATGTCATTAAGCGAGCTGTAAGTAAACCTCACTTGAGACACTCCATACTGATTTGAGTTTATCGCCAAACCATCTTTTATTAAACTTGCCACATTATCCATTGCTTTGCGCACTTCGTTTACTTTTTTGCTTGAAACGATGACCGTAGAGCTAATGTTATATCTAAACTTAATTTGAGAAGTGTTTGCATAGCGATCTGCAAATAAATCTGTCACGATGGGCATAGGAACAGTCACCTCATCTTTTGAAATGCCATTTTCTTCAAGAAATTTAATGATTTTAGCGTTGTTCGTTTCGATTGAAGCGTACAAATCAGTAAGATTATTGCTTGCCATCTCATATTTTATAGGCCAAATTACATTATCTGCCTCTACTGTGCGTTCAGATAAGCCTTTTACGAGCACAACACGTTCAGATTCTTTAAAACTAATTATCCCACTTTTTAAAAAAGCACCTAAAATTACCATTCCTAGAGAAATGATAATTGAAGAAATTAAAATTGTTGATTTGTTTGCCATAACATCATATTTTAGTTGAAATTCAAGTAGTTTTTACAAATGTAAGTATAATTTTTTATCTGTAGGCATATTATTTGTAATTATTTAACATGAAATAATAATTAGTCAAACCTTAAAAAGGAGTTAATTGACTTAATTGTTTGAATGTTATAGTAAAGATAAGGATTGACTAATTAAACTCTATGAATATGGAAGAACAAAAACGAAACATAGAACACGGAACTTATGTTAGGGATTCAAATTATAGGATAGTGATAGACCCCAAAGGTCCTATTTTAGTGTATGGAAACCCTCCGTTGAAACACCTTGTCATTATGCCGAATAGGGATAATGTGTCGCACAGCTATAAAAATGGCAAGTCACATCATTTGATGGCATCGCCGACTGCTTTATGTCGCTGTGGAGGCTCTGAATCTAAACCATACTGTGACGAATCTCACTTAAAAGGTCGACGTGACCTTGAATTAACAGCTGATAATAAGCCTATGCATCAAAATTCACGATTTTATGATGGAATGAGCTTAACGCTTGAAGACAATAAGGACTTATGTGCTTATGCTCGTTTTTGTGATACTCACATTAACGTGTGGAACATGGTGCGCAAAGAAAGTGGTAAGCAAGAAGAGTTAAATATTATAAAACAAGAGGTTGCGAATTGTCCTTCTGGGAGGTTGAGAGTGTGGAATAGGATTGACAATATGCTTATGGAAGATAAAGCTCCACAAGAATTAAATTTGATTGAAGACCCAATAATGGAGTGTAGTGGTCCTTTGTGGGTTAGAGGAGCTATAAAAATTGACAGTAGCGATGGCACGAAATATGAATTGCGTAATCGTGTAACATTATGCAGATGTGGAGCTTCGTCGAACAAGCCGTTTTGTGATGGGGCACATGCTACTATACACTTTAATGATGGAAATATTGATAATTAATTTTTAATTTTTTAATAAAATATATTATGCTAACATCAAAAAAAACAAATTGGATTCCGTCTCTTTTTAATGAGTTCTTGGGGAGTGAGTGGGTGTCAAAAATGAGCCGTAATGCTTCGCCTGCTGTAAATATCATCGAAAACGATAATGAATACCGTGTAGAAATGGCTGCACCTGGCATGACAAAAGATGACCTTAAAATTAATGTTCGAGAGGACAACTGTCTTGTAATTTACATGTCAAAAAAAGAGCAAACTGAACAAAAAGAGCAGCCAAAAGTTATGACTACGGAAAATAGTGGTGAGGACAATAGCGAAAATGGGCAAGAGAAAAAGAAATGTTCTAACGGTTCGTGCTCTAAAGATGCCTATGACAAATATCTAAGAAAAGAATTCTCAGTTTCTTATTTCAATCAAATTCTAGAGATTCCTGAGAACGTTGAAAAGGACGTTATAGATGCTAAATTCGAAAATGGTGTGTTAGTGATAACTCTCCCTAAGAAAGAGAGTGTCAAAACACAAAATGCGAAAGAGATTGAAATAAAATAGAATTTTGTCACCCTACAGGGGTCACAGACCCTTTTATTAGATTATATAGTCTAACACCTCATATTCAAAAAGTCAAGTTCCAACTTGACACTCTGCGCATAAGCTTTAGCGTAAAGAAGTGCCCTGCGCAAGTTTTTTGCTCTACTTTTTTTGAAAAAAGTAGAGATAGTAAAAACAGAAAATGATTTACAGATCTCACGAGCTGTCAGCCGACTGTGGGGGGCACAGACCTTTTAAATTTTATACAAAAAAAGAGTGGCAAATCAATTCTGCCACTCTTTTTATTATAAAGCGTAAAAACACTATTTATCGTGTTTTACGTCGTTATATTCCATTTCTAAAGACTTGTTGTAAACAGTCATAGCATTACGGCTCATGCCCATACTAGAGAACCCACCATCGTGGAAAAGATTCTGCATAGTAACTTTACGAGTTAAATCAGAGAATAAAGTGATAACATATTCTGCACAATCTTGAGCTGAAGCATTGCCTAGTGGAGACATTCTGTCAGAGAAGTCTAAAAGACCATCGAAACCAAACACACCGCTACCTGCTGTTGTAGGAGTTGGAGATTGGCTCACTGTGTTGATACGGATTTTTTTCTCACGACCATAAATGTAACCAAATGAACGAGCGATAGACTCTAAAAGCGATTTAGCATCAGCCATATCGTTGTAACCATAAAGAGTACGTTGAGCTGCAATGTATGATAATGCTACGATAGAACCCCAATCGTTAATTGCATCTTTTTTACGAGCTACTTGTATCATTTTGTGGAATGAAACAGCTGAAATATCTAATGTTTTTTGGAAGAATCCATAGTCTAAATCGTCATAAGTTCTACTTTTTCTAACGTTAGGTGATGAACCAATAGAGTGAAGAACAAAGTCGATTTTTCCACCGAAATGTTCCATTGTTTTATCAAAAAGGTTTTCTAAATCTTCTACAGAAGTTGC
>JAWXTO010000088.1:0-7342 GCA_044433545.1 Rikenellaceae bacterium
AGACGTAAAGTTTTTGACTGACGATTGGGGAGTGACTATGATAAAGAAACTACAAGAAAAAGATTGTGGATGTGTAGGGTTTGCGGGTAGTATCTTAAAAATGGCTTATCCGAGTGGTTGGTTCGTAAATGGTCATAATACACGTCATCATTATAGACAACTTTATACAAATCGACGTAAAAATGCGTCTGATAAAACACGAAATCCTGACAATTGTGACTATTCTGAAGTCGTAACACTTGATGGTATGGCACTTTTTGTTTCTAAATATGCTTGGAATAAATGTAAATTTGACCAAGAATCTTTAAAAGGGTTTCACTGTTATGATATAGATTTTACGATAAATTTAGCAAATTCTAGCTTTAAAAATTATGTAACAAATTTGTTGTTTATTGAACATTTTTCAGAGGGGGCTTTTTCTGAACATTGGAGAGATGAAACTATAGCGAATTTCGATAAGTGGAAACATGTTTTACCTCTTTATGCGTCAAATATAAGCAAAAAATGTCGCTCAAAACACTATCCAAAGGCTTATTACAACACAATTAAAACAATATTAAAGCATGACCTTTATACAGGAGTCCCAAAACGAGAGATTTCTGACCATATTAAGAAACATCCCATGGAGTTAAGTTCTTGGAAGCTTCTTAGGCTTTATACTAAGTATAAGTCAAGATATGAACCAAATTAAGGAAATTAAAAAGAACGAGTCGTGAAACCAATAGTTCACGACTCGCTCTTTTTATATGCGTAGGGAGATTCCCAAAACCTCGTTTTGTGGATTCCCCTAATAATTTCCAAAGAAAATTATACGCTCTTTTGCCCTTAAAGGCAAAAGAAAGCGTGTTTTGAAGCCCTCTGGGCGTACTTTTTCAAAAAGTATAAAACTTATTATAAAAGGCGGAACGCCTTTAGGTACAAAGTTTTTAAGGGGCAACTACCTCCGTTTTTAAGGTTTTTAGCGAAAATCAAGGTATTTTATCTAAAATATCTTGATTTAACTATCTAGTAATCACCGATGTATTAGTTTCGGGTAATACCCTGCGTAATTGATTATTAACTTCTTGTTTGCCCCTCACCAGTTATGATATACTTATATGTAGTGAGTTCTGGGAGAGCCATAGGGCCTCTAGCATGTAATTTTTGAGTGCTAATTCCGATTTCTGCTCCAAATCCAAACTGTGCGCCGTCTGTAAATGCTGTTGACACGTTGACATATACACATGCGGCATCTACAATTTGAGTGTATAAGCTTGCAGTTTCTTTGTTTTCTGTAACTATAGCTTCGCTGTGTTTAGAGGTGTATTTTGTAATATGATTTACGGCTTCTTCTAATGAATCTACAGTTTTTATAGCCATTTTATAATCTAAAAATTCGCAACCAAAACTTTCTGGTGTGGCTTTTTTAAGCAATTCTGCATTATATGAACCCTTTAGTGCTGCGTATGCTCTTTCATCGGCATATATAACTACGTTTTTGTCTGCTAATGGTGCACAAATTACAGCTAAATCACCTAACTTTTCGCTGTGAACGACAGCACAATCTAGTGCATTACATACAGAAACACGTCTAGTTTTAGCATTTAATATGATATTTTTAGCCATTTCACAGTTTGCGTCCTTATCAACATAAGTGTGACATATTCCAGCGCCAGTTTCTATTACAGGAATACGAGCATTGTTGCGAACATAGTTTATAAGGGCTGAACTGCCACGAGGAATCAATAAATCTACATATCCTACAGCATTTAGTAGCTCAGCTGTAGCTTCACGTTCTGCAGGAAGCAGTGTTACTATCCTTTTGTCTATACCTTCAGATTTTAAAACATCACGAATAATTTCAACTATAGCACAATTTGAGTTGTGTGCATCGCTACCGCCTTTTAAAACGGAAGCATTGCTAGTTTTAAAACATAGTGCGAAAACATCTAGACTAACATTCGGTCTTGCTTCGTAAATTACGCCTACAACACCGAATGGCACACGAACTTTTGTCACTAACATGCCGTTAGGGCGTTGAAATTGACTTAGTTGCTCTCCGATTGGAGAATGTAAAGATGCTACATTCTTTATGTCGCCCGCTATAGCTTCAACACGCTCTTTATTCAACAACAAACGGTCATAAAGAGGGTTTGTTTTTTCCATGCGAGCTAAATCTTTGGCATTAGCTTCTATAATTTTATCACTTTTAGAAACTACAGTTTCGGCAAGCTTACATAATACGTTATCTATTTTATCTTGAGACAGCAAAGTAAGCGATTTTGATGCTTCTAGTGCGCCTTTAAATTGTCCTTCTAAATTCATAGTTTTAAGTTTTAATAGTTTTCGATATAAAGATAGTCATAATGCACCATAGGCTTGTGGCCTTTCTCACCAGCGATAAGTTTTGCTTCACTGTGAGATATTGAAACACGACCAACGCCTAAATGTGTGCCCGAAGGAGAAACTATCTCTACTATATCGTCTTTTTCAAATTCACCACAAACTTTTGTAACACCTACAGGCAGTAAGCTTATTGCTTGTGAGCCTAAAAGTGCTTCGTGTGCGCCTTCGTTTATGTGTAAAGAGCCTTTTGTGAAGCCATCACTATGAGCAATCCATTTTTTAAGCTCAGAAATAGGCTTTTCAGATGGCAAAAAGCGTGTACACACTATATCTTTATCCGTAAGTAGCAAATCTGTTAAAATACCGTCACGTTTTCCGTTAGCAATAATCACTTCTATGCCTTCAACAGCGACTTTACATGAAATTCGACTTTTTGTAAGCATTCCACCTCTTCCGAACTGTGATTTTGAAGTGCTTATGTAGTCAGTGATGTCTGTTTTGTTAGGTATTATTTCACGTATCACCTCAGAACTTGAGTTAGAAGGGTCTCCATTATAAATGCCATCTATATTGCTTAAAATTATCAGTTTATCAGCATTCATCATAGCTGAAATTAGACCTGACAATTCGTCATTATCCGTAAACATTAGCTCAGTAACTGAAACGGTGTCATTTTCATTTATAATAGGCACTACCCCATTGTCAAGCATTACGCTCATACATTGTTTTTGGTTAAGATAATGGCGGCGAGTTGAAAGTCCGTCTTTTGTGGTTAAAATTTGACCACACACAATGCCGTATTCTTTAAACAAGTTATAATATTTGTGTATTAACTTTGTTTGACCTACCGCAGAATACAACTGACGAGCAGATACTGAATCTAGCTTCTTTTCAACCTTAATTTCACTTCTTCCAGAGGCTACAGCACCTGATGAAATCATTATGACTTCTATTCCGTTTTTATATAACTCTACCACTTGATCTGTAAGTGCAGACATACGTGTAGAATCTATTGTTCCGTCTTTACGAGTTAAAACATTACTGCCAATTTTAACTACTACTCTACTACATTTTTTGATATTATGAGTATTACTTTCCATCTATAATTAAATTTCCACGATTTTTAACACTTAAAATCTTATTAATTGTCTTTTTATCTAGTTTAGCACTTTTAAATTTTGGTTCTAACATTCTCGGATTATGAACATCTGTGCCTATAAAGTCATAGGCAGATATTTTTAGTAGATATTGTGCCTTTTTTGATGCTTCTTTGCCGTAATATTCTATAATAGATTGCAAATTCATTTGAAACAACACTCCCATACTTTTTAGCTTGTCATAATCTTCGACATTCATATAAGTATACCTCTCGGGGTGAGCAAGAATAACAAAATAGCCTTTGCTCATAATATCGCTTATAGTTTCATATATGTTAATAGGTGGGTACATGAACGAAGTCTCTACTAGAATGTGGTCTTCTGTTATTGTTAACACTTCATTTTCTGTAAAATGCTTCTGAAAACCAGCATCTAGCATATATTCAGCTCCTAATGATAGTTCGATGTTACCTTTATATTGAGATTTAAATTTCTCGAACTCTATTTTTAACGAACTTGCATTATTTTTAGGGTAATTTTCCATTATATGAGGTGTAAATTTTACCTTTTTAACCCCAAGATTCTCATAGGTGTCAAGTATATGTATAGAATCCTCAACAGAAGCCGATCCGTCATCTACACATGGTAGAATGTGAGAGTGAATGTCTGTTAAATCCGTGAGAATTTCAGATTCTATTAATGGTATTTTACTTGTGAAAAAATTAAACATAAAAATTAAAGCCTTATATATGTGTTATACTATTGATTACTTAAAGTTTATAGCTGCCACTATGCGTAGATTGTGGTTTTGTATTAGCAAATGTAACATTTTTAACTCATATATGAAGCCAAGATTCGTAAAATTATAGTTTTTTTGATGTTTTTTTTAATTTGCTTTTATATCTGATTCGTTTCTTTAAAGTATTTCTCAACGACCATCATAGAAACTAATTTTTCAATTTTTTTGTTCTGAAACTGTTCTACATATTTATGAGCAGCCTCAATGATTTTATTAGCTTCGTCAGGATGTGATATATAGTAGTTCATCTTTTGTTCAAGGTCAGAGTAATCGTCCTTAATTTCGACGTAATGTACCCCACCAATAAGCGTGCTTTCCATGTACCACGTTTCATACTTTGGTTTAGGCATTATCGCTAGTGAATTAGATGACATAACCCATTTTAAATTGGTTGCAACGTCATTTCCTTCTAGACAAAGTATAAATTTATACTGTAGGTGTTCATAAATTGATACTTTGTCGATGTTCCATGCTTTACGCTCATCGTTGTAGTGACATATAGAGCCTAATCGACACATAGGATGGTTAAAATATTTCTTAAAAAAGTCTTGTCTGTGAGGTTGACTTGCATAAGAAATACCTATTAACTTATCTTGTTTTTCTTCAAATTTTATGTAGTCTTTGATAAAGTAAAAATGACGAATTTTGTCTAATGCAAGCACTACAGAATTAGAGTTGTTAGGTGAAATAGGTCTACTTTTAACAAAAGAAGGCTGTATAGGGACATGTGTTATGTCACCAAATGTGTAACAACAATATAGATTTCTGTCGTAACACCGAGTATATTTTATAGTGTCTATACAATAGTTACTATTTGAACGTGCACCATTAAAATAAGCGTGTAATTTCAGGTCTGAAACTCTGTATACTGCTTCTTCACTACTATTAAAGTCAAAACTTACATTTTTAAGGCTGTTATATAAGTTTAGACGTTTGTTTATTATTTCCTTTTGTTCTGCTGACAGCTTTTCATAAAGTGCCAATGTGTTTTTTCTTTCTAGTTTCTTTATAAATGAGGGCTTTAAAGAGTCTAGTGCATATTTAACAAAATATAAAAAACGATTGTTTTTTTTGTATCTAGTTTTTCTTCTTGGTGATTTCATTTAAGTGTAGATTAAAAAAAGGGAGATTCGCAAAACCTCCGTTTTGTGGATTTCCCTTTTAGTATTATAGAAATTGAGGGTGGCTATAAAGGCGTTTTTTAGCACTCTCATTAAATATTGAATTAAAATAAACCTTTTATTGCAGAGCTTACTTTTGATGTTGTAGATTCTTCTGTAGATGTCGAAGTAGAAGTTGACGTTGTTGTTGTCGTTGTTCCAGAAGTTAATCCAAATCCTAGTAGTAGACCGTCATAATTCTCAGCTAAAGAAGCTATAGTGCTTAAAGATGCGCTGCTACTTGTTAAAGAAGACACTTTTTCGATGAAAGTTAACAGAGCGTCAGCACTGAACAATAATGATAACGAACTTCCCGATAAAGTTGCATAAGCGTTCATTGTACCTATGTTAACTGTACCAGCAGCACTGAATTTAAGGGCTATTTTACTATTTGCAGAATCAATAGTGTAAGTTCCTGATAGAGATTTACCTTTCACTGTACAAGAGAACGATAGATCGCTGGCGAAAGTGAATGAAAATGTACCTGATGTGATGCCAACTTTTTCAAATTGTGTGCTTAATTGTGATTCTAGCTGTGTTGCGACTGCAGAACCTGCAACGCTTGATAAGATACCATCACTTTCTAGCTCCATAGCTGGTTCGTTATAAGTCCATGTGCCAGCTATACCTGATGCAGAAAGAGTTTCACCTCCTGTAACAGCTGTTACGGCACTGCTAACTGTGCTAATAATGTTTGTTAAAGTCTGTGCTTTAATTGCTTGGCTGCTTAACATTAGAGCTAAACATGCAGCACATAAATTGATAACTTTCTTCATTTTAGTTGTTTTTAGATATTTTATAAAATGCCCTTGTTCGTAACGAGGGCATGGAATTTTTATTGTTTTTTGTAAATTATTTTCCTAAAACGTAAGAGAAAATTAACGGTGCAACAATTGTAGCATCGCTTTCAACAATAAATTTAGGTGTGTCTACATCTAATTTACCCCAAGTGATTTTTTCATTTGGAACAGCACCTGAATATGAGCCATAAGAAGTTGTAGAGTCAGAAATCTGACAGAAATATGCCCAAAATGGAACATCTTCCCACTCTAAATCTTGATACATCATTGGAACTACACAAATTGGGAAGTCTCCAGAGATGCCACCACCAATTTGGAAGAAACCTACGCCTTTTTCTGAGTTTGCTCTATACCATTCTGTTAAATAAATCATATATTCTATACCAGATTTAACAGTCGACGCTTTCATTTCGTTTTTGATAACATAAGATGTAAAAATGTTACCCATAGTGCTGTCTTCCCAACCTGGAACAATGATAGGCAAATTTCGTTCCGCAGCTGCTAACATCCATGAATTTTTAGGGTCAATTTGATAATATTGCTCTAATTCACCGCTTAAAAGCAGTTTGTACATATATTCATGAGGCAAATAGCGCTCACCTTTAGCGTCTGCGTCTTTCCAGATTTTCTCGATGTGAGATTGAAGACGACGGAATGCTTCTTCTTCAGGAATACATGTGTCAGTAACACGATTTAGGTGGTTGTCTAACAATTCACGTTCTTGTTCAGGAGTTAAATCACGATAGTTTGGCACACGTTTATAGAAATCGTGAGCAACAAGATTCATGATGTCTTCTTCAAGATTTGCGCCTGTACATGTAATAATGTCAACTTTACCCTCTCTAATCATTTCTGCAAGAGAAATGCCTAATTCGGCTGTACTCATTGCGCCACCTAGTGTTATCATCATTTTGCCACCTGCGTCAATATGAGCTTCATAGCCTTTCGCTGCATCTACTAAAGCCGCTGCATTAAAGTGGCGGTAGTGATGCATAATAAATTGTGAAATTGGACCTTTAGTCATTTTTATTGAAATTTAAAGTTCTTTTTTTAATATACAAAGGTATATTTTTTTATCTTTGTAGCAATAAATAATAACAAATTTTTTATATGAAGTACAATTTTGATGAGCCTTTTTGTCGTTACGGCACTCTTTGTGAA
>JAWXTO010000089.1:0-7235 GCA_044433545.1 Rikenellaceae bacterium
AAACGTTGAATCTCTTATAAACTCATTAAAACAAGCCAAACACGAAGCTGAATCTCAAGGTGAAGAACCTGTAGGCATTGTAGAATGGCTACAAGACGTTGCTCTTATCACAGACATGGACAATGAAAAAGAAGAGGACAACAACAAAGTAACTTTAATGACAATTCACGCCTCTAAAGGTCTAGAATATAAATATGTTTCTATTGTAGGAGTTGAAGAAGGGCTTTTCCCTTCTCCGAGAACTGCCGAATCTATGGAATCACTCGAAGAAGAACGTCGTTTATTTTATGTTGCAATCACAAGAGCCATAAGCGAACTTACAGTTTCTTTTGCACTGTCACGTTATCAATGGGGCAAGTCTACACAAGTGCGTCCAAGTCGTTTTTTACGTGACATTGACAAAAACTACATAGATTCGCCTCAACTATTAATGATAGAAAGAGGAGAAACCGTAGACGTAGACAACAGCAACATCTGGCAAAACAAAAACTTCACTTCTCGCAACTTTAGTGACACACCACGTGAAGTACATCCTTCAAAAAGAGAATCTTTTGAGAGAAAACAAGCCCCTTCAAACTTTAAGAAGGTACAAACAAGCCATGCTACAAGTTCAACTTCTGGAAACAGCTCAAACATTAGCGTTGGAGCGCATGTTATACATAAAGTTTTCGGTCGAGGAGAGGTTACAGCTATCGAAGAGTCTGGAAATGGGCCAAAAGTAACTGTAAATTTTGTTGCAGGTGTTGGAACTAAAGTATTATTACTTAACTTTGCGAAACTTGATGTTATAAATATATAGATAGCAATGAAAAAAACTCTTATTTCAGCATTTTTTACTTTCATAACAGTTTTTACCCTTTATTCACAACATTACACACAAGATATATTGGGCGGAAACTTTTTAAGGCACACTATAGAACTCTCTGACGATTATGAAGGGGAAGTTATAGCTACTTTAGTAAAATATAATGACACTTTGAGGGTTTCATCACAAAAGGCTATACTCTATTTACATGGCTTTAACGACTATTTCTTTCAAAGTGAACTTGCTGAAGACATTAGCAAAAATGGAATCGATTTTTATGCTTTAGACCTTAGAAAATATGGCCGTTCTTTGTTGTCTCACCAAAAAAGATACAATGCACGAGAAATGAGCGAATATTTCGAAGATATTGACGCTGCAATTGACATAATAAAAGGCGAAGGACACGACTCTATTTACCTCATGGGGCATTCTACAGGATGTTTAACTGCTACACTTTATACACACGACCACGACAAGGGGAAAAACATAAATGGACTAATTTTAAACAGCCCTTTTTTTCAACAAAATCAAGGTTGGTTTAATCAGTATATAGGCATCCCGTTAGTATCTCTAATTTCTTATGCTTTCCCAAATGTCGAGTTTGAACAAGCATATTCTACGGCTTACACTCAGTCTTTACACAAAAAATATAGCAAAGAGTGGGATTATGACCTTGAACTAAAGCTAGAGAGTTCTCCTGCTGTCACTTACAGTTGGCTTAGAGCCATTTACAACGGACAAAACCGCATAAAAGAAATAAAAAACATGCCAATTCCTGTAGTTGTGATGCACTCTGACAAATCTACATCAGACACAAAATATAGCAGCAACTATGACAATAGCGATGCTGTGTTAGATGTTGCAGACATGGATAAACATGCTAGAAATATGGGTAAAAACGTCGAAGTTATAGTTATAAAAAACGCTTTACATGACATAGCTCTTTCTCGTAAAGATGTAAGAGAAAAATATTACCAAGAAATACATAATTTTTTAATAAAACACTAAATTTGACAAAATAGGCAGTAGAAACCACTACAGCAAACTTTTGCAAAACCAAAAATAAACAATTATTAACAGAAAATTAAAAACAGGGAGAAATTAGAACTCCCCTAAAATCACAAATTTATGAGCGAAATTTCAAATTGCCCAAAATGCCAAATGGAAAACACATATTTTGATGGTATGTTAAACGTATGTCCTGATTGTGGACACGAATGGAACGACTCTACAGAAGAGGTTGAAGACACTACTCCACGTGACAGCAATGGCGTTGAGCTTCTTAGCGGCGATTCAGTAACCGTAATAAAAGACCTTAAAGTAAAAGGTTCGTCTATGGTAATCAAACGTGGCACAAAAGTGAAAAATATACGCCTTACGGACAATCCTGAAGAAGTAGACTGTAAAGTTGATGGCAGCAGCCTTTGTCTTAAAACATGTTTCTTGAGAAAAGAAAACTAAAAACTTCAATAATTCATTTAAATAGAGAGTGACTAACAAAGCGATTTTTGGCACTTCCCTCGACTCTCAAATCCTCACATACGCTAGTACGTGAGGATTTGAGAGCCTTCACGAAGCCCCAAAACTCATCCTTCTTAGTCACTCTCTGTGCTGAGTGCGCTTATTAGTCACCCTCTTTCTTTTTGTTTAAATTGTCTAATTAAACGAAAAAACATACAAATAGTCATTTTTTTAAGTATCTTTGCATGTTTTTAACGCAAAACATTAAGGGAACTTCTAAAAACTATAATATTAATTAAATAATAACTTAAAAGAATGACAAACACTGGAAAAGTTAAATTTAGCCGTGCCTTCTGGGTCGCTAACACTGTTGAACTATTTGAACGTGCAGCCTACTATGGCGTATTCATCGTTATCACTATCTATTTGAGCCGTATTCTTGGCTTCAATGACATCGAATCTGCAACTATAGCAGGTATTTTTTCTGCTTGTTTATACTTCTTACCTACATTTGCAGGTGCTTTAGCTGACAAAATTGGATTTAGATCAGCAATGTTACTCGCTTTTGGATTATTAACCGTAGGTTATCTAGGTTTAGCAGTTTATCCAACTTATTTAGAATCATCTGGGCTTGTTAAATATTCTGAAACAACAGAATTTACAGGTCTTTTAGAAAGTTCACTTCGTTATGGCATTATTCCAGTCATGATACTTATCGTATTAGGAGGTTCTTTCATAAAAAGTGTTATCACAGGTACTGTAGCCAAAGAAACTACTCAAGAAAATCGTGCAAAAGGATTCTCTATTTTCTATGCAATGGTAAACATTGGTGCTTTCTCTGGAAAAACTATCGTTAAACCTTTACGTGACGCTATGGGTAACGAAGGACTTATCACTTTGAACTATTTCTCTGCTGCAATGACATTATTAGCACTAGTTGCTATTTATTTCTTCTATAAAAGTTCTCAACGCAGCGGCGAAGGCAAAAGTTTACGTGAAATCAGCCAAGCTCTAGTTAGAGTATGTAAAAATGGTCGTCTAATCACACTAATTTTAATCATTACTGGTTTCTGGATGGTACAACACCAACTTTACGCTACTATGCCTAAATATGTGTTACGTCTTGCTGGTGAAGGTGCTTCATTATCGTGGTATGCTAACGTTAACCCTCTTGTAGTTGTGTTAACAGTGAACCTAGTAACTCAACTTATGAGCAAACGTTCAGCTCTAGCTTCTATGACTATAGGTATGTTTATCATGCCAATCTCTGCACTTTGTATGGCAGCAGGTAATGTTCTTGACCCTAGTGCGACTATTCTAACTATGCACCCAGTAGCATTTATGATGGTTGTTGGTATCGTATTCCAAGGTTTAGCTGAAACATTCATTTCACCTCGTTTCTTAGAGTATTTCTCTCTTCAAGCACCTAAAGGTGAAGAAGGTATGTATTTAGGATTTAGCCACCTACACTCTTTCTTATCTTCTATCTTCGGTTTCGGTCTTTCTGGTTTCTTGTTAAGCAAATATTGTCCAGATCCTTTACTTTTCTCTAGTCATGAAGAGTGGGTAGCTGCTACATCAAACGCTCACTATATATGGTTCTACTTTGCAGGTATCGCATTAGTTTCTGCCGTTGCATTAATCATATATGGTAAAGTTGTTAAACGTTTAGACGAGAAAAAAGCTGCTGCATAAGCTCATAAACATTTTACATAAAAAAAATAGGGTGATGCCCGAAACTAATACATCGGTGATTCCTAGATAGTTAAATCAAGATATTTTAGATAAAACACCTTGATTTTCGCTAAAAACCTTAAAAATGGAGGTATTGTCACTTAAAAACTTTGTACCTAAAGGCGTTCCGCCTTTTATAATAAGTTTTATACTTTTTGAAAAAGTACGCCCAGAGGGCTTCAAAACTCGCTTTCTTTTGCCTTTAAGGGCAAAAGAGCGTATAATTTTCATAGAAAATTATTAGGGAAATCCACAAAACGAGGTTTTGGGAATCTCCCAAAATAGTCCGACTAACTTTTAATGTTAATCGGACTATTTTTTTATAATCTCATAATAGGATTTGTGACCCCACTAACCTATAAAACTCTTCTAATTCTTACTAGCTTCTCAATTAAACCCTCTAGTAAGTCTAATTTTAGCATGTTTGCACCATCAGAAAGAGCTTTTGAAGGATCTGGATGTGTTTCGATAAACAGCCCATCAGCTCCAACAGCAATCGCAGCCTTAGCAATAGTCTCTATCATCTGAGGCTTTCCACCTGTCACTCCTGTTGTTTGGTTTGGTTGTTGTAAAGAGTGTGTAACATCTACGACTACTGGTGCACCAAAGCTCTGCATAGTCGGAATGCCCCTAAAATCGACAACCATATCATAATATCCCATCATAGAACCTCTGTCAGTAAGAATGACCTTCTCGTTACCCTCAGCACGTATCTTATCTACAGCAAAAGTCATAGATTCAGGTGCTAAAAATTGTCCTTTTTTGATGTTCACAACTTTTCCAGTTTTTGCAGCTGCTTCTAACAAGTCAGATTGACGGCATAAAAACGCTGGTATCTGTAGAACGTCTACAAATTCTGCTGCCATGTGTGCTTCAGGTGCAGAATGTATGTCTGTAATTACAGGAACTTTAAATTCTTTACGTATTTTTGTTAATATTTCAAGTGCTTTAAGGTCTCCAATTCCTGAAAAAGAGTCTTTACGAGATCTATTTGCTTTACGATATGAGCCTTTGAAAATATACGGTATTTTATATTTTTCACTCACTCTAACACATTCCTCTGCTACTTGCATAGCGATTTGCTCACTCTCAATAGCACAAGGTCCAGCAATTAAAAAAAACATATCACTGTCTTTGTGATGAATTAGTGGTATAGATTCTAAAAGTTTCATATTGTTATATTTTTTTAAGTTAAGAATTTTGGGGAATTATTAGAAGTCCCATATATTTATTAGGGAAAATCAACCCTAAATGTTATTTATATTTTTCGCCCCACAATTTAGTTATTCGAGCTTCAATTTCACGTTCTTTAGCATTCTCGCCTGCTTCATAAAATTTTAGGTTTGAAAGCCCTTCTGGCATAAATTCCTGATATGCAAAATTGCCTTCATAGTCGTGAGAATATCTGTAGCCCTCACCATATCCTAATTCTGACATTAGTTTTGTCGGTGCATTTCTTATGTTTAAAGGCACATCACGTCTTTCAGTGTCGTTTTTCACAAAAGCTAAAGCCTTATTTATCGCCATATATGCCGAATTGCTTTTAGGGCTCGTAGCTAAATAAATTGTAGCCTCAGCAAGCGGTATTCTCCCCTCTGGCATGCCTATATTAGCCACTGCATCACAACACGCATTCGCAATCAACATCGCATTAGGATTTGCAAGACCTATATCCTCAGATGCCGAAATTACAAGCCTGCGAGCAATGAATTTTGGATCTTCTCCACCATCTAACATGCGTGCAAGATAATAAATTGCTGCATTAGCATCACTTCCACGTATAGATTTTATAAATGCCGAAATTGTATCATAGTGCATATCTGCCCCTTTGTCATAAGTAGGCATATTTTGTTTTAATACACTCGTAACCAGCTCATCATCAATAACTATTTCTGAATCTACTGTACTACATACCATATCTATGATATTTAATAGTTTGCGAGCATCTCCACCACTAAAACGATATAAAGCTTTGCTTTCTTTTACAGAAATTTGTCTGTTTTTAAGCACTTCATCGCTTGTTAGTGCTCTAGAAGTTAATTCGTCGAGTTCTTCTTTATTTAAGTAGTCTAAAGTATAAACTTGAGCACGTGACAAAAGTGGTCGAATAACCTCAAAAGAAGGGTTTTCTGTTGTTGCACCAATTAATGTGAACACACCTTGCTCTACAGCTCCTAAAAGTGAATCTTGTTGACTTTTTGAGAATCTATGTATCTCGTCAATAAACAAAATTGGCGCAGGCGAATCAAAAAAACGTGCTGCTTTAGCTTTTTCTATCACCTCTCTCACATCTTTAACCCCAGAAGATATCGCACTTAACGTAAAAAACGGTCTTTCAAGACTGTTAGCAATAATTTTAGCTAGTGTAGGCTTCCCAACACCTGGAGGCCCCCACAAAATGAACGAAGGAAGTGTATTTCCTGCAATAAATTTGCGAATTACTCCATTTTCTCCAACAAGATGTTTCTGTCCAATATAATCTTCTAACTTAGTAGGTCTTAACCTCTCTGCTAAAGGGATATTGCTAGTCATTGTTTTTATTCTTTTTTTACAAATATAATAAAAAAAGAATAAAACACGTAAATAATTATTAACTTGCAGGTCAATTTTATTAAAAATTAAAATCTTGGAGCAAATGAAACTCCTTCTAAAATAGTTATGAAAAGTATAGGGATAATATCTGACACGCATACCACGTTTGACTCAAAAATGATAGATTTTTTGAAAGATTGTGACGAAATTTGGCACGCTGGCGATATAGGAAACATTGAAACATACGACAAAATTGCAAAATTTAAACCACTTAGGGCAGTCTACGGAAATGTTGACGGCCACACAGTGAGATTAACAACAAAAGAGGTTTTGTTTTTTGAATGTGAGGGCGTAAGAGTTATGATGACTCATATCGGAGGCTATCCTAACCGTTATTATACAGATTTTAAAAATTTGATAATAAGAAATAAGCCAAATTTAGTCATTACAGGACACTCTCACATACTGAAAGTGATGTATGACAAAAAGCTAAACCATTTGCACATAAATCCTGGAGCTGCGGGAAACTCTGGATTTCATAAAATTAGAACTGCAATACGCTTAAAGATTGACAAGGGCAATATTTTTGATCTCGAAGTATGTGAATGGGACAGGAAAAGTGTTTTAGAATAATATCCATCTAAAAATATTGATTTATCATCTCTTTTTCCTATCTTTGCGAACAGAATCTACAAAAAAGGTT
>JAWXTO010000090.1:0-7214 GCA_044433545.1 Rikenellaceae bacterium
TCAGCAGCTTTTGTGTAGATACCACCACCAACACGTGCAAATAGAGCTTGTGTTGAAGCACCCATACCAAAAGTAAGCATAGTAGTTGTGATAACAATCATTTTTTCAGCTTGAGAGATAGATTCAACAAAATAGTTAAGAATCACAAACCAAATTGAGATGTCTAAAAGACCTAAACCTACTACAACAAGACCCATAACAGCTCCTGAACGGAACGCTACTTGAAGACCTGAGTTAAGAGATTTGATTGCTGAATTTGCAGTACGAGCAGAAGCATAAGTTGCAGTTTTCATACCGATGTAACCTGCGATACCTGAGAAAAGACCTCCAGTAAGGAATGCAGCAGGAACCCATGCGTTCAACAAGTTAAAATAAGCCATCGCAGCAAAGATAATACATAATACGATAAACACTTTGGTTACGATTTTGTATTGCTGACGTAAATAGCTCATTGCGCCAACTCTTACGTGTTGAGCAATTTCTTTCATTAATGGTGTTCCTTCGTCAACTTTCATAAGTTTTGCGAAGAAATACCTAGCGAATCCCAAAGCAATAAGAGACGCTACTGGCACAAGCCAAAATAGTACTGGAATTTCCATAAGTTATTAAAAATTAGTAAATTAATATAATGTTTTGTTTTATTGAGAATTGTTGTTGAGCAGTTCTGTTTTGTTGTGTCTAATAAAACCTTTTAAGATTGTTATATTGCCGTGTATCTTATTGAAATAAGTCACAGGAAAGATTTTGCTTATTGCAACTTCAGATATAACTATCACTAACAGAGCTATCGGTATATACCAATAATACATTCTTTTTGATGGATATAACATCAACAACAATAGCATAAGAACGGGTGTGAACTTTGTGATATAACCACGTATTCTGTATGCAAGCGAAAATCGCTTATAACGCTTCTCAAGGAATTCGACGTGTAATTCCAAGTATTCGTTATTTTTAATGTTTGATTTTATGTCTTCAACTTGGTCGTCGACGTGAGAACAATATTTTGACAATATATAATCTATCATAAAATCTTATTTAAGCAGGTTTGTTTTTATAATACAAAGGAACTAAATTTAAATTAAAATTGCAATTTTTATTTAAATATTTAACCAGAATTTAATTGTTTGGTGAAAATGACTATATTATTGGGTTTGTAGAAAATAACAGATTTAGTCTTTATATGGTTCATTATTAAATAAATAAGTGAAACTTTAGCTGTATTTCTGTTTTTTGAAGAAAATAGCTAAAATTTCACTTATTAAGAAAGGTACAAATGTCTATGTGTTACCGCTGTATTAGTTCTGGGTAACGCCCTAGAATGATATACCAACAGTTAGCTGCCAAGTTCCATTTTTAAGGCTTGAATTTATAGTTTCTATGCCCTCAATGACACTTTGGTCAATTACGATGTTCTGTACTCCAAAGTTATAGTTTACATTGACATCTAAAAGCTTTAAGAATGTGCATCCTACACCTGCGACACCCGAAACAGTTGTCTTTGACAAGCAGTCTTTTATGTTATAAGACGAGCCTTTATCTAATGTTGCCGACAATAATTTCCCAAACTGAGGTCCTGCGAATACATTGAAATTACCAAAAAGTTTATACTTTAAAAGTACAGGAATATTAAGGTAATTTAGTTTTGTAGATATGTCATAATTGTATCCACTAGAGCTAGAGCTTTCTGTGCCCCCTTCTTGAGAGAACATAGCTGCAACTTCTACGCCCCACTTTTGAGTAACGTAAGCATTCACAAAACCACCCACATTCAACCCCAACTTAGAGTCTTCTATTCCTCTAAGTTTTGCTATATTCATACCTACACGTGGGCCAAAAGACACACTTTGACTATAAGTTACTGTTGTCAGAAACAGTGCAAAAATTAAAATAAATATACGTTTCATAATTACTAATTTTGAAAGTTATAGGTTGTTTTATTTAGCAAAAACACGGGGAAGCTATCTCTAAACAGGGTGTTTTGGCTAAACTGTGGGTTGTATTTAGAAGCTGAAACTATACACTTACAGAGTGCTCTCTTAGTGCATCATTTAGAGATGTTTTTAGGTCTGTTGACGCTTTTCTCTTACCGATAATGATAGCACAAGGTACGTGATATGTTCCACCAGGGAATTCTTTAGGTAAAGAACCTGGAATAACTACTGAACGAGCTGGAACATAACCTTTGTACGTAACGGCAGGTTCTTGAGAAACGTCGATGATTTTTGTAGAACCAGTAATAGTTACGCCTGCGCCAAGAACTGCTTCTTTACACACGTGTGCACCTTCAACTACGATACATCTTGAACCTATGAAACAGTTGTCTTCGATGATAACAGGAGCAGCTTGTAGAGGTTCTAATACGCCACCGATGCCAACACCACCACTAAGGTGAACGTTTTTGCCAATTTGTGCGCAAGAACCTACAGTAGCCCATGTGTCAACCATAGTGCCAGAGTCAACATAAGCGCCTAAGTTCACATAAGATGGCATCATAATCACTCCAGGAGCTATGTAAGCACCTTTACGAGCAACAGCATGAGGAACAACACGTACTCCTAAATCTGCATAGTTGCGTTTCAATGGAATTTTATCGTGGAATTCAAATGGTCCAACTTCTATTGTTTCCATTTCGCATATTGGGAAGTATAAAATTATAGCTTTTTTCACCCATTCGTTAACTTGCCATTCGCTTTCTACGTCTGTAGGTTCTGCTGTACGCAATTTTCCTGCGTCTACAAGTTCTACAACTTCTTTGATGGCTGTTTTTGAATCTTCGTTTTGTAGAAGCTCTCTGTTGTCCCAAATAGCTTCAATTTTTGCTTTTAATTCTTCTAAGTTCATAATTAAAAATATATAAATAAATTGTTTGTGTTATTTTGTCTTTGTAAATTCAACAACGACTGGATAGTGGTCGCTAAATTCAAATTGTGGCACATAAAAACTTACAGATTCATACTGCTCAGAGTGTAATATGTAGTCAATTCTTAATAAGTTATTAAACTGTTTGTATGTGCTTTCATATCCGACACCAAATTTCAAGAATGGATCTTCTAGGTCACATTTTGAAGTGAAAGTACGATAGGTATATGACGAAGGTACACTATTGAAATCTCCACAAAGAATGACAGGATACTTTGAATTTTGTATATAATCTGCAATTTCGTCAGCTTGGTTCTTTCTTTTAGAGTTACTCTTTACAAGTTTCTGGTAAAGAGGCACAATTGTCTGTTTATATACCGAAGAGTCCTTTAACATCATTAATGAATCTTGTATATTTCTTATATGGTTAGCATCTGTGATGTTTATACCAGAAGATTGAAGATGTGCATTTATGATAGTTAATGTGTCACGGTTAATTATGATGTTTGCGATTTGACAGCGGTTGTCAGACTCTTCAAAATCAATGTTTTTAAGGTTTATTAAAGGATAACGGCTTAAAATTGCAGTGCCTCTACCCTCTTTTTGTGTTGTGCTTACCGAATCAGAAATGTGTGTATGTGCATATTTCAGTTTTGGCAGACGTTTTTGTATCGAATCTAATGAAACGTTAAATGTTTCAAACTCTTGTAGACATAAAATATCAGCATTTATAGAGTCGATGTCGTTCATAATGCTGTCAAACTTAAAAATCCATTGGTCATTTCTAAATCCGTGTACATTATATGTTGCTACTTTGAATTTTGATTTGCTGTCATCATATCTTTTAAAAACATTAATCCCAAACATTGCTGTTGTCGTATTAAATGTCAAAAGCAACACCAAAAACGGTATGCTTGATAGAATAAACTTTGCTCTAATTATTAGAATTAAGAAGATTATTACGTTTATTATATATATTATAGGCATCACAAGCCCTGCTGTAAGCACCCAAGGCTTGTCGCTTTCCATGAATGATGTTAGGTAGCCACATAACAACAAAATTGCTGAAAATAGGACAATTATTACGCCTAACACATTTGCGGATATTTTAAAAAATTTAAACATATATAGTTTTGTTCAAAAAGACTGAATTTTGTGTGTAAAGATTTTAAATAGTACTAAAAGTTCTCTCTATTCTAAGTAAATCTGGTGTTAACCATGCACGACCTAGTATCTTTTCTGTCAAAGAAATTATTTCCTCTTCGTTAACAGTACATTTATACTTTACGCCTATTTGTCGACCCTGTTTTAAAGATTCTTTCTTTATCTCGGTTAACGCAAATTCAAGAATTTTAGTGTTTTCGAGGTTCGCTAAATTTAAAACTATAAAGTCAGCACCAGAAGAGCAAATGTTGCTCACAATGTCTTGAGTTTGGTCTTCAGAGGTTAAATTGTTTAAAGAAATGTCAACTTTTAAAAGAGCATCAGCCTCAATTTCGTCCTTTAATATGGCTAGTTCGCCTTTAATTTCATAAATTTCGTCGATTTCAGCCCCATTTAGGTCAACAATGACCTCTATTTCTTCTGCGCCGTTTTCTATAGCCATTGCACACTCTAACATTAACACTTCAATGTAAGTGCCACATCGCAAAACTGAAGAAATTGTAATGTCAAGGTCTCCGATAGCAACCCCAACACTTTCAATTAATGCAGGTGATACAGAAACAGCTACAAATTCAGTTTTAGACTCTAATAAACAAGCAAATTTGTTATTAATATGAGTGCTATTTATTGTGTCTGAAGATATGTTATATTCTAAAAATCTTGTTAGTGGCATTGTCTTAATATTTTAAGGGGACTTCTTTAGTAGTTCTAAAAATATGTAAAATAACATATTCTCCACAAATATAATGTTTTTTTATGAACATCGAATAACTAGAGCAATTAATTTAAATCATTAAGGGGAGTTCTATTTTCTCCCTGATTTTAATTTTTGATTAATAATTGCCTATTTTTGGATTTACAAAAGCTGGTTGTAGTAGTTCCTACTACCTATTTTTGTAAAATCAAAAAGGGGTGGTTAGTAACCGAAAAGTATTTTAGGGAGAAATTAGAACTCCCCTTAAATTAAACATTCGATATGAATGATGTTTTATGTAAGTATAAACACGTATTTTTTCAGGCTAGAGGACATTTTTAACATTATCGTAAAACCCTTATGGCTTATTATTGTTATCTTCGTGCACTTATTTTCGGAGAAAATAGAACTCCCCTTAACATCAAACTATGGTGCATGTGCACTAAAATATTAAATTTATGAACTTTAGAAAACTATTTAGCAACGAAGATTTATTAGCAGTATGGATAGGTGTAATAATTTTAGCACTTGTTTCATTATTTCATTTTTCACAGTATGATACAGTCAAAGAAAGTTATGATTTAGCTGTTACAGAAAGTGTCGCAAGTGGCTCAACAGAGAGTGTATCTGTAAAATCTATGGAAATAGGGGCAGCAAAGACTATAAAATCGCTTGTCGCAACGCCGAAAAAATGGGAAACGTCTCCTTTAGATTCTATATGTCCTGAAGGCAAGTCAACTTTGCTAGTTTCAATGTTGGGTCTGTTTGTTTTTATACTAGTGTTGTTCGGAACAGGTGTGAAACTAATGGGAGAGAGTTTTAGAAAGTTTGCGGTATCGTTGGCAGCTATTTTCCTTATTACTATTGTTTCTTTTGTGCTTGCTGGGCAAAAAGAGGTTAGCTATTTAGGTGTAAATTATGCGATTTGGGCTATTGCAATTGGCATAATTATAAGTAACACTGTGGGAGTGCCTAAGTGGTTAAAGCCTGCGATAAGAAGTGAATATTATATCAAAACTGGTCTTGTGATTATGGGGGCTGAGATACTTATAAGCAAGATTTTGGCTATAGGACTGCCAGGTATATTCGTAGCGTGGATAGTGACGCCTATAGTCCTTATCGTAACTTATATTTTTGGTCAAAAAGTGCTTAAATTGAAGTCGAAATCGCTAAATATGACAATTTGTGCTGACATGAGTGTTTGTGGTGTGAGTGCAGCGATTGCAACGGCATCTGCAACTAAAGCTAAAAAAGAAGAGCTTACAATTGCGATAACTTTATCTATGATTTTCACGGTTGTAATGATGGTGGTGTTGCCGATGATTGCTAAGTCAATAGGGCTTTCTGAGGTTATCGCTGGTGCATGGCTAGGAGGTACGTTAGATTCAACGGGAGCGGTAGTCGCAGCAGGTAACTTTATAGGTGACACAGCACTGAATGTTGCAGCCACGATAAAAATGATACAAAATGTGTTAATTGGAGTTGTTGCTTTCTTTGTAGCTCTTTATTGGGCGATATATGTTGAGCGCACGCCTAATGCACCACGTCCGAAACCAATAGAAATTTGGACAAGATTCCCTAAATTCTTGTTAGGATTCATCGGAATGTCTATCGTGTTTTCACTTTTATATTCTAACCTCGACAAATCTATGGCTTCTGCTATGATAGATAACGGTATCATAAAAGGGTTCACAAAAGATTTTAAAGACTGGCTGTTTTGTTTGGCATTTGTGTGTATAGGTTTAAATACAAACTTCAAAGAGTTCTCAAAACACATTCAAGGCACAAAACATATCACATTATACTGTTGTGGTCAGCTGTTTAATATTCTTTTAACTCTAGGAATGGCATATTTGATGTTCGAAATTGTTTTCCCAGAGATTACAGCTAAAATCTAATATGTTATGAAGTACTTAAAGCTTATTTTAGCATTAGTGGTGCTGTATTTAGTGATAGGAGTCGTGATTCCAGCCATAAATAGATCTTCATTTTTGAAAGAATTTCAAGAAAATGTTCGAAAGGGGGATATAAACACGGCTGCATTCTTTTATACAGACTATATATCCTCAAAAAAAGAGATACAAAAATATACAGATAAGTAGATTTTTGTGTGGTGTAATGCCCTTAAAATGAACTTTTATAAAAAAAATGTATTTTTTTTTAATATCAGATTGTGTTTTTAAAAAAAAATAGTATTTTTGTAGTGTATTGAGTCTGTTATGGTGAGGGTTAATATTAACGCTTTATGATAATAAATTTCCTATATTGGTCGTTTGTTGAGGTGTTTTAACTCAGTCCATATCTGGACTTATATTAATTTAAAATTCAATTATTTATTAATTTAATAGAACAAAAAAATGTCAAAAATTAAAATTGGTATCAACGGTTTCGGACGTATCGGTCGTCTAGTTTTCCGTGCAGCAGCTGCAAACCCTAATGTACAAGTAGTAGGTATTAATGACCTTATCTCTGTGGACTACATGGTATATATGTT
>JAWXTO010000091.1:0-7202 GCA_044433545.1 Rikenellaceae bacterium
AGGTACAAAGTTTTTAAGGAGCAATTATCTCCATTTTTAAGGTTAATAGCGAAAACAAAGGTACCTTATTTAAAATAATTTAATTTAACTTAACTATCTATGAATCACCGCTGTATTAGTTTCGGGCATCACACTTTACAGTATATTTGAAACCTAAGATGATGAAAAAGGTAACTTTATATATATTCGCATTGTTCACTGTGGCGTGCTGTAAATCCGTCGAGAGTGGCGGTGAGTCTATGCCTAAAGCTCCCGATTATACTAGCTCTGAATGTTGGTACACCAATGTCGAGGGCGAAGATTTAGAGGCGGTCGACGTGTTTTATATCCTGCCTACCTGCGTATTTGATTGGACTGATACAGGTGGCGTAACTTACCACTACACAGATGTTTACAACGACGAGCAACGTGCTACACAGCTCTATTCTTATGAGTTAGCAGAGGAGATTTTTGGTACAGAAGCGAATTTTTACGCTCCATATTACCGACAAATCACCCTTGATGTTTGGATAGATGGCGAAGAGGCGGTCAATCAGCTTTTCCCTGCTGCGATGGCGGATGTAGAAGCAGCTTTTGACAACTTTATAGAGACTAAAAACAATAATCGCCCATTCATCATTGCAGGCTTTAGTCAAGGGGGAAAGGCAGTTGTAGAGCTTACGAAAAGTCTTTCTTCTGAGGAGCGTGATAGGTTAGTTGCTGCTTATGTGATAGGCTACAAAGTGACCGAGGATGACTTTCAAAATGGGAACATCCTAGCGGCAACCTGTGCTGACGACACAGGTGTTACAATTTGTTATAATTCAGTAGCCACAATAGATGCTATAAACCCTATAATTTCCGATTCTAAGCTATGTGTTAACCCTGTGAATTGGACAACTGACAACACCTTAGCTGAACTGGGCGATAGCGTAACAGTCACAGTTGACACTGCATATAATGTGCTTATTGTCGACGGATTAGACAGCGAAGCTCTATACATTCCAGAACTTGCCGAACTATTCAAAGTTGGTAATTACCACCTGCAAGAGTTAGAACTTTACAAGGATTGTTTACGTGAGAATGCCACTGTTAGGTTCGCCGCATTTAAAGAGTAGAAAGAGGGGCACCCAGAACAGATATTTTAAATACCTTCTTAGTGTTATGCGTGATTCTAAAAAGGTCACTTATTCGATATGGTGCAACCCATAAAATTTTATTTGCGCTTTCAAAAACAATTAAACGTTCCTTTTGTATGACTGACAATTTATTATCAATCATAAAATCACTTAATTTCTTGCTTCCTTTCATCCCAAATGGAATAAAAGTATCACCATTCTCAAATCGTCGAGCTATAATAGGCATTTTAACCATATCTGCATCTAAAAGAGCAATATTTGGGGCAGTCCTGAGCGATTTAACATCTTCTATGTCAACAACCTCCATTTTAATATGGAAATTCCCATAGCTATAATCAGAAACATCACTAATTACTAAATTATTCTCAACACATTGCTCATTAGCTAGTGAATCTATAGAGTTTAAAATCAATTTGCTTCTATTAAGCAACAACATATAGTCCTTAGAGAAGTATTGCAACCCGCTTTTTTGTTCAAAATCAGCTGACATAATAGCCTCACACTGTTTTCTCACGAATCCCCATTCACGTATTATTTCAAAAAGTGTATAAGATGGGGTAGGGGTCTGTTTTATATAAGTCAAATCAATGACACACTGATTTCTATCACTTTTTAGTGATCTTTTTTTCACATCAGCGATAAAAAACTCTAATAATTCATACGACTGACTGACATTTTCTACTGTGGAAAGCATCGTAGAGTTAAAATTTTCATTTAACTCTTTAAACACTGGCATGATTTGATGCCTAATCTTATTTCTCAAATATTTATTTGAACTATTTGATGAATCGTCTCTATATGCAATGTTATTTTCAATACAAAAATCTGTAATTTCTGCACGTGTAGCAAATATCAAAGGTCTTACTATGTTATCTCGCTTGTTTTGGATGCCTCGTAAGCCTTTAATCCCTGTACCTCTTGATAAATTTATAAAAAATGTCTCGGCAGAATCGTCACTATTATGCGCAATTGCAACAACGCTAAACTTATTCCCTTGTGAAAGCTCATTGAACCAATCATATCGCAATCTACGAGCTGCAATTTGTATAGATTCACCATTAATTTGAGCCTCTAGGCGTGTATCGAATCGATTTATATAGAAAGGAATGTTATTTTGTGCTGCATAATCACGTACGAAATCCTCATCACAGTCGCTCTCACTATCACGCAAAGAAAAATTACAGTGTGCAATAGCAATATCGTAACCGAGAGTGTGCAAAATGTGTGTAAGGCACATTGAATCACGTCCTCCACTTACTCCAATTAGAATTTTATCAGTAAAATCTAATACACGACTTTTCTGTAACTCGTTTTTAAATCGACTTATCAACTGCATTATAGTATATTAATTTCTGGGAAAATTTCGATACCAAATTTATCTAAAACATCTTTTTGTATGGCCTTAGAAACCTCTAATACTTCATTTCCTGTAGCTTCACCATAGTTTACTAACACAAGAGCTTGATTTACATGCACCCCCGCATCCCCTATACGACGACCCTTCCAGCCACTTTTCTCAATTAACCAAGCAGCAGGTATTTTCACACCATTGTCCACCATATAGAATGGAATTTCAGGATATTTATGCTTTAATAAATCGAATTTTTCAGTAGAAACTATAGGATTTTTAAAGAAGCTACCACCATTTCCAATTTCATCGGGATTGGGTAATTTTGTTTTACGAATTTCAATAATTTTCTCACGTAATTCACTAGCAGTAAATACACTGCCATCATCAAAAAGCTGTTTCAATCCTCCATACGATAAATTTGGAGTAAAAACTTTCGATAATTTATATGTGACAGATAGCACAATAGCTTTTGACTTTAATTTTGTCTTAAAAATCGAATGTCTATAATCAAATTCACAATCTTCGCCCGAAATCGTCTCCTTTTCTAGGCTATCTACATCAAAATATTCAACTTCGTGTATACAATCCTTTGCTTCAACACCATAAGCACCAATGTTTTGCACAGGCGAAGCACCAACAGTACCTGGAATATATGACAAATTCTCAAGCCCGAAATAATCGTTCTTTATCGTGTAGTCGACAAATTCATCCCACACAACTCCTGCACCAGATTTTACATAAACAAATTTATCATCATCTGACTCTAATACTTCAATATCTTTAGAAGCTATGTGTAAAAGTGTACCCTCATAATCCTTAGTGAAAAGGATATTACTTCCTCCGCCTATGACAAACCACTCTTTATTGTCATTATATTTGAAAAAAAATCTCAAATCATGAAAATTATCAATTTCAACATAGTTATGCGCTTTAACACTAATTCCAAACGTATTTAAGTGTTTAATGTCAATTTCATACTCTATTCTCATCAATCCTCTATTTAGACATTTCGTCATTTTCGTTTAATATTTCTTTTGCTCTTGCTAATGCAGATTTAATTGAATCACAAACATTTTCATCTCCTAAAAGCTCCATTAATCCAGATTCTACTAGTGTTTCACGTACTGAAGGTTTTACTCCCGATAAAATAAACTTAATTTTATGTCGATTAGAACTTTTTATCATTGTTTCAAAGTTATGCAATCCAGTAGAATCAATAAAAGGAACACTTCGCATTCTCACAATACGTATCTTTGCTTTTTTAGTAACATTTTTCTGTAATTCATCAAATTTATTAGCTATACCAAAGAAGAAAGGTCCTTCAATCTCATAAATATCAATTCCTCTAGGCACTTCTTCGTCAATATCATGTATGATTTCATTGTTTTCGCTATCAGTCACTCCAGAAGTGATTTGTGAAATAGATGTTGTCTCAGACGTACGTCTAATAAATAAAAATACAGCTAAAATCAAACCTAATTCTATAGCAATTGTCAAGTCAAAAATAACTGTTAATAGGAAAGTCACAAGAAGCACTAAAACATCTGCCTTATGTCCTTTCATAAGCGACACGAAAAGCCTCCAATTCGCCATATTATACGCAATTATGGCAAGTATACCACCTAGACAGGCAATAGGTATATGTTTTGAAAGATTTCCTAAGAATAACAATATCATTAAAAGCACAATAGCATGCACTATACCTGCAACTGGCGTAACACCACCGTTACGTATGTTTGTTAGTGTACGAGCAATAGCACCTGTGATAGGAATACCTCCAAAAATAGGAGAAATAACATTAGCAATCCCTTGTCCAACTAATTCGTCATTTGGATTATGGTGTTCACTTGTTGCACCGTCAGCCACAGTGGCAGAAAGTAGTGTTACAATAGAACCAAAAATAGCAATTGTTATACCTGCTGAGAATAAATTTCGGATGCTTTCAAAAGATAATCCCAAACTAGTAGGTTTAGGAAGCGAAGCGTTGATTACGAACTTATCTCCAATTGTTTGAATAGAATTTATGTCAAAATAAGTTCTTAAAACAAATGATGCAATGGTTAAAAGTATGATTGCAATCAAAAATGACGGCAGTTTATCGTTAATTTTAGTACAAATTTTTATTATTACAATTGTAAGTATTGTTATGCCTAAGCTCCAAAAGTTAACATCTTGAATATTAGAAAAATAAACTGACCATTTCTCAAAAAAAGATACAGGCATAGCATCTAAAGGAAGTCCCAACATGTCTTTTACTTGTGTGGTGAAGATTGTAACAGCAACACCACTAGTGAAGCCTATAACTATAGGGTAGGGGATAAATTTAATGATGCTACCAGCCTTAAACAGACCCATAATTATCAAAAGCACACCTGAAATGAATGTCGCAATTGCTAACCCCTCTAATCCATAGCGACTAACGATTCCTCCGACTATAACAATTAAGGCTCCTGTAGGACCACTAATTTGATGTCGGCTACCTCCAAAGATTGAAACGAAAATACCTGCTATGATACAAGAAATTATACCTTGGTCAGGCGTTACACCACTTGCTATACCAAAGGCGATTGCTAATGGAAGTGCAACAACACCTACCATTATACCTGAAACCAAATCCTTTATTAAAGATTGTTTATTATAGGTCTTCAGAGATGTAAAAAACACTGGATTATAATGAATATTTCTTACATTAAATTGTTTAAATAAATCCTGCGCTGTCTTTTTCATTTATTTAGTCGTTAAGATGGTAATACTTCAAAATAATTTACTACAAAAGAATAATTATCAATTGTTTATAAAATTTAAAAGTGCTGAGAATGCCACAAATATAATAATTAATGATAATTTAAAAAAAATTCTTTCTGTTTGTACTATAAGTGCCGAAATGATAGATGCAAAACCTACTACAAAGACTGGAAATAACACTGGTATTGCCGAGAAAAACAGAATTGACAAAAGTAATCCGAGTCCAATATTAACCAGAAATAGATAATAAGTATATTCAAACTTTGTGCTATTGTCATTATTGTACTTTATAAAAGTTATGATTCCAACAACACTACAAATCAACATTAAAAACGCGTAAATATAATGATATAAATCGTAATCCTGTAAATTAATTGATATTTCTAAAAAAGATTCACTAAAAAACTCAAGTGTGCTGTTATATAGCATCAAAAAATCGTTGCCATTTAACCACTGAAAATAACTGAAAAGCAAGAAAGGTGTAAGCATCCCTAAAAAGCTAGCTGATACCTCTCTAAAAGTCACTGATGAAGCAATAAGATGCGTAACAATAAGTACAATTAGAAATAGATAATAAACAGGTGCTAAAAGTGCAGCCATTCCTAAACAAAAGGCTGAAAAAAATGAATATTTTATAGAGCGATGATTCAACTGCACAAAAATCTGCTTTTCGCACGAAGAAAGTAACAAGAAAATGATGATATGGTTAACAAAATTAAACTTCGTCACAAAACTAATCGAAACTAAACACAAAAAAACTATCATAGAAATGAAACTTTTTGGCATGTTAGTATTGAATCGAACTATAATACGAGACATATAAAGGGCATTTATCATCGTGGCAAACATTGTTATAAGATACCCAAATAAGCCCATACCCTCAATAGTTATAAAAATATACCTAGATATAGCACTATAACCACTAAAAGATGTTTCAGTAGTCGGTATAAAATAATATGGTTCAGCATCTAAAAAAAAATCTTTACTCCAAAAAACTATAATTAGTATTAAGAAGTAAAGAATTGCCTGAGATAAACTCTTTAAATTCATTTCAATAAGATTGGATATAAAGAACTTAACACTTTCACGCCCCAATAAAAGACAAGCGTAAAAGTGTTAAATTTATAGTTTTATTTTGACAAATCTTTACCTATGTCAGTTCTATAATAAATTCCATCATAAGATATACTTTTTAAAGTAGTATATGATGTATTCAAAGCTTCTTCCATTGAGTCACCAAGTGATGTTACTGCTAAAACACGACCACCATCAGTTAAAATGTCACGTCCAGAAAGTTTTGTACCAGCGTGGAATACGATACTCTTAGTGCGTGTGTTAGTGCCTAATATTTTTAACCCTTTTTGGTAATCTTCAGGATAACCACCAGATACTGCTACTACTGTTACGGCTGTTTTTGGCGAAATTACAAGCTCTTTAGTGTTTAAAGTTCCATAAACTATACCTTCAAACAGGTCAATTATATCTGACTCGATTCTAGGAATCACAACCTCAGTTTCTGGGTCACCCATACGCACATTGTATTCAATCACATAAGGCTCTCCTTCGATATTCATAAGTCCTATGAAAATAAATCCTTTATAGTCTATATTTTCTCTTTGTAGGCCTTGTACAGTAGGGATAATAATTCTCTCTTCAACTTTAGCCATAAATTCAGCATTTGCAAAAGGGACTGGAGAAACTGCACCCATACCACCTGTATTTAAGCCAGTGTCGCCCTCACCAATACGTTTGTAATCTTTCGCTTCAGGTAGGATTTTATATCCTACGTTGTCGACAGCTACGAAAACAGAAACTTCGATACCTTTTAAGAACTCTTCGATAACTACTTTTTTGCTAGCTACACCAAATTTACCTTCTAACATTTCTGTAAGTTCTCTTTTAGCATCCTCTAAAGTCTCAGGAATGATAACTCCCTTACCAGCAGCAAGTCCATCAGCTTTAAGAACATAAGGAGGTTTTAAACTTTC
>JAWXTO010000092.1:0-7200 GCA_044433545.1 Rikenellaceae bacterium
TTGTGGGGTTTAAAGATGATAATTGCGTAATTGTACACAAGAAAAGTTGTGATGAAGCGATTAAAAGGGCTGCACGAGATGGCAAATCTATAGTTCCTATTGAGTGGAATTCTGAAAAAGTGATGTCTAAATTGATGTTTCTTGAGTTGCGAGGCATAGATAGAATGGGAATTTTGCTTGATATTTCTGTGGTTCTAACCTCACAATATAGTGTAAATATTAGGAGTCTTTCTATTGATAGTCACGATGGAGTTTTCGAGGGAAATTTAACGATTTATATAAGTTCTAAGGAGCATTTAGACCAGATTATTGAACGTTTACGTCTAGTAAAAGGAATAGATTTTGTTAGATGTGTAGAAAACTTTAAATCTGCTGAGACAAATAAAAGTATAGTTTAATTTAAGGGAAAATTATGGAAAATATATGGATTTTTATTGTAATTTTTATTGTTTTGTTCTCTATTAATCGCAATAATAAGATAAAAAAAGCGCTAGAAGAAGCAGAAGTTCCTGATAAGGATGCTAATTCTGAAGATGCAAAATTTGGTAATTTAATGTCAGAAATTGATGACAGAGTAGAGTTAAATAAGGCTTTTGGCAATTACGAAAGTGTTGAATCTATGATGCAATCAAGAGAAAAAAGTAAACAACAACCTACAGACGCGCTAGATGTACAATCTAAATCTGCAAAAAATGAGCGAAATCAGATAGCTGAAGAGTTTGATGTTCGCAAAGCTGTGCTGTATGCTGAAATTATGACTCCAAAATTTAAAGAACAATAGTTTAAATAAGTAATTTAGAAATAAAAATGGCAACAATTTTTACTAAAATAATACAAGGAGAAATTCCTTGCTATAAAGTCGCTGAAAATGACAATAATTTTGCATTTTTAGACATAAATCCTCTAACAGAAGGGCATACTTTGGTCGTTCCTAAGCGTGAAGTCGATAATATTTTCGATTTGACGAAAAAAGAATACGATGAACTGCTAGATTTTGCACGAATAATCGCTAAAAAGATGCAGGATAGTTTAGATTGTAAAAGAGTTGGTGTAACTGTGCTAGGATTTGAGATTCCACACGCACACATACATCTTGTTCCTATGAATAGCGAAAGCGATATGTTATTTACGAATCCAAAGTTGAACCTTTCAGCAGAGGAATTCACAGTTGTTTTAGATAAGATAAAATTGTAATTTTTATTGTACTTATTTTGTATATAAAAATGCTTAAAAAGGCGTTTTTTGAAAATGTAAAAATAGGGGGGGTAAGGGCATGAAATTGCTTCTTTGACACCTAGTGTTAAAATAGCGAAAAAAACTATTAAATTGAGGTTTTTTAGTTTTAAGTAGAGTAGAGTGGGTTAGTTTGAGAAATCAAATTAGCCCACTTTTTTTGTGTCTAAACTTTACTTCTGTATATATAAAGTGTACAGTTACGTTTGTAATGTTGTCTATTTATGATAATAATAGGGTAGTGTATCAGAGTATAATTTTAAAACTATTTCATTGAATATCAGTGATTTAGTTTTGGCAGATGAATTAGTGTTATAAATCAAATAGTTACAGATTGCTAAAAATGTGTAAAATAGAATGAAATAATTATACTATAATAATGTAACTATATGTAAAACAGATAGATATAAGAGTTACATAAAGTAAATTTCAATAAAATAGATAAAGTGAATAAAGTATAAAATTATGCAATTACAAATGTAAATTGAATAATAAATTACAATAAGTTACAACTGTAAAGATGTATGATTTTGATAAGAATTTAATCAAAAGCTTAAAATTCAATAAAATTACTTTTGTAAATTAAATTTTATTGTTACATTTGTACATTATTATTGATTTACAAATATATAATTACCTAAATATAAGTACTATGAAAGAAAGATTGTCAATATTATTATCCGTAAAGGGATTGACTGCATTAAAATTTGCAGAGATTATGAATGTGCAACCGTCAAGTATTTCACATCTGTTGTCTGGGCGAAATAATCCTAATTATGATTTTATTCTTAAATTAATCGAAAGGTTTTCTGATATAAGCCCTGATTGGTTGTTATTAGGGCAAGGAGACATGTTTAGAAAGATAGACCCTACTCCAGTAGAAAAAGATCCTTTAGATATCTTAGAACCTCTTATTTCGCCTGATATTGAGGAAAAAGAGGCTATTGAACCTGATAGCACAAAAGAAGAAGACAGTAAAGTTGAAGAACAGGCATCTAACGCAGTTTCTGCTTTACCATTAAAAGAAGGAGTTAGCGTCACAAAAGTAATTATTTTCTATAGTGACGGTACATTTGAGAGCTTTAGGGAAAGGTAACCACACTTATAAACTGTTATATTTAAATATCTTATCAAAAATATACAACGTAGAATCTGGAATACAAAAGAAGAAGAAAAAGCTATAAATACCTTCTCAAATCGAGAATGTTTATAGCTTTTTCTTCTTTTATATTTTGTATATTTACAAAACGCAATATTTTTCCCTAAAGTGCTGAATAATTGTCTTTTAGTGCCTAGTACTCTATGTTTACAAAAGTAAATAATTATAAAATTTACATTTGTAAACTAGTGTTTTGCTAGTACGGTGTGTGGAATTACCCCATGAGACACTAAAAGTATAGGACAATCATAGTTTAATAGCTGTTCTTGTGTGATTTTATTTGACTTGTGAAAGTGTAAATTCTTGTTTACACATGCTATGTTTTTTACATGTGAAGTGATTGTGCCTAAATCGTGAGAAACCATGATTATTGCCATCTCTTTGTTCAATTCTTGAAGTAATGCGTACAATTCTTTCTCAAATTTATTGTCTACGTACGTATTTGGCTCGTCAAGTATTAAAAGTTTAGGTTCAGAAATTATAGCACGGCACAATAGTACTCTTTGAAGCTCACCCCCAGAGAGTGTACCTATTGATTTCTCTGCCAACTGTTCTATAGAGCACCTTTTAAGGAGTTCTATAGCCTTATTTTTGTCTTTTTGGCTATATTTTGAAAATATCTTCTTATTTGACTGTAGTCCTGACAGAACAACTTCTTTGACTTTGATAGGAAATTGCTTGTCTATATTGCTGTATTGTGGCAAATAACCTATTTTGTTTTCTATTCCAAAATAGGTTATTTGACCGTTTTCTATTTCTACTTTCTTTAGAATCGCTTTAATTAGAGTTGTTTTTCCGCCTCCATTTGGACCTATAACACCTATAAAATCGTGTGATTTAACCTCTAAACTAGCATTTTGAAGTGCAATTTTATCATCATAACGCACTTCTATTTGATCCAATTTCAGAATAATATCACTCATAACGTAATGAATTAGATATGTTTATCAGATTCTGTATGTGATCGTACTCTAAAGGGTCGATTTTCACCGTTTTAGCAGACAATTCTTTCGCAATAGACTCAACACTGCTTGTAGGAAATTGAGATTGATAAAACACGGTTTTAATACCTTCATTTTTAGCATCTGTAATCAGTTCTTTGATTTTTTTTGCTGATGGTTCTTTGCCTTCATCCTCAATAGAAACCTGAGTGAAGCTGTATTCATCTGCTAAATAACCAAGAAATGGATGATATACTAAAACTGTATTTACAATTCCTTTATTTGCTGAAAATACTGAATCAACTTCATTTAATGAATTAATCAAGTTACTGTAATTTTCATTGTATTTATTTAACGAATCTCTATTTAACATAACTAACGCTTCGTAGGTGTCTTTTGCGATTTGTCTTGAGTTCTTTACAGAAATCCAGATGTGTGGGTCTTGACTTAGGTGAGAATGTCCATGTTCATCGTGACTAGTTTCATTGTGAGAGTGATGAGCACTTCCGCAACCACAACCATCAGACTCTATAAGTTCACAATTTTTGTATAACTCGATATTTAGAATGTCATTCTTTTTTTCAAGGTATTCTATGATGTTAATTTCAGTATCAAGTAAACCTACAGATATAAACGCCTTAGATTTTGTTACATTTTTTATATCTGAGGGTGTTGGTTCGTATGTTTCTGCGGAAGCTCCTTTAGGAACTAGCACATTAACTTCAAAGTCACCTCCACTAATTTTATCCACGAAATATTTTAGAGGGTCGATTGAGACTGTAATTGTGTTATCTTTTTCAACTGTTTGTTGAGCACAGCTAGCCATGCTTAAAAGTAGTGTAAAGTATAAATATTTCATGTAATAGTTGTTTTTTAGAATACAATTTCACCAATTCCATCGCATAATTTGTTAAGGAATAGGTTGTCAATATCATCAAAGTCTGCATATTTGTCGGAATCTATATCCAAGATAGCGACTACTTCACCATTTTTAAATATAGGTACAACAATTTCAGATTTTGACAGTGAGCTACATGCGATGTGCCCAGGAAACTGTTCTACATCTTCTACAAGCTGTGTTTCTTTAGTTTTCCAAGCTGTACCACAGACTCCTTTGCCAAAGTTTATGCGTGAACATGCTAAAGTTCCTTGAAAAGGACCTAAAACAAGCTGGCTGTTTTCGATAATATAGAACCCTACCCAGAAAAAGTTAAATGCTTCTTTAAGGATAGCTGAAATGTTTGCAAGAGAAGCTATTCGTGAGTTCTCATATTTAATTAAAGCAGATATTTGAGGCAAAATAGCCTCATAAATATCTGCTTTATTATTAGTGTTTGGTATATATAAATTTTCTGCCATTAAGCGTCAATTTTAGCGTATTTAGCGTGTTGTTCAATAAATTCCCTACGTGGAGGAACGTCGTCACCCATTAACATTGAGAATATTCTGTCTGCTTCTGCACCGCTCTCTATTGTTACTTGTCTAAGGATACGGTTCTCTGGAGACATTGTAGTAGTCCACAATTGTTCAGGGTTCATTTCACCAAGACCTTTGTAGCGTTGGATAGAAACACCTTTAGAGCCCATTTCTTGAATTGCAGTTAGGCGTTCTTCTTCACTCCAACAGTAACGTTCGTTTCTACCTTTTTTAACAAGGTAAAGAGGAGGTGTTGCAATGTATAAGTGACCATTTTTGATAAGGTCATTCATATATCTAAAGAAGAATGTCATGATAAGTGTTGCGATGTGGCTACCGTCGACATCAGCATCGGTCATTACGATAATTTTGTTATAACGTAACTTCGAAAGATTAAGCGCTTTGCTGTCTTCTTCTGTACCTATAGTAACACCTAACGCTGTAAAGATGTTTTTAATCTCTTCACTTTCAAATATACGGTGTTCCATTGCTTTTTCAACGTTAAGAATCTTACCACGAAGAGGTAGAATTGCTTGGAACATACGGTCACGACCTTGTTTAGCTGTACCACCCGCAGAGTCCCCTTCGACAAGGTAAACTTCTGTTTTTGTGTTGTCACGTGAAGAGCAGTCTGCAAGTTTTCCTGGTAGACCTGCGCCTGAAAGGACAGTTTTACGTTGAACTAAGTCTCTAGCTTTACGTGCTGCGTTACGAGCTTGTGCTGCAAGGATAACTTTTGATACAATTTGTTTAGCGTCTTTAGGATTTTCTTCTAAGAAGTTGTTAAGAGCAGCAGTAATTGCTTGGTCTACAGCCCCAGAAATCTCACTATTGCCTAATTTTGTTTTTGTTTGACCTTCAAATTGAGGTTCTGCAACTTTCACAGAAATAACTGCAGTTAAGCCCTCTCTAAAGTCGTCGCCATTAATATCAAATTTTAGTTTTGACAACATGCCACTTTCTTCAGCATATTTTTTTAGTGTTCTTGTAAGTGCACGTCTAAAACCTGTTAGGTGAGTACCTCCCTCGATAGTGTTGATATTATTTACGTAAGAGTGTACGTTTTCTGTGTATGAAGTGTTATATTGCATAGCAACCTCTACAGGTACGCCTTCTTTTTCAGCCTCTATATAAATAACTTCTTCTATAAGAGTTTCTCTGTTTGCATCTAAGAAGCGAACAAATTCTTTAAGACCTTCTTGTGAGTAGTATTTATTGTTTTTAGCTTCTCCTTTGTCGTCAATGTCACGTAAATCTGTGATATTTAAGCGTATGCCTTTGTTAAGATAAGCTAATTCACGTAGACGTGTAGACAGAATGTCATAATTGTATTCTGTAGAAGTGAAAATAGTATCATCTGGTTTGAAGATGATAGTAGTTCCTGTTTCTTCAGTTTCGCCAATTATTTCAACACTTGAAGTTGCTGCGCCACGGCTAAATGTTTGTTTGTGAACTTTGCCATTACGCTTAACAATAGCAGTAAGTTCAACAGAAAGTGCATTAACACAACTAACACCTACACCATGAAGACCCCCAGAAACTTTATATGAATCTTTATCAAATTTACCCCCAGCGTGAAGAACAGTTAATACAACCTCAAGGGCTGATTTCTTTTCTTTTTCGTGGTAATCAGTTGGAATACCACGTCCATTGTCGCTTACAGTTATAGAATTATCTTCGTTAATATAAACATCAATATCAGTACAGTGACCTGCTAACGCTTCGTCAATTGAGTTGTCTACAACCTCATAAACTAGGTGGTGAAGCCCTTTGATACCAATGTCACCAATATACATAGCAGGACGTTTTCTTACGGCTTCTAACCCTTCAAGCACTTGAATACTATTTGCTGAGTATTCAGCCGCCTTAATGTTTTCTTGGTTTAAATTTTCAGTACTCATTATATTTTTTTATTAAGTGCAAAGGTGCACTATTTATTATTTATAGTTAAAAATAAGAAATCTATTTGTTTCTATCAAATTAAGATGCAAATATAATAAAAATTATGGATTTTTCCAATAAGAATATTATTTTTTTAAGGTAAATTCTTAAACTTTTGTTTTGCAAATTATTATATTCAATAATTCCTTTACTATATTATTGTAAAATAGTTATTTTTATCTAAAATAGTTGTTATCAGTTTGTTATGTAAATTGTTTAGATTTAGTTGCTTTCAACGTATTCATCACTATAGATGTCTTCTTCTATGTAATGTGATTCGAAAGGCTCTAAATCTGGGCGTTTTATGTCTAATATGCTGAAGATGTCAATCTCTTCGATAAATCCACCGTCACATCTTAGTGTGCGAGCAGGATTTTGTTCTATAATAGACACATCGTGAGTCGATAAAAGCACTGCACATCCCATTTTTGAAAGCTCTACAAAAATATTCATAATATCTGAAGATGTTTCAGGGTCTAAATTTGCTGTAGGCTCATCAGCTATTATGAG
>JAWXTO010000093.1:0-6989 GCA_044433545.1 Rikenellaceae bacterium
TAACTTTATCAATTCCACGACTTTTTGTGTTGCCTTTAGCTCCTAAATCTGTGAAAGCAGGATACCAACGTCCAAATTCACAATTTTTCACTTTTGAGCTAAAATTTTCTTCTTCCTCTTCAGTAACGAAAGGTGTTAGCTGAAAAATTTCGCCTTGTACAGCCTCTTCTGCACCAATTTCTTGCATAAGGTCAACATGTAAACCTGTATAAAAGATTTCTTCAAACAGTTCTGTAGGTTGAAAAATTGAAGGTTTATCATTTTTTATGACAACACAAGATTTACCCTCTTTTTTACAATAATCTATAACAATTTTTGCATCCTCATTTGGAATTGCGTTTTTAAAAACAACGTCTTCACCAACAAAACAGCACGAACCGTTCATTGTGATGTAGCCATCAATTAAATTTCGCTCTTCTAACGCTGAAAGATTGTTAATCATAGATTTAGCTCTTCCTGTAGCTATAAAAATCTTAACTCCACTAGCTTTTGCAGCCACTAATGCTTCTACTGCCGACTCTGGAATACTGTGCGTTTCAAAACTCACTAATGTTCCATCAATGTCTAAAAACAAAGCCTTTACCATCTCGTATTTCTGTTTTTCAAATTAATATGGTGCAAAGATAGGTATTTATTCTTCGCAAATAGTATAATATGTGTGTATTGTACGTTAAATAAACATAAAATATGCAAAATTGGGACTCTAAACAATTTGTTAACAATTAGTTTGAATAAATTGCACTAAAATTGAAAATAAATTTATACATTTGTAGGTAGGTGGTTTTAACAATATTAACAATATATTAAAATTTTTACTATACCAAGACTTTTTATTAACCGAATTTGTGCTTTCGTGGCATAAATTCATTAAATTTAAATAAATTATGAATAAGAAATTATTAGCAGAAGCAATCGGTACAATGGTATTGGTGCTTATGGGTTGCGGCTCAGCAGTGTTTAATGGTGGCGCTACATCTGTAGCAGCTGTTTTAACTATCGCATTTGCATTTGGTCTTTCAGTTGTTGCTATGGCATATACTGTAGGCGGCGTTTCTGGCTGTCACATCAACCCTGCAATCACTTTAGGTGTTTGGATGTCAGGCCGTATGAGTGGCAAAGAAGCAGGTTCTTACATGGTAGCACAAGTCGTAGGTGCTTTTGTAGGTTCGGCTATTCTTTTTGCTATTTCTAGCAAGTTAGGATTAACAGGACATGGCGCAAACAGTTACAGCGAAGGCATGATGATTCCAGCGTTTATTGCTGAGGTTGTATTTACATTTATTTTTGTGTTAGTTGTGTTAGGCTCTACAGCAAAAGAAAATTCTGCTCCTAAATTAGCAGGTTTAGCTATCGGTCTTACATTAGTGTTAGTACACATCGTATGTATTCCTATCACGGGCACATCAGTGAACCCAGCACGTAGTATCGCTCCAGCTGTTTTCAACGGAGGTGAAGCACTTTCTCAACTTTGGTTGTTTATCGTAGCTCCATTTATCGGTGCAGCTCTTTCTGCTGGTGCATGGAAATGCTTAGGTAGCAAAGAATAAGTATTTCTGTATGACATAAGTCATTCCCAAAACAATAGGGCAATCAACAAAACCTAAATTTTGTTGATTGCCCTATTTCTATATCGTAATTCGCAAAACTAGGCTTCACGAACCCCTTTAATTTATTCTTCTGTTTCTTCGATTTTGTCAGAAACTAAGATTCTACCGCAATATTCACATACGATAATTTTCTTGCTGATTCTAATGTCTAGCTGTCTTTGAGGAGGAATTTGGTTAAAACATCCACCACAAGCTTTACGTTTAACGCTAACTACTGCAAGACCATTTTTCATACCTTTACGGATAGTGCGATATGATTTTAGAAGATGATCGTCAACGATTGAAGATTTATCGTCTGCTAATTTGTTAAGTTCTGCAATTTCTTCAGAAGTTTCAGCATCAATAGTTTCTAGCTCTTTTTTCTTGATGTCTAAATCAATTTTTCTATCGTTTAAGACAGATTTTGTTTCTTCGATTCTTTTTTTCTTGCCTTTAGATTCAGAATTTAACTCTTTAATACGTTTTTCAAGAAGCTCAATTTCAAGATTTTCAAATTCTATCTCTTTTTCTAAAACATCGTACTCACGGTTGTTGCGCACATTGTTTTTTTGCTCTTCGTATTTAGCAACTTTTATTTTAGATATTTCTATACTTTCTTTTTTTGCTCTTACTCTTTTTGTAAGTTCTTCAACTTCAGAAGCAAGCTTCTTAATACGTGTATCAATACCTTCAATTTCGTCTTCAAGGTCTTGAACCTCATAAGGAAGCTCTCCTTTGATACGGTTTATCTCATCAATCTTTGAATCAATTTGTTGTAACTCATAAAGAGCAACAATTTTATCTTCAATAGTGATTTCGCTGCCGTTAGCTCCTTTTTTACTTGATGTCGCCATTATATATTTTTTAAAAAGATAAACAATAAAGTTAAATTCTGTTGTTAAAGCAATTGTCAACCTTTAGCATTTCAGTTCTATATGTAATTAACTGGATTACCACTGTCAACAAGTATACAGTCTGCAAAGTTACTAATTTTTTTTGTAACTATACTATAAAAAATTTCGATAATAAACTTTTCGCTTTCAAAATGCCCAATATCCATCACCATAATGCTGTCATTTGGCACTTGAAAATCGTGATATTTAAAATCTCCAGATAGATAAATGTCTGCATTTGAATACATTGCATTTTTTACAAATGAAGCTCCACTTCCACCACAAATTGCAACACGCTGTATGTTTTTTTCTATTTTTTTTGAATGTCTTACATACGGAATGTCCAAACAATTCTTAATATGTTCTGCAAATTCATCAAAATTTGTTTCTTCAATGTCACCTACCACGCCTAATCCGTAATCATTTCTGTTTATTTCTAAATTAAAAATATCATAGGCGACTTCTTCATAAGGATGGACAGCTTTTATGGCATTTAGAACATTATATAGCTTGTCGTTAGTGACTATAGTTTCAAATTTCACCTCATCTTCAAAGTGAATTTCGTTAATTTCACCTACATAGGGGTTTGCGCCCTCTAAAGCACGAAAAGAACCTCTCCCCTCAGAAGTAAATCCACAACATTCATAGTTTCCTATTTTGCCAGCACCAGCAGAAAAAGCTGCATTTTGGACAATTTCATAGTGCGATTTAGGTGTAAAAAGAGCTATTTTCTTTAATTTTTCATCGCTAGGCACTAATATAGACAAATTTTTAAGCCCTATTTTCTTAGCCACTGCGAAACTAACCCCGCCATAAGCTTTATCAAAATTTGTGTGCCCTGAATAAATCACCAAATCATTTTTTATAGCAGATAAAACGATTTTTTCAGTAGTATTCTTACCTGTTAACGATTTTATACCGCTAAATATTAGTGGATGATGAGAAATTATCATATTAAAGCCATTTTCTATCGCTTTAGAAACAGTTTCTTGTGTTATGTCTAAACACAAAACTATGCCCTTTAACTCTTGAGATACATCACCAACTTGCACACCACAATTATCCCATTGTTCTTGTAGAGAAAGCGGCGCAAATTGTTCTAATTCGTTAACTATATCTTTTATTTTCATCATTTGTTAATATATAAGGTTTCAGAATCGTCATCGTCCAACGTCATTAGAATTTCTGTCAACATAGACTTCACATTGTGAAGTTTATCTATTAATATGATATTATTATCAATTTTGGAACGATTTTTCTTTAGGTAAATTTGAGCATCTTTAAGGTGTATGCCACGTTCTTTCACAAGATTATATATTTTTTTTATATTTTCGACATCTTCAGGTGTATAAAAACGATTTCCCTTTTTATTTGTTTTAGGCTTCAAAACGTCAAAATAGTTAGACCAGTGCCTTATAAGGGACACATTGACATCGAAGATTTCAGCAACTTCGCCTATCGAATATAATAATTTTATATTTTTCTTGTTAATTTCGTGGTTCACTGCAAGTTTTTTTTTAAATTTGTAGCAAATATAGTGACAATTTCTTTGTTTTACTAAAAATAATTAAATTATGAATATGATTATAACTGGAAAAGTTGTTGAGGGCAAAAAAATAGGTTCTTTTATCGGATATCCGACTATAAATATCCCAATTGACACTTTAATTAAAATAAAAAATGGTGTGTACTTTGTATCTGTAATAATTGACGGCTTTAATTATGTAGGCTTGGCAAATATTGGAGTGCGACCTACAGTGACTGATGATGATAGCCGCTTCTTAGAAGTGTATGTTTTAGATTACACAGGAAATGTTTACGACAAAAAAGTGTCTGTTAAATTATTGAAGTTCGTTCGTGAAGAGAAGAAATTTGATTCTTTAGATGAGCTAAAAGTTGCCATTGAGGCTGATTTGACTACGATAATGAGTTATATGTAGAGGTTCTAAAAATCATTTATTAGATTATATAATCTAATAAAAAGGACTATCTATAAAATAGAAAATAATTTTATAAAAAATTTACAGCTCTTACGAGCTGTCAGCCGACTGCGCAAGCAGAGCTTGCTTTTTTAGTCGGGTCGGCTGGGGCTGCGCATAAAGAGTTTAAGACGAATAGGGCTGTCTTAATGCCAGACGGGCAGGGTCAAAGACCCATTTAGTAGATTATAGACAAAAGGCGATTCCAAAAATCGCCTTCTTAGCCACTCGCTTATTATTAAATGAAATTCTCATAAAGTTCACCAACCTTACTCCAATCTACTGTTTGCCAAAAATTAACAATAAAATCCGCTCTACGATTTTGATGATCTAAATAGTAAGCATGCTCCCAAACATCTATCACCAAAATAGGCTTGCGTCCTTCTCTGACAGGACTCCACGCATTCGACGTAGGAACAATGTCTAACTCCTTGCCATTAACCACAAGAAACGTCCATCCTGAACCAAAATGTTTAAGTGCAGCATCCGAAAATTGTTCTTTCATTGCGCCAAACGAGCCAAATGACATTTCTATAGCTTCTAACAACTTACCTTTAGGCTCTAAAACCGTCTGATTGGGCGTTAGCATATCAAAATAAAGCTTGTGATTAAGAGCTTGAGCAGCATTATTGAATAGTGCGCCCTCACTTTCTTTCACTATTCCAACAAGAGACATGTTTTCATACTCTGTGCCAGCAGCTAACTTGTTCGTATTATCAATATAAGCTCCGTAATGTTTGTTATAGTGATAATCCATAGTTTGCTCACCTATAAGAGGTTTAAAATCGCCAAGATAATAAGCAAGGTTAGTTTTTTTGTGTACTAAAGTTGACATATCAAAATAATTTAAGATAATAAAATAGGTTAAGGGGAGTTCTAATAACTGGCTTTATTTGAGTTTTTAGAAGTTCCCTAAAATAACTAATGTTTATTATCGTAAGCAATTTTGATACCAGTACAGGGCAGAATTAAATAGAACACACTCTCCCCTACTATTTTTTGTTTATTCGGAAGACACCAATTTCATAAAGAATTATGATTTCTTCTATCATAGCATCTTCATCCTCTTTGTCATATTCCGCCTTTAAGTCACCCCCAAACAAACGAGTGATATTTTGCCAGAAAAAGGCAGATAAATTACCTCGCAGCTCTTGTATAAGATTATAAGACGTTTTTCCTGTTTCTCTGTCAATAAGTTTAAGCAGAATCATACCCTGATACATCGACATGCGCTTAACAAGTGGCATATATGCTGTTTTAAGAGAGTCTTCAACCGTTTTAACATATTGATTTTTCGCTCTTTCACTATCTAAAGTCTTTATGTGGGCTTCCATTCGTTTTAATGTCCGGCCAGCGTCTTTAGCTATTGGATAAGTCACTAAAACGGCATTTATTAACTTATTATATTTGCGAACATCACGTTTTGTAGTGCTACTCTTCTTCCTCTTTCCTTTTCCATAAATGTTAAGTTCAGGCATCGTAATCGCTTGAATTGTGTCTCCATTTAATATAACAGCATAATAAATACATCCTCTGTTGAAATTCTGAGAATGCAGTTCTGTAGCTGTTAGACACAGCATAGAAATTATTATTAAATATATGATGTTATTTTTCATTGTTTCCACAAAAATAGTTATTATATTTGCAAAACTAAAGCGTTTAGCTTGTAAAGTTTACGTAAAAGCGTGAAATTATGCAAAAAGTATAATTTCAGGACTTTAACAATATTTAAACGTTTTTTTTAATCTGAACTTGTCTTTTTAACACAATATGCAAATATAACAAATTTTAGGAATTTATGAACTCGATTTTTTATATAGAAAATGGCGATTGTGCAAACTGTTATCAATGTGTAAGAGTTTGCCCAGCAAGTGCTATTTCAATAACAGACTTTAAAGCATCAATCATTTCATCAAGATGTATAAGTTGTTCAAAATGCGTTGACGTGTGTCCTCAAAATTTAGTTAAGTTTCATTCACATGTTGAAAGATGTAAAACTATAATACGTAAAAACCAAACAATTGTTGCGTCTCTATCGCCAGCATGGGTTGGAGAGTTTAAAAATATGACCGTTAATAAAATAGTGGAAGCATTAAAACTATTAGGTTTTACGTATGTTAGCGAAACAACACTTGGTGCAGAAGCTATTATTAATGAGACTTTTAAACAAGTTAAAGAGTCGAAAAACAACATAAACATTACAACAAGCTGTTCTGTTGTAAACAATTTAATCGTAAAAAGATATCCCGATTTAGTTGATTCTATGATTAATGTCGAAACTCCAACTGTTGCTCACGCTAGACAGCTAAAACAAAAGTTAGGAGACGACATAAAGATTATAACTATAGGCAGCTGTTCGGCTGGGAAAAATGAATCTGTAGAATACAAAGAACTTATAAGTGCTTCAATTACTTTTAACGAACTTAAAGAATGGTTAAAAGAAGAAAAAATTTCAAAAAGGGCGTTATCAGGTCACCCTTCGTATGATTTAGAGCCTATAAAAGCTAGAGAACACACAGAATATGTTGTGC
>JAWXTO010000094.1:0-6978 GCA_044433545.1 Rikenellaceae bacterium
ACAAAGTTGGGTTAACTCCTGAACTATTAAAAGAGGACATTTCAAAGACCGTAACAGAAATGATGCCGTCTCGCACACCACTTGACACAATCACAAGAAACCTAAAAAATCGAGTTCCTGCAAAATCTCAAAAGATTGGATATTATCAAGCCTCTTACAAACCAGTAAAAGACTATTTAGATTCAACAGTTAGTGGAGCTGGCTCTAGCAGCAGCACTCCTGCATCTTCTTTCACTTATAGCACTACTGAACTTACATCTATCTTCGTTCAAGTTACGAACCCTGACATTTGGCGTACATGTGACACTATGCTTATGAGAGATCTTGTCCTTCCAGGAACTAAAGGAAGCGCACGAATTGGCAGTAGCGGCACTCACACTGAAGATGTAATGTTCTATGTTGCTAAAAAAGATGGATATGTATTTGAACTTATCCCTGTTAATGGCGTTATGGGCTCTACATCAGGCAGCAACTCTGAAAAATTCGTAGTTCCAGATTTTGATTCTTCTGTAGAGCTAATTAGAATGGGTCAAGCTAAAAGTGAACTTTCTATCAGCACAGATCCTTTTGCAATATATCCAAGCCTTTCATGGCAATACTGCCAAAACTTTATGGCACAAATCGAAGAATCTACATTCCGTAGACTTACTGAAAAAGAAGTAAATTGGGGATTCTCAAACTTTGAAGCTGTTAACATTTTAAGTATGAAAATGGAAATGGAGCTTTCAATGTTATTTGGTCAAGATGGAGAATACACAAGCGGCAATGACCACACTTATTTCACTAGAGGTATCACACGAGACATTGAGAATGTGTTAGAATATGGCACATCGACTACTGGCGACCGTACAATCTCAAAATCTCAATACAACAGTTGGTTAAAAGAGGTATTTGATGGCAACAACGGTTCTTCATCTCGTATTCTTTTTGCTGGTTCTGGTCTTGTTGAGTCTCTTTCTCAAGTTGACGAGTTCTACAAAGGCATCGGCACAGTAACTAAAGACCTTTCTCTAGGCGTTGACATTCGTCGTATCGACACTTACTTTGGTACACTTGACATTGTGCTTGCTCCTCTATTCAAAGAAGCTGGGTGGGAAGATTGTGGTGTTATTCTAGACCTTGAACACATCACTAAACACGAATTTATTCCATTGAGTGTCACTGAATTAGACCTTAAAAAGTCAGGTCAGAAAAATGCTGATGCACGTGTCATCCAAGAGGTTTCTGCACTAACACTTAAATACCCTGATTGTCACGCAATTATCAAACCTAAAGCATAATTACAAGAAAGAGTGTTAATGCTTAAACATCAATAAAATAAATTAATTAATCCTAGAGGGTGACGATATTTGTATATCTGTTTTTAATATAAGTTGTCACCCTCTTAACTTATAAACAATATGACAAAAAGTTATATTTCACTAAATAGCCTCCACCTTACCACTACAATTGATGTTGATGGCATCCCTACAGTAATTGCATTCAAAGGAGGTCGTTTAGTACCTAATAGAGTAAACGGCAGATTTGTTACAAGTTCTGAAATTTTACAAAAAGCCATAGAAAACGACGTCGGATTCAATAAAGATTTCGCACTAATTGTCAATCCGCCTGAAAAAGATGCTAGTTTTTTTGAAAGTGACCAGAACAAGTACATCAAAATTGAAGGCATTAAAAACAAACAAATGGCTATTGAATGGGTTGCAACAAATTTGGATGCGGAACTGCCTAAAAAAATGAATCAACACGCCATAAAACAATATGTTAATAGTTATGGCTATGATTTTTGTGATTGGAGGAATGTATGACGCGTGAACAAATTAAAATTAAGGTACTAGCCGCAATTGACGAAGTTTATGATTCAACCTTTTCAAATTTGAACATAGAAAGACCTATAGAAACATTTCTTGACGAATCAGCATTACAGATTTTAAACAGTGTATCAGACATACATATTGATACAAGACAATCCTTTATTTATAATGAACACGAATGTAATAAAGATGGTTGTGGATGGGTTAGACTTCCTAAAAACATCGTTCGAGTAAGCGCATTTAGAGTTGACAGTTGGGAAAAAACTATTACGAGCTTCTATAGACGTGGATCTGCTACTGACAATCTCCAGTCGAACCCATATCTAAGAGGAGGAACACACAAACCTATTGTAATCATAGATTCTAATAAATTGTACTATTATTCTGCAAAGGTAAAAACTGGATGTATGCCTGAAATAATCATAGCAGATGCAATTCCTGTCATAAAAGCTGACGAAAAATTCCCTGAGAAATTAATCACTCCTTTAGTTTGGCTGTGTGCATCCAAAGTTCTTCAAATTCTCAATGATTTAACAGCTTCTGATCGTGCTCTAACACAATTCAACAATCTAATATTAATGTTTAAATAGAAATCATGGCAAAATTAGAAATTACAATATCTAAAAAAACATTATTTAAACTTCTTCAACTTTTTTCATACAACCAAACATTTAACGATGTAGCCAACAGAAACATTGACAACATTTCTGACATCTCAATAACTGGAAATGACGATGAATGGTTTTTAAAGCATATAGATAGAGCTGACGCATTTGTTCAAAGAAAAATAGCACATATTCTCGATCACGACGCTATGTTGAAAGAGTTAAAATATAGACTTTCTAAAGAAACCTCTGCTGAAGATATCAACAGCGAAAACCTTAAATATATGGTATGTATATCTCACGATTTACAAATCCATTTACTTTCGGATGCTATTGAAGACGCTCTAATTGCTGAAATGTTTAGGTATTGGTGTTCTCAAAAAGGTCTTATTAACAATAATAATTATAATCAAACCATAGATAATTTACGATCTATTTCATTAATGGTTAACTCTAAATGCCGCATACCCTATGTGATGAACTAAACAAAGTGTTAACTTTCTGAAATAGCATTTTATCTTTCAAACAATTTAAATTAAACAACTTATGTACATAATAAATGACACAAATTTAAAATTCGCTTGGGAAAGTGACGAATTAATTGAAAAAATGATGTTAGAAACCTCTTACGCTTCAACATTTGTTGATAGCAAAGATGGACTATCTAACAAATATATATTTACAGAAGACGAAACTCCATTTTTTGAACAACATATAGTATCTGTTATGACAGATGTTGTAGATATATTCCAAAAATTCATCCTGATAGACTTTAATTCATTTTTTATAGACGAAGAGAAAGATTCAGAATGGGATGTATCATCAAATGTAAGCGGTTTTTCTTCAAGAGATAATGAGTTTGATGACACAAGCTACAATACAATACGACTAAACATTATTGATGAGCGTGTTCGTGAATATATACTTAAATCTTTGCTAGTACAATGGTATAAAACAACAGGCGATTTGGCTCGTTTTAAGCAATCTTCTGAAGATAAAGCATCTGCATATATTGGAATGTTCTGTGCTCTTAAATACTTAAAAGAAAATGGAGCTTATTACAAAAACAACGTAACACTTTCATAATTATGGCAGATATATTTTATCAAGGTGAAGACATAGTCCTTTCTATAGAAGTTTATGAAGATGACAACTTAACAGAAAAATGTGATTTAGACAACCTAAAAGTTGATATGATTTTATATCATAAAAATTCACCCTCAGAAATCATTGCCTCAACCGATATTGACAGCGAACTTGTAATATCTAAAATTTCATCACTAGAGCAAATGGTATTAACGATTCCTGCTGAAAAAACACGAACTCTAGGATGTGGCATACTTACAGTTGAAATTAAACTAACAGATACGTCTACGAATAATGTTCAAATTGCAGTAAATTCTGCTATTAGGATAGAAAATTCTCGTATCGGAAATCTTAGTTAGTTATGAAAGCACGAATTTTAACAAAAAACAAGCATATAAAACTAATTTATATGCAAAGTGGGCTTAGATGTGACTCTATTTGCGAAAAAAGAACACATAGCATAGTTATGAGTTTCTCTGGGAATGTGTACACTGGTGACATTTATAAACTAGATCTTGAAGATGACTCTGTTAAGACTGAACACATTGATGACGGTGCAATTACAACTGTTAAAATTGAAAATAATAGTATAACAATAGATAAATTAGACTCAGAAATAAGTGATTTGCTATCGAATTTATCAGCGGACGGGGTCTACGTTAAAGCTGAACTGAATGATAACGATAATTATGTAGTAAATAACATTATTTATGCGAAAGATTTTGTCATAGCCAACTCTGACGGAACTTTATCTGAGCTATCTTCAACGTTTATTGATGACAGCTCTAGTTCTAGCTCAACAACATGGAGTTCATCCTATCTTTATACTTTATTTGCAAATAAAAGTGACATTGACCACACTCATAGCGAATATTCTTTAACGTCTCACACTCACAGTGACTATTCTTTGACAACACATACTCATAGTGAATATGCTGACATCGACCATTCTCATGATGATGAATACCTAAAGCTCGACGATTTAGAATCTAGCGTTATTGAAGCTACACTTGACAATGAAATGTATACTGTGAAAAACGAAAGGGCTATTATCTCGTCTGACTTTTTTGCAACAGGAGGTGACTTATATGAAATCACAAACGATCAAGGCTCATCTATACTTAATGATACCATAATTTCGGCATCAACCACATGGAGTTCTACATATATCGACACGCTATTAGACGATAAAAGCAACATAAATCACACTCACAACGAATATTCTTTAATCTCTCACACTCATAGCGACTATTCATTATCATCTCACACTCATAGTGAATATTCTTTGACAAGTCATACACACAACGAGTATGCAGAAATAGAACATTCTCACTCATCTTCAGATATAACAGATATTGACAATTTTTGGAATGTCGACAATTTACCTATTAGGAGTGTAGATGATGAAGTTATATATGTTAAAGACATTGTCGCTTTAGGATACTAAACAAACTGGATATAAAACAAACATTAACCACTTAAAATACAATAAATTATGGAAACTAGCATAGAAGAAACAACTATAGATACAGGTTCAAAACAATTAGAGCAATGTAAAATGGCGAATCGACTTATAAATCTATATTTAAGTCGCCAACGTAGCATTTCAACCGATGGAAAAATCATTGAATCTAACACATATAGCACTGACGATCGAAATGCACAAGCAAATGCAATCACTGAGCTTCTAACGGTTGATATAGATGACGACAAGGCATCAATAATAGAGCGTATATTAAACTATGAGTCTCATGTGCAAAGACAAGAATCGAAAGTTATTAACGGAGAAACCCAAATTACAACTTATGAATCTGTCATTTCCGCATTCGAAGGAGAATGTCGAACAAAATTAACAAGTGCTTTATCAAACTATATTATCGAGAAGGCTAAGGAGTTAAATGTTGATAATTAACAGAAATTATGGCAATAGACGACTATTCAACAATCAGCAAAATCTGTGATACCCCCTCAATGCTTGAAGTCATTTCTAGCAAAGGCTTTCGTATCACTGGTGATTCATCAACAGGACAGTGGAGCTCAACAGACGGGCTCATAAAGCTTTGTACCGAAGATATAAACCCTCTATCTCCTGTCCAACCCACTACATCACCATGTTCACTTTATTCTTTCAAAGGATATTCCCATTTCTACAAGGTCTATCCCGAAGAATTCATACAAACTACCTCTGGTGCTCCTGACAGCTATTCATCCTATTACAACATGTCCTACACGCCTAACGACAGTGCTTACACCATGATTGAGGTTGACTGCAACGGTGGAAATCTTTATTACAGCTTTCCATGGTTTCCCGAATGCTACACAAAACTTACATCGTGGGATTCATACATATATGTTCTTTGTGATTGGCTGACCGTAACCGTGTCAAACAATGGTGCTGACATAAAGCTTTACGCTTCTGCAAACACTAACACTGCATCTCGTAAAGGTTATGTTTCTATATCCTACTCTGCTTATAATAGCACATCAGAATCTATACGCAGTTTTGGGTTCTATGTTGACCAAGAGGCTTATGTAGCACCTGTAATACCGACTACATTCCAGCTGTGGGACTATCTCGGAACTCGTTACTATGACTTCACCACCGACGACATATATTGCTATTCTGGTGGTTCATTCTATGTTAAGGTCACCTATAACTCTAGCTTCTCTTACACTGATGCTGAAGGTTATCTTGGCTACACGGTAACTTATGAAGATGGCTCAACCGCTACAGGCACACTCTCAGGAACATACTCCGCTATGCGTAACCAAACAGTAATTTACACTGGCGATGTTCCTACTTCCTACGGCACAACCATTTCAAAAGTCGTTATAACGCTTACTCTTAATATGCTTGTTTAAAACACATAACAGATGAGGAATAAACATTTCAAAAAAAACATCGTATGATACAAGACATTATAAATAACAATTGGGATGTAGCAGAGACGCAGGCGTTGATAGTTTTGGTGTTGTGGGTTATTCCTCTGTTTGCGTATTTCGTGGATTTTTGGACTGGGGTCGAGGGAGCGAAAGCGCAGGATGAAGATATTCATAGCAAAGGACTTCGAAAGACGATAGTGAAAATTGGGGAGTACTGGCGTTTTCAGCTTATGGCTCTGCTCATTGACCTTGTAGGTTCGCTAATACCTGCTTATACCTTGCCTTATGTGTCGATGATAGCGACAGTAAGCATTATACTCATTGAATTTAAGTCGGTGCGTGAGAACTTTAAGAAGAAAAAAAGCGGAGTTTCAAAGGCTATAACCTTATCAGAATCATTGATAGCTGAAATTGTAGAGGCTAAAGACACCACACAGGCAACAAAGATATTAGCAAAGGCGGTAACGAAGAATAAAGAGTTGTGAGTTAGGAGTTAGGAGTGAGGAGTTAAGAGTGAGGAGTTAAGAGTTAAGAGTTAAGAGTTAAGAGTTAAGAGTTAAGAGTTAGGAGTTAGGAATTGTGAGGTATGAGTT
>JAWXTO010000095.1:0-6962 GCA_044433545.1 Rikenellaceae bacterium
ATCTACTCCAGCTAGAGCGGTGATTTTAGACTGCTTGCCAAATCTTTGTAAAATCAAAAAAGAGAGAATTATAGAGTTGACTATAAATGCTGTTAAAGAAATTCGTAAGTCACAGCCTAATGTTCCTATTGTTATTACCGACCATTTAGGTTATCCACATGGCGAAATGCAAGAAGTGTGGCAGAGTAGAGTTGATAATGGTTGTGAGGCTAACCTGGAGGCGTACAGAAAATTGTTGGCTGAGGGCTATTTGAACCTTTATCATTTGACATATAAAGAAATAGCGATGCCTGGGGATGCGACAGTTGAAGCAATACATCCTAGTGATTGGGGAATGAGAGTGTATGCTGATGCCTATATCAAAAAATTAAATAAGATTTTGAATATGCCTACTGGTGAAATGTCTACACAAATCCCTGTAAGACAACGTCGTGAAGCTCAGACTTATGAGTGGATAGAACACCATGACAATAAAATCACTGAAGCTAAGAAAACTAAGGCTAAAGTTGTGGTTTTAGGAAACTCTATTATGCACAGATGGGGCGGTACTGACAACTTTAAATATACTTGTGATAGCGTGGGTTGGAAAAAGGCTACAGCAGGTAAGAAAGTTGTCAATATGGGTGCTAGTTGGGATAGAATTGAGAATGTATTGTGGAGAGTGTGCCATGGAGCATTGGACGGATACTCTGCTGAACGAATTATTGTTGCTATAGGTGTAAACAATTTGATTGGAGTTAATAAACAAAACAAAAGTACACACGAAGAGATTGCTGAGGGTATAAGAACACTGATACAAGCAATAAAAGTGCGTCAGCCTAAAGCAGAAATTAAGATTTGTGGCATTTTCCCTGTTAGGTCTTTAGAGACAGATATTGTAGAAGTCAATAAATTGATAGAGAGTGTGGCTAAAGAAGAGAAAGTTGTGTATGGTGACCCTGGTTTGAATCTTTTAATGACAAACGAAAAGGCAAGTCAAGCTCTTCTAAAGAATGATGGACTACACCTTGATTTGAATGGTTACAGAAAAATTGAAAGTGAGTTTTTTAAATAGGCGTTTTGTTGCGTTTGACGAATTTTTATAAATTTGTCTTGCTTGAAGTTAATGCCTTTGTAGTTTAATGGATAAAATGCACGATTCCGGTTCTTGTGATAGGGGTTCGATTCCCCTCAAGGGTACTTTTGCCACTTTTTGAGAGAAAGTAAAAATGACTAAAATGTTGAATTTCTGCATTTTAGTCATTTTTTTGTGTTTGTAAATTTCTCTTATTTTCCCTTGTTTTGTCATTTAGTACACTTTTAGTACACCTTGAAAAAGTATTTTTATTATCTTTGTAAAACATAAGAAATCATAAGCAAATCAGGAGTTTATAGTTATGAAAAAAATTTTATCAAAGAGCAAAGACAACCCAAAATTGTTACATAGTACACTTTCTGACGGAAGAATTAGCCTTTATTTAGAGTTTTATCTAGGGCGGATACAGTGGATAGACGATAAAACGGGTAAGCAGAAAGTGAAACATGACAGGAAAAAGGAGACTTTAAACCTATATCTATTAGACAAACCTAGAACACCACAGGAAAGACAAATCAATGTAGATACATTAAAGTTAGCACAGGAGATAAGAGCAGAAAGGGAACAACAGTTAAAGGCGGACATCACAGGGAAACGGCTTAAAACAAACTTTAAGAATATCAATCTGTATGACTTTTTTCAAGCTTATATAGACAGTTACACAAAAAAGGATATAAGAACTATAATAGGGGTACTAAAACGCTTTAAGGACTTTGTAATAGTAACATATCCTATGTATTGTGACACTCTAAAACCTCAACAGTTGAGTAAATATATGGTGTCTGAATTTGTAGAATACCTAGAAAGTAAAAGTAAAGGAGAGGGGGCACGAAGTTACTATAAGCGATTTAAAAAAGTCATTGCATACGGAGTTGAGAAAGAAATAATTTCAAAGAATCCATGTAGTGGCATTGTTTGTAAGGTTGATGAAAGCATTTTAAGAAAAGAAATTTTAAGTATAGAAGAAATAAAACGACTTGTAACAACCTCTTATCCACAACAAAACCTTGATATACGTCGTGCATTTATATTCTGCTTGTATACAGGGTTAAGACATTGCGATGTCAAAGAGTTAACGTTCGGTAATGTGGACTTCTCTAACAGGTTATTGAAGTTTGAACAGGCAAAGACAAAGGGGCACAGCTCACGGAGTGGGGTAACGCTTCACCTCAACGATGGACTTCTAGAACTCATAGGAGAAAAACAAGACAAGGAAACATTAATCTTTAATCTGCCGTCATTAAATGCCTGTAACAAGTCATTAATATATTGGACTGAAAGAGCAGAGATTGACAAACATATAACCTGGCATTGTGCACGTCATTCATTTGGCACTAACTTACTTATTACAGGTGCAAATATAAGGGTAGTACAAAGTCTTTTAGGACATAGTGACCTAAAGCATACAGAAAAATATACAAGGGCAATAGACAGCCAAAAAGAAGAAGCAATTAATAATTTGCCAATGTTTAAATTATAGGAGAAATGAAGAAAACAGAATTTAGAAAATTTAAAAGAATGTTTGATGGGCTTGAATACTTAAAAGATGAAAACATTGATAAATTTGAACAATGGATAAAAGAACATCCTGAATGCCTAGAAGAGCCAAACTTTGACGATTTAGAAGACGAGATAGACGATTTTTTTGGTAGTACTGAAAGACGTGCAGAAGCTTTTATTAAACAAATAGCACAATTTTGTTATGATATGATTAATATAAAGAATGAATGTAAAAACACATTCTTTATCACTAATTCAATTAGAGATTCATTCAATGAATCTTTATTAGAAATCATTAAAATATATATAGATATGTGCAACTTTTCATTATTTATCATAGATAAAATATGTCAACAACAAAGTATGTTTTACCAATTATATTACCCCCAAAATTATAATGAATTAGAGGGGTATGTTATGTATGAAATACGAGCAAAATTATTACCTGCATTGCCTCAAAAATTAGCAACAACACAGGCTAAAATGATATTAATTAGAGCTATTGTCTCAAACCTAATTACTATAAAGGACAAGCAATACAGAAAAACTGAACAATGCTCAAGCGCATTATTAGCGTATCTTACAGTCCGTATTTATTGCAGAAACCTTGATGGAACAAATAACAAGAAGCCATACCCTGCAACAGCATTAAATAAACTTTTTGGAGAAAAAAGGTTAGACCAAGCAAAAACACAAATTGAAAATAACGACTACTATGTAAAAGGTAGAGAGTTGGTAGATGCGTTATTTTATTAAATTTTATTGAATTTGTAATTTACAATATTTTTAGGCTTTTGTTTTTGTTTTTATTTGTAGTTTATTTGTGTTTATTTGTCGCTAGGCAATTATATTGAAAAATAGTGATAAATATAACCCAATATCAACCTCTATTTTTTTATATTTCTCCGTTATATCTTTGCTCTTGTTATAACATATAAAACTTATTAATAAGCAATTTTAATAATTTAAAATCAAAGTTTATGATTAATATAGAGCAAAGATTAGAGCATTTAGAAAATGCCCTTATAAGCACCAATATAAACACTAAAGAAGTATTGACATTTGATGAAACGGCAAACTATACAGGATTGTCAAAAAGCTATCTTTATAAGCTTACTTCAAGAAAAGAGATACCACATTTTAAGCCAACGGGAAAACTTGTGTACTTCAATAGAAAAGAGGTAGAAACCTGGCTACAAGATAACCGAGTAAGCACTACTGATGAAATACAAGCACAGGCACAGGCATACTGTTTGCAGAAAGGGGGTAAGAAATGATACTAACAGGTTATTATAGATTTGAAAAGCTTCAAGACATAAAAAGTAAGACCCGAATAGACTGCACCGCCTCAACAGGCAATAACAGTAAGCTTGAGAGTATGAGAAACAAAAAGGGAGCTTTATTTATTCACATCCTCAAGAACACCTATACAAACCCTGGTGAAACAAATCAATCTGATTTAACACTATCAAAAAAAGACCATATAAGTAGCTTGTATTGTCCTGTATTAAAATTCCCTTGTTATTATGGTGATTTACACCGCACAACAGATGCAATAATTGTAGTGTTGAAGAATTTTAGAATGATTAACGGAGTTGTACAAACGGGGTCTGTTGTTGAGGTGTATGTAGCTAAAGAACAGCGACACAACAGTAAACTGTTATACAATAATTTTGTTAATGGTTCATTGAACGAAGAAATTAAATATCTTCATTGTAACGTATGTGTATGACACTGTAGAAATGAAATACACAGATAGCAGTACTAATATTCTTGATATAATGCCTAGTGACTTTATATATAAGGGTGAACACAATTACAGAACAGGTACCGTTTATAGCGGTTATATAGGCAACCTTGCATTGTCAGTGACAGACCACAGTGTAGCACTGAAACAAGGCAGTTTGTGTAAGTGGTATCTAGGTAGTAATTGTTATACTATGAATCGTGTCGACACACAGAATGCTATAGAGGCATTAAGCGACATATTACATGTGCCTATGCAGAATGCGATAGTTAGCCGTTTAGATGTTGGGGTTAATATTATAACTGAAAACGATGTAACAACATACTTTCCTTATTTAGGTGAACTAAGCAGGAAACAACGACTTGAACAAACAAACGGCTTGTATTACACAACGCAAACAGAAACCTTATCTTTCTATGATAAAATTAAGGAACAAATTAAAACCCGTGAACCGATACCAAAAGAATTTAGAGATAAAAACGTTCTGCGGTATGAATACCGATTAAAACAAAGAATAGCTAAAAAACTAGGTGTTGAGGCGGTAAAAGCTTCATTATTGTACGATAAGGTTTTCTATGACAATATTTGTTATCTGCTGTATGAACAGTACAATAAAATAAATAAAATCAATATTTTAAGACCTAACATTGAAGCTATGAAAAATAAAAAAGAAATCGACAAGTACGGTAATGCGTTACTAGTAGAAAAACTAGGCGGTTTAAATGAGGCGATAAAATGGGTGGACGTGCAGAGGAAGAACAAAGTTTTAACGTCATTGCAAGCTACAAGAATGAGAGCCAATTTTAGAGAAGCAAACAACCTGTCAACTAACGTAATGGTAAGAAGTAAAGCTATAGAAGAACTAGACAAGAAAATTAACGATGCTATTGTGTTAGACCGTTTATAGATAACGGCATATTATGCGCTATAGTAGCCATAATATTAAACAAAATAAGGTGCTATAATTGCCTTTTTACAAGGGGTGTGACTGATTGTTGCACCCTTTGTTGTTGCGTGCTACTGGTGTGTTCTAGATGTGCACAACCCCACATTTTCCCGTTTCTCTATATTAAGCGGTTTTTATTTCAAAAAATGAAATCTTTTTACTTTGAGTGTTGAGGTGTATCGTGCACCTCAACACTCAGTGTATTTATTTAGAGTGCTTCTGCTTCTTCCGATAAATGTTCATCAATAATTTTAGTGATTATCTTTCTTGTATTTGCAAGTAGGTCATTCCAATGAGTACTATAATATTCCTTAAAAACTTTATAAGGTTCACTATGGTGTTTATCTACTATATCATAGACTTCATTGTATAAATCCTGTATCTTACCGTGTATTATTAAGTATTCTCTAGTTGCTTCACCTATAGACATAAATCTAGCTATATCCTCATTATTGCGGTTTACAATAGCTTTATTTAAAAGATTTTCACGTTCTTCTGTAGTTAACGGTGTGTTAGGTGTTTCTTGTTGTGCGTTTGTGATAATGTTTTTTCTTTCCATAGTTGTATGTGTTTTAATTAAGATAAATGTTTGTTAATTGTTTAATGATAATATTTAATGTTTGTTTTGCTATACAAAGATAATATAAAATATTTATTATTCAAAATAAAAACATAATATTTTATATTTGTTTTAATAAGAAATAAATACTTTAATGTTTGTTTTTGTTATTTTTGTGTAGTACCTTTGTGTAGTAGAACAAATATTAAATGTTATGAATTTAAGGATTAAAGAAATTTGTAAAGAAAAAGGAATATTGCAAAAAGAACTTGCTTTATTGCTTGGCGTTACAGATATTGCCCTGCGTGCATCACTTAAAGGCAACCCCACTATAAACACCCTTGAAAAAGTAGCTACTGCGCTAGGTGTGGAGCTTGTAGAATTATTTGAAAAAAAAGACGATTTTGTAGCGTTAATTTCAATGGATGGTACAAACTATCGCTTTGACAACATCAAGGCTACAGCAGAGTTTTTAAATAAGATTAATGAAGAAAAATAGTTATGGAACAAATCGCACATATTCAAAGTAAGATATTTGAAATTAGGGGGCAAAAAGTAATGCTAGATAGAGACCTGGCTCAAATGTATGGAGTTGAAACGAGCCAACTAAAACGAGCTGTTAAACGTAATATAAAACGCTTTGAGGGTGAAGACTTCATGTTTGAACTCACTAAAGAGGAAGTTTCAAGATGCCAATTTGGCACCTTGAACGTTAACGGGCGTGGTAGTAATATGAAATATCTACCTTTTGTTTTTACTGAACTGGGTGTAGCAATGCTTAGTAGTGTGCTACGGTCAGAACTAGCCATTGAAGTGAATCGCTCAATTATGAGGGTGTTTGTAGCTATTAGACATTCATTGCCTGTAACAACACCTATTAATCAAGTTGAGGAGCTTAAAGCAGAAATAAACGAGCTTAAAGAATATATTGAAGATGTATTCACTGACTACAACGACATTAACGATGATACACGTATGCAATTAGAATTGATAAATGAAACTTTAGCAAAATTACAAACAGGTAAGAATGCACTAGGCAAACCCCGTACACCTATAGGGTATAAAGTACCACAGAAGTAAACATAAATTATGACATCAAAGGGTGCAACTTGAAATAGAGTTGCACCCTTTATTA
>JAWXTO010000096.1:0-6941 GCA_044433545.1 Rikenellaceae bacterium
GCCTCCCCAGATGCCGATTATCATACTCATAACCGTAAGTAGAGGGAAGAAAAGCACCGAAGCCATGATTCTAGGCAAAATAAGGTGATTTGCAGAGTTGATACCCATAATTTCCAGTGCATCAATTTGTTCTGTGATACGCATAGCTCCAATTTCACTTGCGATGTTCGACCCTACTTTTCCTGCTAAGATTAGTGCCACAATTGTAGATGAAAATTCAAGAAGAATTGTTTCACGTGTTGCGAAACCGATAAGGTATTTAGGAATAAATGGGTTTTCAAGGTTGATAATCATTTGTAGAGAAACTACAGCTCCGATAAATACAGAGATGATTGCAACAATGCCAATAGAATTAAGTCCAAGACGCTCAATTTCATCCATTAACATTTTTTTAAATATAGACATTTTGCCAGGTCTTTTGAAAACTTTACCCATAAGCAGAATATACTGTCCAACTTCTGTTAAAGATTTAATCATAATCATATAATATAAATAAATATTTAGTATACTTATATAGCTCAGAAAACCGCCAAAGGGGAGATTTCCTGTTTTTCAAAGAGTAATTTTGTTTTAAAATATTCTACAAATATACATTTTTTTATTAATTTTACACTCTAATTTTATTAAAATGAATAGAACAATATATCCAGCTCAAGTTTCAGGTGAAATTTATTCTCCTGCATCAAAGAGCTACACACAGCGTGCCGTAGCCATCTCTTCTTTAGTCAAAGGCGAGTCTGTCATTACAAATTTTGGTCTTTGTAATGACACAGAAGCTGCTATGGGAGTTGCTAAAAACCTTGGGGTCGAGCTTGCTTTAGAAAATAGAACCCTAACTGTGAAAGGCGGAGACTTAAAACTCGAAAATAAGGTGCTGAATGTCGGTGAATCGGGCTTGTCTACACGACTTTTTACTCCGTTTGCTTCACTTCTTCCATATCCAGTGACAATAACAGGTCATGGCTCTATACTTACACGTCCTATAGATATGATGTTAAAGCCTTTGTCTGAATTAGGTGTTACAATTTCATCGAATAACGGAAAATTGCCTATAGAATTGTGCGGAGTGATGAATGGAGGTGAAATTTTTATTGATGGAAGCCTTAGTTCTCAGTTTCTTACGGGCTTGTTGATTTCTTTACCAGTTTGTGAGAAAGATTCTGTGATTAATGTTAATCAATTGAGGTCAAAACCTTATATTGACATGACTCTTGCGATAATAGAAACTTTTGGAGTTAGCGTTATCAATGAAAACTATGAGCGTTTCATCATAAAAGGTCAACAACAATATAAACCTACAACATATAACATCGAAGGTGATTGGAGTGGTGCTTCATGTTTGTTGGTTGCAGGTGCTGTAATGGGCGATGTGACTATGAATAATTTAAGTTATGACTCTCAACAAGCCGACAAAGAGATTATAAAAGCAATTAAAGATGCAGGAGCTATAGTTTCGCTTAATGACAATAGTGTCACGGTCAAAAAAGGAGAGCTGAAAGCGTTTGAATTTGATGCAACAGAATGTCCTGACTTGTTTCCTGCACTTGTCGCTTTAGCGGCAGCGTGTGAGGGCGAAACAGTGCTTATAGGGACTTCAAGGCTTACACATAAAGAAAGTGACAGAGCAAAAACATTGAAAGATATATATGAAACAATGGGTGTTTCTGTAGATATCAGCCAAGAGGACGTAATGAAAGTCACAGGAGGCAAAATCAATGGGGGAGTGACGCTAAACTCTCATAATGACCATAGAATCGCTATGAGTGCAGCCGTTTCAACGCTTAGAGCCCCAGAAGCTAACGTTATTACTGACTCTGAATGCGTAAATAAATCATATAATGATTTTTATGATGATTTAGAGGCTATTTCTGTGATAAATTAAATTTCGCTTTCTTCTCAAGACTAAAAAATGTGATTCACTTTCAGTGAATCACATTTTTTATAGGGTCATATATTGTAGTCTACTTAATTCTTACTATATTTCCATATTCTTCCTTTAGTTGGCTGTAAGTCGGGCTATCTTTTGAGATGTAGATAGAGGTTAAGTTGTCGCAACCCAAAAAAGCATAATCTCCAATCGAAGTCACCGAATTAGGAATGGTGATAGACTTTAAGTTGTCGCACGAATAAAATGCACAACTTCCAATCGAAGTCACCGAATTAGGGATGGTGATAGACTTTAAGTTGTCGCAAAACTCAAATGCATTAACCTCAATTGTTGTATAACGATAAGGGATTGAAAACTCCGATGGAGAACCTATTGCTTTGTAATATAGACCAAGGAATGATCCTGTTGTTCGTATTAAAATCAAAAATATAGCAGCCGCAGCTACGAGCAAACCTACTACTGCACCAATCCACCTCTTTATTTTGTTTGATCTTGATGGTTTCGATGAATGTATAGTGTTTTTAACTTCTACCTCTATAATCTCTGGTTCTTGTGGATTCGCTATAATCTCAGGTTCTTGTACGTTAGCTATAACCTCTGTTATTTGTGAATTGTCTATAATCTCTGTCTTTTCATTGTTAACTAGGATATTCAAAAACTCATCTATACTTCGTGGTCGTTTTTCGCTACTAGGATTCATAGTCGAAATAATCGCCTGTTTTGTGTTACCTGATAAATTTACTGGCAATTCAGGCAATCCACTAGAAAAAATATCGTATGCTTCGGGCGGTTTAGTCCCTGTAACTAATTTATATAGTGTTGCTCCCAATGAATATATATCCGTTTCGGGTGAAAACTTGCTTACCCCTCCAGCTTTATATTGTTCCATAGGGGCATAGCCCTTGCTAACTCCTACTGGAGCTGAACTTGTTTGATCTCCTGAGTTGTCATACTGTTTTGCAAGTCCAAAGTCTATCAAAACTGAAATTGCACCCTCTTTTAGAAGTATGTTGCTTGGTTTTACGTCGAGGTGGTTCATGTTTCTGTTGTGGATAAACTTCAAAGCATCAGCAATTTGACGAATATAGTGCAGAGCCTCCATTTCAGACATTGCACCATACTGTGAAATTCGATCATTTAGAGACCCTCCGTCAATATATTCCATAACATAGTAAGCCGTGCCGTTTTCTTCAAAGACATCTAACACTTTAATGATATGGTCATGGTCAAGTTTAGCGATATTTTGAGCCTCTTTGATAAATTTAGCCTTGAATCTATCAACTAACTCACGACTACCAGTTGAACCAACAGATACGTGTGAGGTGTCATTATCTCTATCACAAAGTTCCTTCATAAAGAACTCTTTGATTGTTACATTAATTTTGGTTTTTATCGCTCCAATGCCTCCTTTAACGACAATTATCTGTTCTGCCAAGTAAGTTATACCAAAACCTCCTTGCCCTAAAACCCTTTCGATTTTATACTTGCCTCCTTGTAGGGTAGATCCTAAGTTTAGATTCATAGTTTTTCTTTATTGTAATATTCAACGTGTTATGGGACTATAAAGGTACAAAAAATAAATAAAACAACAAATTTTAGATTATATTTCTAAACTACTAACTACCTAAGCATAAAAAAGGTGATTCACTTTCGTGAATCACCTTTTTATTAGTATCATAACAATGATTACATAGCTGGAGGAACCATTTTCCAATCGCTACCTACAAGAACAAGTCCCATAGTTAAATCAGCAGCAGAACCGTTACCGTAAGTGATAGTAAATGTAGCAGCAGCTTCTTTACCATCTTCAGAAATAACACATTCTTTAACTTCATAATCTTTAACATAACCTAATTCTTCAAAAGAATCAGCTAAGAATTCAGCATAATCAGCTGCATCTTCACTGCTTAAAGCAGGAGAGAAGTTGCTAGTAAATTTTTCAAATTCACCAGATTTAAGTTGTTCCATGTAAATTACTGAATCAACAGCTACACCTGCAGCACCGCCACAAGAAACAAGGAAAAGTACGCAAGAAGCGAACAAAGAAAAGATAATTTTTTTCATAATTTTTACATTTATTAATAAGTAGTTTGTTAGTTGCTTGTTTTTTACATGTCAGCATGTTTTCCTTAACATGTACAATGCAAATATAGTGAAAAAATATATGTTTCCAAATTTTAGCTGATGTTTTTTTATAAGTATGATGTTGTATCTCAGTTTTTTCGCTTAGAGAAAGCTAGTATTATTACTATGTGTTAAGTAATATATACGCTGTAACTACTGTAAAATTGATATGCAAAGTGTTTTTATAATCGTCGATTTGTTTAATGGCATTAAACAAAAAAAGTGTAATTCGATTTATTCGAATTACACTTTTTTGAATTGCTTTTTATGCTGAAATTAATTTAGATTAAAAAAGCATAAATTTAGCACCGAAATAATAAGTTCTTGGAAGAACTGGACCATAAATAAAACCAGCGTCTTTGTCTTCACCTTCGTCTAGGCTATTTTGGTAAGTGTCTAACATGTTTTTGATACCAGCAGATAACTCTAAATCAACTTTTTTAGAGATTCTAATTTTGTATGCAAATCTAAGACCTAAATCAACCATAGATTCTACATATTCTGTTACGTCTTCTTCGATATAACCAGCTGCGTGTTGTACGTACATTCTACCAGTAAAGTTTGCTGTTAAAGAAGCAGTGAAGTCTTTGAAAGGGTCGCCAGAAACTGTGATGTAACCGTAGTTGTCTGGAGAACGGAACATTTCACGTTGACCTTCAACATCGTCACTCCATTGTTCTTCTTCGTCATACAACGATTTTTGGAAAGTGTAACCAGCTTGTAAACTTAAATCAGAACCGATAGCAAGTCTAGTTTCTAGGTTGAAACCTTTAACAACTGCACCTGTTGCATTTTCTTTTAAGAAATAAGTATTACCGTCGTCACCTTCACCTATATCAGTTAAAACAAACACATCATCAATGTCAGTATAGAAACCTTCTACTAATACATTAAATTGCAATTTGTTGTTAAACACTTTATAGTAATCTAATGAAGCGTTAAATGATTTTGAATACTCTGGTTTTAAGTCTTCAGAAATAGTAACAATAGAAACAGCACCACCTACAGCTTCAATGTGTAAGTCTTCGTCATAAGCTTGAGGAGCACGGAAACCAGTAGAGTAAGAACCTCTAACAGTAAGCTCAGAAGTTGGAGTGTAACGAACAGAAACACGAGGGCTAGCAACAACGTTTTCTAAAAAGTTGTGTTTGTCAAGACGTACACCAGCTAAAATAGATAGTTTGTCGTTTTTCCATTCATTTTGAAAGTAACCACCAAAGATATTTGTTTTTTGATCTAAATATCTGTCATATCCTGGCATTGCGTCGTCAATGTGGTTTGAAGTTGTTTCTATACCTACAGTAAGAATTGAAGGCATGAATAATAATTTGTCAATAGAATAGTCAAATTGAGCACCACCAACTAATACTAAGTCAGATGTATTGCCATAAGCATATAAATCTTGGCCTGCGCCATAGTAACTTTCACGTTTTGAGTTTTGGAATGAACCATATACAGAAAGAGAACCTCTGTCATTTCTAGTTTTAAAGTCATAAGTTAAACCACCACCGTCAATTTTGTGATCTAATTGTTCTGCAATGTCAGCTTCGTGAGCAGGTTGGTCAAAAGAGTTACCACCACGACGGAATTCGTTTAAGTGATGATATTCTAATGTAAGTTTTGAGTGATCGCTGATTTTTTGGTAAGCTCTAAAACCTACTGCTTGAGATTGAAGAAGTGGCATTTCTGAGAATCCGTCACCATTTCTGTCATAATAGTCTCTTTCACGTGTAGAACCAAATAAGAAAACACCTGTGCGGTTGTCATCTGATGCGAAAGCACCATTAAACACTGTGTTAACGTCTGTACCACCACCTTCATAAACTGAAGTTTGGTTGCTTATTTCTACAGAGTTATGTCCTGGTTCTTTAGTGATAATGTTAACAACACCACCAATAGCGTTTGAACCAAAGATAGCTGAACCACCACCTTTAAGCACCTCGATACGTTCAATCATAGAGCTAGGTAGAATTTCTAGTCCATAAACTGAAGTCATAGAACTCATAATAGGGCGGCTATCAATAAGAACTTGAGAGTATTGACCCTCTAAACCGTTAATTCTTAATTGAGGATAACCACAGTTACCACAGTTGTACTCAACACGTGTACCTGTTTGGAAACTTAACACCTCTGCTGGAGTTACAGCACCAGTTTGTTCAAATAACTTAGGCGATACAGTGCTTACGATAGATACTGCTTCACGTTTTTTAGTTGCATATCTGTTTGCCGAAACAACAACTTCATCAACGTTTAATGCGTTTACTGCTAAGTGGATGTGTAAATCTGCATTTTTAGATACTTTTTGTTTGTATTCGCTGTAACCAACAAAAGAAACTACGATAGTTTTTTCTCCGTTAGGAATGTTTTTGATTTCAAATTTACCATTTTCATCAGTGATAGCTGCAAGGTTTGTATCCTCAACAAATACTGTAGCGTAAGCGATAGGTGAATGGTTGTCTTCGTCATTAACATTGCCTTTAATTGTAAATGTTTGACCTTTTTGTGCAAAAATAACGCATGGCATTAATACCATCAGCATCGTTGCAGACAATTTTAGAATAAAGTTTTTCATTTTGATTTTTTTTAAGTTTATATAATTTTGATTGATAACTAGTTATAGGCACACACATATAGCTAGGCTAAAAGAATTAAATCTTTTAGTTTTGATGTGTGTAACCGATGTTCTTTAGGTTAAATACATAAAGAATTGAGCCTTTTTACGCAGGGAGATTCGCAAAACTCCGTTTTGTGGATTTCACTAATAATTTTCATTGAAAATTATACGCTCTTTTGCCCTTAAAGGCAAAAGAAAGCGAGTTTTGAAGCCCTTTGGGCGTACTTTTTCAAAAAGTATAAAACTTATCATAAAAGGCGGAACGCCTTTAGGTACAAAGTTTTTAAGGGGCAATTACCTCCACTTTTAAGGTTG
>JAWXTO010000097.1:0-6733 GCA_044433545.1 Rikenellaceae bacterium
TGGGAAACGAACGTAATCAAGGTGTACGCCGTCACCGTCTTTTATGTTGGCTACAGCTTTATATTTTGATGAAAGATATTCATAAACTTCATCACGATTAGGGCACAGAAATTTATAGTAGTCCACAAATGCTGGTTTTTCATAAGCGTTATAGCCTTCACGACTGACAATATACCAATCTTCTTGAATTTCATTTCTTTTGCTTTGTAATAATGTAGGAATCCATGTGTGAAATTCTAAACCTTTTTCTTTAGCGATTCTACTAACACGTTCGATAAGTTCTAAACTGTCGAAACTTACATGATAAAAGATGCCTTTAAGTCCTTTTTCTTTGTATCCTTCCATTTGTTTAGTGATAGCTTCTTCTGTAGTTCCAGGGCCGCTGCCACACCATATATACACATCAAGACTTGATTTTTTAGTCTCTGTAGAACAAGAAACAGCTAATAAAGTAATTGCTGCAATCAGTAGTTTTTTTATCATAATTTTAATGTTTAAGAGGTTTGTTAAATTATTCTGTTTTTTGATATAAAAGCACTACAGCAGAGGCTTCAACGCCACGTTCTTCGCCTACAAATCCTAGTTTTTCTTTTGTTGTAGCCTTAATTGATACATCGTCAATCTCGACTTCCATAACTTCGGCAAGTGTCTGTTGCATAGTCTTAACATGAGGCTTTATTTTCGGATTTTCAAGGCATAACATAGAGTCTACATTGCCTACTTCATATCCTTTTTCTGAAATAAGCTCTACACAACGTTTTAAAAGTATTTTGCTGTCTATGTTTTTATATTCATTGGATGTGTCAGGAAAATGTGTGCCAATGTCTCCTAGTGCTAATGCCCCTAGTATAGCGTCGCAGATAGCATGGATTAATACGTCTCCGTCAGAATGGGCAACACAGCCTTTAGTGTGCTCTAGCTGTATTCCTCCGAGAGTTAAACTAAGTCCTTCGGCTAATCTGTGAACGTCATAGCCGTATCCAATTCTTATTTTATTCATTATTTTATCATTTTTTCTATGTCTGCTTCTTGAATAGAAACAAATATGTTTTTTCCGTTAGGTGTATATTTTGCATTTGAGGATAAAAGTAGTTGTTCTGCAATATATTCACACTCTTTGGTTGTTATTACTCTTTTGGCAGACGATGTGACATAAGAAATTCGTGATATGTATGCTTCGTATTTCTTTTTTGTATGGTCGTTGTTTGAATCCTCAACACTATCTAACATATCCTCAAAAAGAAGTTCAACATCTGCCTTTTCGCTGCCTATAGGAACACCATTAATTAAGATTATGTGATCTTCAAGTAGCTCATATTCGAAGCCTAAAGAGAAGAATGTGTCTTTCATAGAGTTTGCAGAATGAAAATGATTTGCTGAAAGCTCAAATTCTATAGGAAACAATAATTTTTGGCATCCTAGACTGTGTTTAACCTCTATTTCTTTAAGTAATCTGTCACAAAGCACCCTCCATGCAGCACGATATATGTTTACAAACAATACTGATGTTGAAGTTGTGACTAACATGTGTTTTTCTGAGAACCTTACAACTGATTTAATCGCTGGAACTTCGGTGTCCAGATTAGAAAGGCTAATTTCTTGAGAGTCTACTCCAGTTTCAATGTCTAAATCTTTATATTCAACAGGTTCTGTAGTTTCGATGTCGCTAAATGTGTTTATATCGACATCGTTATACACTTCTTTAGCTTCGTTCGTGTCTGAATTTATGTCTATATCGTTGTATGTCTCATTGTTTATGTCTAAATCTTCATAAGATTCTTCAACTTTTGAATTTAAGACAGTTGGCACTTCGTCAAATTCAATATCAAGGTCTTTGAAGTCAGTGTCAATGTCTTTTATTTCAAAGGTTTCATTGATTATTGGTTCAGACTCTGATAAAATAAGATTTTTGAAGCTTTCTTCAGCCGTATCTTCATATTTTTCAGTTTCGCCATCAATATCTATAGTTATATCTAAAAATTCTTCCTCAGCTACAGACGTAAATTTGTTTATGTTTTCAGTTCTTACGTCAGTGATAGATGTTTCGTTTGAAATGCTACTTCTAAATGAAGAATCTTCGTTTTCTACAGCCATAGAAAATGAAAATGTTTCGTCAAAAGGGTTAAAATAAGGGTTGACCTCTAATTCTGGAGCCTTTAAGTCTCCACCATCGAACAATGGAACGTCTATTGGTGAGCCAGCTTCAAAATCTATCATAGGAACAATGCCATTTTTCCCTAAACTCTCTTTGATAGCGAGTTCAAGAATTTGGAAAACAGATTGTTCATGGTCGAACTTGACCTCTGTTTTTGAAGGAGATACATTTACATCTATGCTTGCAGCATCAATAGAAAAATATAGTATATAAGGAGGTAAAATCTTCTTATTTGGAGGTAATAATTTCTCGTATGCTAGCTGAATGGCTTTATTGAAATAGCTTTTATAGAAATAGCGTCCATTCACAAACATAAAATGTGGAGAGTTTTTCTTTGCGCTGTCTGGTTTGCCTATGTAGCCTCGAATTTCTACAATCTGATTTTCGATATATAGCTCCATAAGTACATTATTGTTCGATTTTCCAATAATGCCAGATACCCTGTTACGTAAATTCGACTCAGGAAGGTTATATATCATTTGGTCATTGTCATATAGACAAAACGTGACTTTTGGATAAGACAAAGCGACACGTTCAAACTCATTAAGAATCTGTTTAGTTTCAACCTTTTTGCTTTTTAGAAAATTTCGGCGTGCAGGAATGTTATAAAATAGATTTTTGATAATAAGTTGAGTCCCTACTGCGCACGCAACGTTAGAATGGTCGATTATGTCACCTGCATGTATTACTACACGTGTGCCTAGTTCGTCACCTTCTCTACGTGTCAGTAGCTCTACTTCTGAAACCGCAGCAATTGATGCTAGGGCTTCGCCTCTAAATCCATAAGTGTTAAGGGAATAGATGTCATTAATGTCAGATATTTTGCTTGTGGCGTGACGCTCAAAACACAGACGAGCGTCTTCAAAGCTCATCCCACAACCATCATCTACAATTTGTATTAGTTCACTGCCACCTTCTCTAACATTGACAATGACTAATTTAGCACCTGCATCAATAGAATTTTCCATTAATTCTTTAACCACTGATGACGGTCCTACGACAACTTCTCCAGCGGCTATTTGATTTGATACATAATCACTTAATCTGTTAATAACTGACATATATAGTCTATTTTTGTACTAATTCAAGTAACTTTTCTAAACCTTTAAAATTAATTATGAAATAACACAGCGCAATCAATAAAGTAATTGCAATTGCGAATCTTACAAGAGCAACTCTTAGGGCATTGTTTTTTTTAGGCTTATTTTCTACACCTAACATACGCTGTATGCGTTTAGAGCGAATGTAAGAGCCAGGAACATATTTTTTGTCTTTTTCGTCCTCCTCAATAATCCCTAAAGCACGTTGACGAGCGTCACGTTCTTCTTTTTTAGGGTCATAATAACGAGGTTCGTAGTTAAATTGTCTAGGCTTGTTTCGTTGGAATGCTGTAAATTTGAATCCTGCCATAATTATATTTTAGAGAAGTTAATATTTAATAATTATATAATGTTCCGTACACAACACTATATTTACACAAAGATAATAATAAAACGGGGTAATTTATCAAAAAAAGTGTGAAAATATATCATTTTATATAAAAAGACCTTTAGAGTAAGCTTACTCTAAAGGTCTTTTTTTGTGATAATGGAAAGTTTACAAAGTTGAAGTTGTAAACCTTATGTCATTTCTATTAAACATAGCATTTATTACATGCTATATAGTTTATCTAAATTTTCTTTAATTTTCTCGTTCATGATATAGTCGTCATATTCTGTGTATTTGTCTATCATGCCATTTGGTGTGATTTCGATAACACGGTTTGCGACTGTATTGATAAATTCGTGGTCATGAGAAGACATAAGAATATTTCCTTTATATCCCATTAACGAGTTGTTGAACGCCTGTATACTTTCAAGGTCAAGGTGATTTGTTGGAGAGTCAAGAACTAAAGTGTTTGCCTCTTCAATCATCATACGAGAAATCATACAACGCATTTTCTCACCCCCTGAAAGAACGCTAACTTTTTTGTAAATCTCTTCACCAGAGAATAACATCTTGCCTAAATAACCACGTAAATATAATTCAGAAGTGTCTTTAGAATATTGACTTAACCAATCAATAATGTTCATATCTGTGTTGAAGTAGTCGTTGTTGTTAAGAGGTAGATAAGCGTGTTTTATTGTTACGCCCCATTCTATCATACCTTCATCTGGAGTGTCAACACCAGCCAATATGTCTAAAAGAGCAGATACAGCACGAGGTTCACGAGATAAGAAACAAACTTTGTCGCCTTTTTCTACCGTAAACGAGATGTTTGAGAATAATTTTTCACCGTTTATAGTTTTGCTTAACCCGTCAACAGCAAGAATTTTAGTCCCTGGCTCACGTTCCATAGAGAAGATGATTCCTGGATATTTACGCATCGAAGGTTTGATTTCGTCTACGTTAAGTTTTTCAAGCATTTTCTTACGAGAAGTAGTTTGTTTAGATTTCGCAACATTGGCACTAAAACGTTGGATGAATTCTTGTAACTCTTTCTTTTTCTCTTCAACTTTTTTGTTTTGTTGAGCTTGTTGGCGTGCAGCAAGTTGAGAAGACTCATACCAATATGAATAGTTACCTGAGAATAGGTTCATATCAGAGTAGTCAATATCTAAAGTGTGAGTAGAAACTGCGTCTAAGAAGTGACGGTCATGCGATACGACAAGAACTGTGTTTTCATAGTTTGAAAGATAGTTCTCTAGCCACATGATAGTGTTAACGTCAAGGTCATTCGTAGGCTCATCAAGTAGAAGATTGTCAGGTTTGCCAAATAATGCTTGTGCAAGCAAAACACGTACTTTCTCTTTAGCATTCAAATCTTTCATTAATGAATAATGAAGGTGTTCTTTAACGCCTAAGCCACTTAGAAGGTTTGCAGCATCACTTTCAGCATTCCAGCCGTCCATTTCTGCAAATTGCTCTTCTAATTCACCCACTTTAATTCCGTCTTCTTCAGAAAAGTCTTCTTTGCAGTATAGCGCATTTTTTTCTTGAATAATGCTCCATAATGTGCTGTGTCCCATCATTACAGTGTCAAGGACTGTACATTCATCGTGCTCGAAGTGATCTTGTTTTAAAACAGATAGACGTTCGCCAGGTCCAAATGAAACATTTCCTCTTGAAGGGTCTACGTCTCCACTTAATACTCTAAGGAAAGTTGACTTTCCAGCTCCGTTAGCACCAATAATGCCGTAACAGTTGCCAGGAGTGAATTTTAAATTAACATCTTTGAAAAGAACTCGTTTCCCGAATTGAACTTCTAAATTTGATACTGTAATCATTCTAAATATTTGTTTTTATCTTTGTATTTCTATATTTTACAAAATTTTCTGCAAAAGTACTCATTTTTATTGGATTATACAACGACTATTTGTTATAACATAATTTTAGTAGTAAATAGATTTGTGCGTTTGATAATAAAAAATGCAATATTTTGTGATTTATTGATGAAATTGTAGTTAAATCGTAAATATTTATTTATCTTTGCTACATTAATATAAATGTATTTCTTAATAAATAATAAATATGAGAGTTTTAATACAACAAGATTATCAAAAAATATCTCAGTGGACTGCAAGTTACATTGTTGATAAAATTAACGCTTTTGCTCCTACTGCTGAAAATCCTTTTGTTCTAGGTCTTCCTACAGGAGGTACTCCAATTGGTACATACAAAGAACTTATTCGCCTTTATAACGAAGGTAAAGTTTCTTTTGAAAATGTAGTAACATTTAACATGGACGAATATTGTGGAATTCCTCAAGATCACCCTCAAAGTTACTATACTTTCATGTGGGAAAACTTCTTTGGACACGTAAATGTTAAAAAAGAAAATGTAAACATCCTTAATGGCAACGCTGAGTGCCTTGAGAAAGAATGTGCAGATTATGAAGCTAAGATTAAATCTTATGGTGGCATAAAATTGTTTATGGGTGGTATAGGACCTGATGGGCACATCGCATTTAACGAACCTGCGTCATCTCTTGCGTCTCGTACTCGCCAAAAAACTCTTACAATGGATACGATTATCGCAAATTCTCGTTTCTTTGATAATGACATCAATAAAGTGCCTAAAACTTCACTTACTGTAGGTGTTGGAACTATCCTTGACTCTGAAGAAGTGATTATTATCGTTAATGGACACGCTAAAGCTCGTGCTTTACGCCACGCTGTTGAGGAGGGTATCAACCACATGTGGACTATTTCTGCTTTACAAATGCACAGAAAAGGTATTATCGTTTGTGATGAAGACGCTACTGCTGAATTAAAGGTTGGAACATACAAATACTTTAAGGATATCGAAAAAGATAGCTTACTATAGTATATATACAATATAATAGTATAAGAGACAAATTGAAAACTGTATTAGTTTTTGGTTTGTCTCTTTTTTGTTTGTTAGATTTCATTCAAAACTTCACATTTTAAAAAGTGTGTATTTTTGCTATTCATGAGGGGGTGTTATGAAAAATTGCAAAAAAAACTTTTTCTTGTAATTTACTGAATAGTTGTTAGTTGATGGTAAGGTTAAAAAAAATATAAAAAAAAGATTAAGAATTATTTGGAAGTTAGTAAAAAAATGCGCTATCTTTGCATC
>JAWXTO010000098.1:0-6538 GCA_044433545.1 Rikenellaceae bacterium
TCCTTGAAAATGGACATCTATAGGCGATTCTCAAACTAGGTTTTGTGAATCACTCTAGCTAGAAATTGACATTTACGCCACACATTACAGTAGCTTTAGGCATAGGAAAGCCTGAATTGATTTCATAACTTTGGTTTAACAGATTTTCACCCTTTGCATATACGCCTAAAGTGTTGTTTATTTTATATTTAGTAGTAATATTTACTAATGTGAAGTTTTCTGTTGTGTTGTAATCATCTGAAGTGTAAGTATATAGCTTGTTGATGTATTGTACACCTGCTGTTGTCATGAAATCACCTACACTATAGCTAATTGAACCGTATAACTTATGTCTTGGGGCTGCAAGAACGGCATATTTCATGTCTAAAAAGCTGTAATTTGCAGAAAAGTTAATAGATTTAGACAACTTGTAATTTAGCATTAATTCAATTCCCATATTTTCGACTTCTCCACTGTTTACATAAGTGTACACACCGTCTATAGGCATGGTTTCTATTATGTTGTCACCTTTAATATAAAAAATATTTACTTCGTATAATATCTTGTTGCTCAGTATGTTTTGTTTCCATGAAACCTCATAATTCCACAATGATTCAGGTTCTAAATCTGGATTTTGAGTCGAAAACATATACATATCTCTAATAGTTGGATTTCTAAAACCTTTACTAGCTAACAATTTCAAAACTCCCGTATTATTTGGATAATATGACAGCCCAAACTGAGGTATAGAATTGTTTCCAGTCATAGAGTTATGGTCATAGCGATATCCTGCATTAACTGTTATATTACTGCCTATATTTTGACGAAAATCGACGTATCCTGCTATATCACTAGCTGTTTTATCAACTATAAGAACTTTAGTTCCACTATTAAACACATTATTTGCCACGCCTCCATATCCTTGATAGTCAACACCTAGGGTAATTTTACTTTTTTTAGTTAAAGATATATTTTGATATAAATTTATCCCAAACATATTGTCTGTAGAATTAAAGAGATAGTCTGTAGGCTCTCCGCCAGCGTAATAGCCATTATCTATCGTATGCTCTCCCCAGTTATAATAGAAACTTAATGCGCCACTACTTTTTTTATAGTTATTATCAACTGACAAAGATGCCATTCCTCTTGTGATTCTTTGGTCATTGTCAAAAATTGGGTTGTCTATTTCACCTGGGTTTGAGGCATTAAAGTGCGTAATGTTTACATCTGATGTGATTTGCCAGTTGCTAGTTAATTCATAGCCTAATTTTGCATATCCTCCATATTGTTCAAAATCCATGTTGTCTCTATGACCATCTGAACGGTTGTATGAACCTGAAATATGTGATGTGAATTTATTCTTACGTATGCTGTTGCTAAGTTCTGTTGTTAAACTGTTATATGAACCGTAACTTACATCAGCTTTGGTGTTTACGCCGTCTTCTTTGGCGTTTTTTGTGATAATATTAATCACACCGCCCATAGCATTTGAGCCATATAATACGGATGCAGGGCTGCGAACGACCTCTACTTTTTCAGCCATCCACGCTTGGTAAGCATCTGCTATAGGATGACCCATAATTCCCATATACTGAGGGTGTCCGTCAATTAAAACTAACATTGCAGTGGTTGGAGAGCCTCCAATGCCACGCATTTTTATGCCGCCTGAAGCACCCGTTGATACGCCATATCCCATAACACCTCGTGAAGTGACAAATAAACTCGGTACACTTTCTGAAAGTACTGAAAGAATAGATTCTTGTTGTCTATTTTCAATGATTTCATTTGATATGACAGATACGCTCATTGGTAAAAGGCGTATGTCTAGCTCTTCTCTAGTGCCCGTAACGACTAATTCTTTCATTTGTATGCTGTCAATTTTTTCTTGTGCATTAGACAACAATGATGTTGCAAAACACATTGAAAAACAGCATGTTTTAAGTGCTATTGATAAGTTATTTTTGTGAAATATGTGCATTTTTTTCATATACGGCTTGATCTGTGAGTTGCAAAAATAAGTTATATAATCGAGATTACCCAAGATTTTTATTTATATTTTTATTTCATTATAGGGTTAATATTTTGGGTTAAAACTCATATTTTTTTGTTATTTTTGTAACTTAATCACTAAAAAGTAGTTATGAAAAGAATAATTTTATATGTGTTTACACTTCTAACCCCTTTGTTTTCAGTTGCACAAGAGTATGCAAGTCCATTGGGCATAGACTTATTGTTAAGTTCTAACTTTGGAGAGCTTAGAACAAACCATTTTCACTCAGGATTAGACTTTAAGACAGGTGGAGTAGAAGGAGAAAATGTATATTCTGTAGAAAGTGGATATGTGTCACGAATTTTTGTAAGCCCTACAGGTTATGGACACGCTTTATACATTGCGCACCCTTCGAAAGGAACTACAACCGTGTATGGACACCTTAGAAATTTCTCTCCAGAAATCGAAGAATACGTAAGAAAGTATCAATATAGAAATAAGAAATTTTCGGTCGATATTTATCCAGAAAAGACTGTTTTTCCAGTAGAAAAAGGGCAAAAAATCGCTGAATCTGGCAATACAGGTTCGTCAGGAGGCCCACATTTACACTTTGAGATAAGAAATTCATCAAATGAGCCTATTAATGTGGTAAAAGATGAGATGTTTATGGTCAAAAACTCTGCGAAAATGGTTAAAGATGAGGAAAAACCTGGCATACATTCTGTTTCTTTCGTAAGAATCGACACTGTAAAAGGAGTGCCAATTCATACTACTTACAAAAAATTTAATGCTAAAAAAGTAGGCGGAAAATATAAGTTGTCTTATGACACAATTCGAGTTGAAGCTCCGTCTTATTTTGTCATTGAAGTGTCAGAACGAAAAACAGCTTCAACAAATATTTATGGAATTTATTCTATGAAAATTGAAAGAAGCGGAAAGCCATATTTTAGTTTTGCTATTGATAAATTTTCATTTACTGACACTCGTTATGTGAATACACTTCTAAAATTCCCAGAAACTGACGAAAATAGAAATGACAAAATTAGAACTTACGTTTCGCCTAACAATAATTTAAAAATTTATGGTACAGTTGCATCACGAGGAGTCATAAAACCACAAACCATAGACGGAGTTGAGCCAGTTTTTGTGGAAATATGTGATGATTCGGGCAACAAGTCACAGTTAGAGTTCTCTATCTATGCACAAGAGAAGCCTAACGCTAAGGTTTTGAGTGATAAGGGGACTCCTGTATGGTGGAAAAAGGGTGCTACAATAAAAGAAGGTGACGTTAGTGTCGAAATTCCAGCGTATGCACTTTATGAATCAGAGTTAGTAGATATTACAGTGTTGCCAAAAGTAGAAGGTACGGTTATTGAGAGATATGTTGTTGGAAATAAAGATGTTAAATTACAAAAATCATACACTTTGGCTTTTGATATAAGTTCAGTTGATGAGAGTGATAGATCGAAATTGAAGATTGTGTCTATGAAATCTGGAAAAGTCTCATATTCAGCAGGTGGCACGGTTTCTGGAGACAAAATTACATTAAAAACTACAAATTTTGGTGAATATTCTTTGGCGATTGACAAAACTGCTCCTACGATTACTCCACAATATAAATCACAAGAGTCACAAGCTGCTAAATCTCATCTTTCATTCAAAATTTCGGATAATCTTTCGGGAATTAACACCTACAATGCAATTATAAATGGCAAATGGGCGTTGTTAGAGTTCGATTCAAAAACAGCGACAATTCGTCACCCTCTAAAAGATGGAATTGCTCAAAAGGGTGCGAATACTATTGAGGTAACTGTAACGGATGCTTCAAATAACAAGAAAACCTATAGTGGAACTTTTTTATATTAGTTGAGCATATACAAAATTCATTGTTTAAGTAGTTGTAGAGGTGGTTTTTGATGTTAATTATACGTGTATAAAGCCGTCTGAACGGTGTATATTTAATGCAAGTCACACGCACGAGTGTTAGAATATAGTTTACCTTTATAAAATTACTTGATTCGTCATAAGGCGGTCTGAATACATATTAAACAATGAAAATGAAAGCGTTTAAAATTGGAGATTTAAACATCTCATTACCAATAATCCAAGGTGGTATGGGCGTAGGTGTCTCATTATCAGGATTGGCCGCAGCAGTCGCTACAGAGGGTGGTGTAGGTGTTATATCTTGTGCAGGAATAGGGTTATATTACCCTAAATTGGCGAAAGATTATTTTTCGTCTTGTGTGAGTGGCTTAAAAGAAGAATTACGCAAAGCACGTGAAAAAACTAGTGGTGTCATAGGTGTAAACATTATGGTTGTATTACAAAACTTCTCAGATATGGTGAAAACTTGTGTGTCTGAAAAAGTCGATATTATCTTTTCAGGAGCAGGGTTACCATTAGATTTACCCTCTTATTTACAGGAAGATAGCGTGACAAAATTAGTCCCTATAGTTTCATCTGCAAGAGCTACAAAGCTAATTTGTGATAAATGGATTAACAATTATAACTATGTGCCTGATGCGATAGTTGTTGAAGGTCCTAAAGCTGGAGGACATTTAGGTTATAAAGTGAGCCAAATTGAGGATAATGACTTCTCTTTAGAGAAAATTATTCCAGAAGTAGTAGAGCTAGTTAAGTTTTATGAGCAAAAATATGACCGTAAAATCCCAGTTATTGCCGCAGGGGGTTTAATGACAGGCGAGGATATTCACAGAATGTTAGAGCTCGGAGCTACAGCCGTACAGATGGGAACAAAATTCGTTACTACTACAGAATGTGATGCTTCGTCAGATTTTAAAGAGGCATATTTGAAGAGTACAAAGAGCGATATAGAAATTATACAAAGTCCTGTAGGTTTGCCTGGTCGTGCTATAAATGGTGAATTTATAAAGCACGTAAAAGAGGGTACTACGAAGCCTAAAAAATGTGCATTTAACTGTATTAAGAGTTGTGATTACACTCAAAGTGCTTATTGTATAGTCCTAGCGTTGTATAATGCAGCAAAAGGAAATTTAAAAAGAGGATATGCCTTTGCAGGTGCTAATGCTTATCTTTCTGAGAAGATTTCTAGTGTGAAAGAGACTATAGATTTGCTTATTAAGGAGTACGAGGCAGTTAAATTTTAGAATACAAAAAAGAGAGTGACTAACAAGGCGATTTTTGGCACTTCCCTAGACTCTCAAATCCTCACGTACATCTGGTACGCTGCGGTTTGCGAGCCTTCACGAAGCCCCAAAACTCATCCTTCTTAGTCACTCTCTGTGTTGAGTGCGCTTATTAGTTACCCTCTTTCTTGTTATTTAGCAAGCGCACGGCACTATGCAGGTATAGAATAGGGCTGTCTTAACGCCAGACAGGCGGTGCGAGCCGCACAGGCAATTATTTATAGATTTTATTTTTCAGTTCTAACGAACTGAGCCGTGCTAACACAAAAAATAGAGACAAGGAGAAGCAGGTTTCAACTATGAAATTCACTTTCCTTTGTCTCTATATTTTGATATTTAGCAAGCGCACGGCACTGTGCAGGCATAGAATAGGGTTGTCTTAACGCCAGACGGGCGGTGCGAGCCGCACGGCAATTATAGTCTTTGGCGAACTGCTTCAAATAAGATAACACCAGCCGCTACTGACACGTTTAGTGATTCAATTTTTCCTATCATAGGGATAGAAACTAGCTCATTACATAGTTTTAACACCTCTTTAGAGATACCTGTGTCTTCGCTACCCATGACAATAACAGTAGGCACTGTGAAATCTACTTCCCAAGGCATTTTTGATGCTTTTTCATTGGCTGCTACAACTTGTAAGCCGCTTTCAGCAAGGTATTTTAGAGTGTTTCTAATGCTTCCAACTCTACATACGTTTATTAGGTTTAGCGCACCAGCAGAGCTTTTAATTGCTTCAGCATTTACGGGAGCACTATTTTTTATAGGCATAATGATAGCGTTTACTCCAGCACATTCAGCACTTCTAGCGATAGCACCGAAGTTTCTAATGTCAGTGATAGAGTCCATTAACATAATAAGAGGAACTTTGCTTTCTTCTGTTAAATTGTCGATAACTTCTGAAATTTCAGCATATACGATAGGTGAAACTTGCGCTATAACGCCTTGGTGGTTGTTGCGAGTAAGGCGGTTCAATTTCTCAATAGGAACATCTTGAACTTGTATGCCATTTTGTTTTGCAGTAGCTCTAAGTTGCTCCATAATAGGAGAATCGCTGCCTTTTTTTATGAAAATTTTGTCTATTTCTTTACCTGCTTCGATAGCCTCAATTACTGGGCGCAAGCCGAAAACTATGTTGTCTTTCTCTGCCATATTTATGATTTTATGTGTGTGTACTTATTGTTTTATTGATTCCCTAAATTCGATTCTGCTTCTTCAAGTTCAAGGTGAGCCATCTCCCAATCGCCCATTTTGTCTTCTAATTTTTGCTTTAATGCGTTGTAGTCATCAAAAACTTTGTGATTGTTGATGTCTATATTATGCTCTGAAGGATTCGCAAGTTTTTCATCCCAACTAGCAATCTCTAACTCTAAACCTTCACACTCTTTTCAATTTGTGTGAC
>JAWXTO010000099.1:0-6495 GCA_044433545.1 Rikenellaceae bacterium
ATGGCTTAACAATATAATCTACAGCCGAAAGGTCAAACCCTGTTAGTGCATATTGTTCATAAGCTGTTGTGAATATCACCATTGTTGAATCTGTTATCAGCTTTGCAAATTCTACACCTGTCAAATGAGGCATATTAATGTCTAAGTACACCAAATCTACATCATTTGTCTGCAAAAACTCCAACGCCTCAACAGCAGAAGTCATCAACGTAATATTTTCTATAACACTAATCTGTTTCGCAAAAGTTTCGATAACAGAAAGCGCTAAAGGTTCATCATCAACAGCAAGGATATTCATAATTTAAAGCAATATTTCAAGTTTGACCTCAAATATATTGTTTTTTGATGAAGTTTCCAACTTATACTTTTTCGGATATATTAAATCTAAGCGTCTTTTTACGTTTTTAAGACCAATTCCAGACTCTTTAATTGGCTTTAGAGTAGCGTCAAACGTATTATTTGTCACTAAAACAACTTTTTTGTCTATAGCCTTTATAGAAATAGAAATAAATGACTCTTTTGTCGAATCTATGCCATATTTAAACGCATTTTCAATAATTGGAATCAACAACAAAGGCTCAATTTTATACTTCGTGAAATCGCCTTTAATTTCTGTAGTTAGGTTAGTTTTTGAAGTTAACTTTAATTTTTGTAGACCTATATAATCTTCAATCACCGTCATCTCATCATCAAGATTTACATACTTATTTGTATTATAAAGCACATAACGAAGTATTGAAGACAACTTTAATATACAATCTGATGTATTTTTTGACCCGACTAACGATAAAGAATATATAGAATTTAGTGCATTAAACAAAAAGTGTGGATTTATCTGCTGTTTTAGGTATTCTAACTCAGAACTTACTTGCTCTTTGTCTTGCTCTATACGTTTTTGTTCTTCATCTTTCCAAATCTGCGAAAAACGAGCAATAAGACTAACCGCTAGAACCAACAACAATCCATAAATGTGTACTGCATTTCTATTGTCTGTAGGGTTAAACTGTTTTAGCGCAAAAACCTCATCACGCCTTATCTTAACATTATCAACACGCCCACCCTGCGGACCTAATATTCTTTTATCAAATTCAGTTAATTCAAGCCCATTTTCTGCTCTATAAATTGTTTGCTCTAACTCTGCATCACGCATCATCTGATGAGGAAATTTTATAGCCAAAAAGCCCAATATAGTAACTAATATAACTATTGGCACATATAATTTAACGCCATAACGCTGAAGAATATAAGGAACAAACAACAAATAATTCAAATAAAACAAAATTATATATGTTATCCACAGCGGTAACTGATAACTTATCGTAGCCGTACGTATTGTCACATTTTCCACATCAAAAATTGTAATAAACAACACGATGAACCAGCTAAGTAAGTGAAAAATCACTTTTCTATATCTTTGTATTAACCCTAACATAAACTTTTTCTTGAGGTTAGTAAAATTTAATGTATTTTATATAATTATACACACAAGGGAGAGCATAATCACCCTCCCTTATATCAATCCATAAATTACAATATATCTATTTGCATTAATGCAATATTGAGGAAACCTAGCGACCTCCTGGGCCACCGCCCATGCCGCCCATGCCGCCCATACCACTCATGCCATCCATGCCTTCGCTACGGCTACGTCTATCACTGTTAGTGTTCATATTTGGCATATTGCTTTTGAATGTATTGAACTTATATGTAACAGTAAGCATTAAGTAACGTTGTAACACATTTGAAAGAGCATCTTGTACATATTCAGAAGCGATAGTGTGAGTTAAAGCTTGACTTTGGTTTAACATGTCAAATCCACTAACACGTAGCTCTAAGTTTTGTTTTTTCAAGAATTTCTTACCGATACCGATGTTAAGCATGCTATAGTTTGGATCATAATCCTCATTGTCAGAGTAACGATAGAAGTTATATGTATAATCTACGTTAACAAAGAATCCATTAGCGATAATCCAGTTACCTTTAACACCTATACTTTGTTTAAAGTATGTATTGTCACTCTCAGAAGATAAGCTATTTCTCGCAATACTAATAGAAGAGTTCGAAGAAACAGTAAAGTCAAGGTTACTTGAGATGTTACTATTCATTTGTACAGAAACATTACCATCATTACTGTTTGAAATACTTTTCACACCATCAATGATAGAAGGTAGACGAGAGTAAGAATAACGACCACCTACTGTGAAGTTACATAAAATTGCAGGTGTAGTGAATGAATAGTAAGCTCCTGAACGTATGCTCCAATAACCGCTTGTATTCACTGGTGAACTAACACGAGCACCACTTGAAACTAACACACCATTAACGTAAGTATCTTCTGAAATTTTAGTAGTCTCGTCTGTGATGTAATTTGCTTCACTGTTAGCAAAAACAAACGCATTGAAACTAGTTGATTTTGTAACGTTAGTTGCATAGTAGCTTAAACTTAAAGTAGAAGCGTAACTTTGCTCTAGGTCTGCATTACCTTTAGTAACCAAAAGAGGGTTTGAGTTGTCAACTACGTCTTGTAATTGAGTTACAGAAGGCAGGTTTGTTTTACCGCTATATGATATACCAATACGTTTACTTTTTGTGAAGTAATAGTCAAAACGAGCATATCCTTGTGGACTATAGAAACTATATTTTTTCTCAAATAGCTCATCTAAAGGATAAGTTTGATTGTTTATAAGGTCAGCTTTCTCATATTCAAAGTTAACAGATAAGTTAATTTTATCTTTTTCATAGTAAGAATAACCTACTTTTAAAGAGTTTTTATAGTAATCACGGTCAAACACATTTGAAAGGTCATCATCAATGTCAGTATAATCACCAGTAACAGCATCAATCAAGTATGTTTTCTTGTCAGAATCACTCCAAGTGTATGAACTGTTTAAACCAGCAGTAAGACCACTCTTAGAGTTAATTTTGAATGTGTAGTTCAGTTTAAGACCTGCATTGTTATTATCTGAGAAGTTTAATGTTTGTTGGTCTGTTTCGATATTGCTTGTTATCATATCATCTTCCCACTGTTCAGTATCACCAAACAAGATTTGGTCACTTTCTGAACGGCTAAGGCTATAATTAGCACCTATAATAAGAGAGTGTCTTGTAGCTAAACTACGGAACCATGTTAAACTACCCATAGTAGAATAAGAATCACTATTTGTCGTTTTGTCTGTCCAAGACGTATTTGACAACGCATCACCTATGTATGTAAAGGCATCCGTAAATTGAGCTGTTTTTGAATCAGAAAGACGTGCATTACCTCTAAAGAATACTTTATTTTTTTCATTAATGTCACTTTCTACGTCAAATCTCAAAGAGTGGCTGTTACCTATAGAACCTGACACATAATCTTCACCATAACTTTCACTATCTCCAAATTCATCAGTCTCATAATAAAGTCTATCAACAATTTTTTGTAGGTCAGATTCTGTGTTTGTGAAAGAATAACTTACGTTAACCTCAGTTTTTTTGTATTCAGCTTTCTTGTATTCACCAGAATAGTTAAGGCTTAAACCTAACGCCTCTTGAAGACCACTTGAACCAGCACGACCATAATATCTACTACTACCTGAAGTTGCAGATTGGTTAATATTGTTCCCTCCTAAGTTTAAAGTAAAGCGGTTGTTGCCTTGAAAGACGTTAGTTGTTGCTTTCAAGTTGTATAAGAACCCTAAGTCAGCAGCATCACCAATTGTGTTACCGCCACCAAGAGTATAGTCGCCTAAATAAGCATTTTTTTGTTTTACTGTTGTAACGATATTAATTGTTTTTGTTCTATTACCATCATCAACACCTGTAAAGCGAGATTCATCAGATTTTTCATCAAACAACTGAACACTTTCAATGATACTAGCAGGTAAAGAACTTAATGCACTCGAAACATCATCTTTAAAGTAACCTTTACCGTCAACATACACTTGAGTAACCTCTTCACCACCTACAGTAAGTTTGTCACCATCTGTAGAGAAACCTGGCATTTTGTTAAGAAGGTCAGCAGCATAAGCATCAGGATTTGTTTTATATGCACCTGCATTATATTGAGTTGTATCACCTAATTGTAGTGCTATAGGTGCTGTACCTTGCACAACAACTTCTTCAGAAACAATAGCATCAACTTCAAAAGCAATGATACCTACACCGTTTCTACCTTTTTCTGGAGTACATTTAATTGTTTTTGTTTTATAACCTAAATATGACACATTGATAATTATTTCTTTCCCAACTGTCACGTCTTTAATAAAGAATGCACCTTTTTCGTTTGTAACTGCACCTTTTGTTGTTCCTTCAATCACTGCTACTGCTCCAATGATAGCTTCATTTGTTTGGCTATCCTGTACCCTACCTGTAATAAAATTTCCTTCAACAGCAGCTTGCTTGTCAGTTTTCGAAGATGTGCTAGTTTGTGCATAAGCTGCAACACCAACGAACGTCATCAGCATTGCTAATGTAAAAAGTCTAATCGTTTTCATAATTTGTGTTATTATTGTTTAGTTTATATTATTTTCTAAGTACAAAATTATATATTATACAACAAATAGAAAATATAGTAGACATAATGCCAATTTTAATAGATAAACGGCAAAAAAATAAAGATTAACCAATTTTCTTATGGTCAATCTTTATTTTTTTATCATTTTTTAACAAAACCTCTTACACATTTTTACTTTCTGCGAGATGTTTCATGTAGTTGTTGTAAGAATATAATTTATAGACAATTAGCGCAACAACAATTAGTCCTAAACTAATTATCATTAAAGTGTTATAGCTTGTCATGCTTGCCACGAAGCCTCCTAATAGCATACCTAAACCTGCACCTAAATCTAACGCTACGAAATATGTAGAATTTGCGGTTCCACGTTTAGAATGAGGCACTAAATCAATGACCATAGATTGAATTGACGGAGACGTTAATCCATAACTAATCCCGACCAACAACGAAGAAACTATAAACATCTGTTCGTTCATAAAAAATGAAAAAATCGAAAATGCTATGATTAATCCAAACAAACCTATTGTCAACAACATATTTTGAAGCCCTTTATTAAGAAGTTTACCTGTCAAAAGTCTCGATGCGACAACTCCAATCGACAAATAAAAGAAAAAGTTACCAGCCTCTGCATTCACGCCACTTTCTTGAAGATAAAGAGGAATATAAGCCATCAAAGTTCCATACGGAAAGTTCGCAATTGCGATAACTATAGCCAAAGATGTTGCCGATTTAAGATAAAAGCGGTCTAACGACATCGGAGCATGCACCACATGAGGACGTGGCTTCGTTTTAATTGAAAAAGCAAAAAAGCACCCTATCAAACACGAAACAAACGCTGAAACAAACAGCCCTTCATACGAAAATAGCGATTTAAAATACAGTCCTATCATTGGACCTGCTGCCATAGACAACACTGTCAACGCACCCATATATCCTATCCCCTCACCACGTCTTTCTGAAGGCATAAGGTCTATCGCAAGAGTGCTACCCGCAGTAGTCACCATCGAAAAAGTCGCCCCTAGACACATTCTTAACACTATAAGCAACGCTACAGATGCCGCAAAAATATACCCTAAACACAACAGCCCAAAAACGACATACGCCAAACAGTAAAGTTTTTTCCTATCATATTTATCAACAAAATATCCCGAAAAAGGTCGCAGAAAAAGTGCCGTAATGACATAAACAGACACTACAACCCCCGCAACTGATACGTCAGCACCAAACCTATCCACGACATACATCGCAATAATAGGCATCAACATATAAAAAGCATTAAACATAAAAAACACTGCAATAGATATAAAGCATAAGTTTTTAGTCCACAGTTTTGGTTTCACAACACAATTTTCCATAACAAATTTCATCAAGATTTCCACTAATATTGTGCAAAGGTAGAATAAAATAAAAAAAAACAAGTATCTTTGAAAATTATAGGGGAGTTCTATTTTCTCCCTGATTTTAATTTTTGATTAATAATTGCCTATTTTTATTTTTACAAAAGCTGGTTGTAGTGGTTCCTACTGCCTATTTTGTAAAATCGAAAAGAGGCGGTTAGTGACCGAAAAGTATTTTAGGGAGAAATTAGAATTCCCCTATATTACCCCAATCCAAACATTGAAAAAATCTAATTTATACAAATATGAAAAAAATCTTACTTTTTACCCTTTCAATTTCGCTATTTTTTAGCAGTTTCGCACAAGAGGCGATAAACAAAGCTAATTATGACCTTGCAGAGCGTTTTTCACCTGCAAAAGTTGAAAAAATGGTCTTTTCACAAAGTGTAGACCCTCATTTTTTCAAAAGTTCTAACAAGTTCTGGTATGAATATTCTACTACAAAAGGCAAAACATGGTATATTGTTGATGGCACAACAGGCGCAAAACAACAAATTTTTGACCTTGACGAATTAGCATCAGAAATTACACTTGCTGTGCAAGACCCTTTCGATGCACAACACCTTCCTATCAAAAACTTAAAGCTTAACGAAGACGAAACATCCT
>JAWXTO010000100.1:0-6484 GCA_044433545.1 Rikenellaceae bacterium
TATCGTTATCGAAAGAGGTAAAGATGTTTCTCTAAGAAAACGTGACATTGCCGCTTTAAATAGAAACCTTGACGTAAACCCTGACTCAAACTATTGTTTCGGTGAAGGGGGTGCAGGAACTTACTCTGACGGAAAACTGTTTACTCGTTCTAAGAAAAGAGGCAACCACAAACGTGCTTTAGAGATTTTCCATCACCACGGAGCTAAAGAGGACATATTGTACGACGCTCACCCACACATAGGAACAGACAAATTGCCTTTAGTTATTGCAGCTATTCGCAAAACTATCCTTGATGCAGGCGGCATATTCATGTTAGAGAACAAAGTCACTGACTTCATAATTGAAAACAACTCAATTAAAGGTGTTATTGACCAAAATGGCGACAAGATATTAGCTGCGGCTACAATTTTGGCTACAGGACATTCTGCTCGTGACATTTATGAGCTTCTTCACAAAAAAGGAGTAGCATTAGAGGCGAAAAATTTCGCTATGGGAGTACGTGTAGAGCACCCTCAGCGTACAATTAATCACATTCAATATCATAAAGTAAAAGACGATTATCTTCCAGCTGCTACATATTCTCTAGTTGCACAAATTAGAAATCGTGGCGTATATTCATTTTGTATGTGTCCAGGTGGCTTTATTGTACCTTCACAAACAGACTTTAACCAAAGTGTCGTAAACGGGATGTCGCCTTCAGGTAGAAATTCACTGTTTGCAAACTCTGGAATTGTTACAGAAATTCGCCAAGAAGATTATGCTCACCTTATTGATAAGCATGGAGTTCTTGCAGGATTAGAATACCAAAAACAATTTGAACTATTGGCCTTTGAGAACGGCGGGGGCGCATCTATTGTCCCAGGTCAACGTCTAAATGACTTTGTAGAAAACAAATTATCTAAATCTTTACCTAAAACATCATATCACCCTGGTGCAGAAATTTCAAACATGAACGATTGGTTACCAGCATTTATGGGATATTCACTTCGTGAAGGTTTTAAAGCTTTTAACGAAAAAATGAAAGGCTTCGTAAGCAATGAAGCAATGATTTTAGGTGTCGAAAGCCGTACATCATCGCCTGTGAGAATACCAAGAGACAAAGAAAGTCTTTGTCACCCTCAAATTGAAGGTTTATATCCAGCTGGTGAGGGCGCAGGTTATGCAGGTGGCATCATATCAGCTGCCGTAGATGGTGAAAGAGTTGCCGATGCTATCACTGCATTTGTAAACAAAAAATAAAGGGGAGTTCTAGGTTCTCCCTAAATTAACTATTTGCATATTAAGCTCATTTAGATTGTATTTTTTTGCAATTTCGATAAAAATCATTATCTTTGCAGCCAAGTATTTTTTTGTAAACAAATTTTATTCTATGTCTGATAAACAAAGAACAATCGCAAGTGACCTTTCTTTCTGCGGAAAAGGTCTACATTCTGGGCTGAATGTAAACATTGTTATTAAGCCTGCAGAATCAAATTTCGGAATCAAATTTCAACGTGTTGATATTGAAGACAAACCTGTTATAGCAGCTTTAGCTGAAAATGTCGTTGACACATCAAGAGGAACTACAATTGCTAAAAAAGACGCAAAAGTATCAACAATTGAGCACTTAATGGCTGCTCTTTTTGGCTGTGGAGTTGACAATGCGCTAATCGAAATAGATGCACCAGAAGTTCCTATTATGGATGGATCTGCACGTGAATTTGTTGAAAAAATCGAAGCAATTGGCACTTCTGAACAAGATGCTGATCGTGTTTATTATGAAATTTCTTCAAAACTAAAATATGAATTAAAAGAAAAAGGAATCGAAATTGTTGCTTATCCAGACGATGAGTGGAATTGCGATGTAAAAATTGATTTTAATTCAAAAATCGTAGGTAAACAATATGCTTCAGTATCTAGCATAGAAGATTTTGTAGAATCTAAAATAACTTCTTGCAGAACTTTTGTATTTTTACACGAAATTAAACCTTTAATTGACAACAATTTAATAAAAGGTGGCGATTTAGACAATGCAATTGTTATTGTAGAAAACACTCCTTCAGCAGAAGAACTTGCTAAAATCAATGAAGTTTTCAACAGACACGACATAAAAGTTGAAAATAGTGGATACTTAAACAACCTTGAACTTCGTTTTGAAAATGAAATAGCACGTCACAAATTACTTGATTTAGTTGGAGATTTAGCTTTAATTGGCCGCCGTATTAAAGGTCGTATCGTTGCAACACGTCCTGGTCACTTTGCAAATACTGAATTTGCAAAAATGATACAAAAAGCTATAAAAGCTGATTCAGTGAAGCCTAAATACAAATATGATGTTAACGTAGCACCTGTTATTGACATAAACGGAATCAGAGATATTCTTCCTCACCGCCCACCATTTTTACTTGTTGATAAAATTATCCACATAGATAAAGATAGCGTTGTTGGTATCAAGAATGTAACAATGAACGAACCTTTCTTCGTTGGTCACTTCCCTGAAGAACCTGTAATGCCTGGTGTGTTATCACTTGAAGCTATGGCACAATGTGGAGGTATACTTGCACTAAGTCAAGTTGAAGAACCTAAGAAATATTCGACATACTTCATGAAAATTGACGGTGTGAAGTTCAAAAGAAAAATCGTTCCTGGTGACACAATTATGTTCATCTTAGAACTAGCTGAACCTATCAGAAGAGGTATCGTATTAATGAATGCTAAAGCATTTATTGGTGACTCTTTAGCAGTTGAAGCTGTTTTAATGGCTCAAATTGCAAAAAACAAATAGTATGTAAAAGACTTTAATAATAAGTCAAAACACTATAAATATTTAAGAAACACAATACTAAAAGTTCTAATACTGAACTTAAAACATGAAATGTTTCTTATTTTTTACTTTTAAAATAAAAATATATGATTCACAACCTAGCTTACGTACATGAAGACGCTAAAATTGGCGAAAACGTAACGATAGAACCTTTTGCATTTGTTGCTGGCGACACCATAATAGGTGACAATAGCTACATTTCTTCGCACGCTGTTGTGCTTGAAGGAACTCGTTTAGGAAAAGGATGTAAAATTCATTCTGGTGCTGTCGTAGGAGGTGTACCACAAGACCTAAAGTTTAAGGGTGAATATTCAACTGTTGAAATTGGTGACAATACAACAATTAGAGAATGCGCTACGATAAATAGAGGCTCTGCTGCAAAAGGTAAAACTATAGTTGGCAACAACTGTCTAGTTATGGCTTATGCACATATTGCTCACGACTGTATCGTTGGAGACTACGTAATTCTAGTAAATAACGTATCTCTAGCTGGAGAAGTAGAAGTCGGCGATTGGGCAATTCTTGGAGGTCATTCAGCTGTACATCAATTTGTAAAAATTGGCGAACATGCAATGGTGTCAGGTGGCTCACTTGTGAGTAAAGACATTCCTCCTTTTGTAAAAGCTGCACACACTCCACTATCATTTGTAGGGGCTAACTTTATAGGTTTAAGACGAAGAAATTTCTCTAACGAAACTATCTCTATAATTCAAGAATCATTTAGATTATTATTCCAAAGTAATTTGAATTATTCTGTCGCTTGTGACAAAATTGAAGAGGAAATCGCTCAATGTGTTGAAAGAGATATGATTATTAATTTCGTAAGATCTTCTAAACGTGGAGTCATAAAACCTTATAACTTTTCTAAAAAAGATGAAAACGTTGATTAATTATTTTAATCAATTTGTATGATTATATAATTTATTTTACTATATTTGTATCGAAATAGGAGGGGATAAGGGGGCGGAAGTCCCCTTATTTTTTTAGGAGATCACATACTACATGCATTTAACAAGTTAATTTTCAACTATTTAACATACTTTAAAAAGGTGAAAATTTACTAAAACAAGAACATATTACAGCTATTTTACAATTTGTAAAAGCTTTATTTACAGAAAATATGATAACAAAAGAATTAATTACTTCAATTATTGAAGAGCATATTTCAGAAAACGACTATTTTTTAGTTGACATTAAAATATCTCCTCAATTTGTTATAGATGTTACAATTGACTCTATGACAGGTGTAGCGATTGACAAATGTATCGAGTTAAGCCGCTTCATAGAATCAAAATTTGACCGTGAAGAACAAGATTTTGAACTTACAGTTGGCTCTCAATCAATTAGTGAACCTTTTGTTGTTGAAGCTCAATACATTAAAAACATTGGCAGAGAAGTTGAAGTGTTAACAAATGGTGGAGACAAGGTGAAAGGCTTATTATCATCGTTTAATGACGGCATAATGACTCTTACCTATACAGAAAAACAAGTTGTAGAGGGTAAAAAACGTAAAGTAGAGGTAGAAGTAACAAAAGAAATCAACATCACAGATGTTAAATCAACGAAATTAATAATAAAAATATAGATAAATTACAAGATGGATAGTTTAAATCTTATAAGTACATTTAGTGAGTTCGGAAAATTAAAAGATATTGATAAAGCAACAATGTTGAGCGTTCTTGAGGATGTTTTTCGTAATATGCTAATCAAAACTTATGAAACTGACGAGAATTTTGACATTATAATCAACCCTGAAAAAGGCGATTTAGAGATTTGGCGTAACAGAACAGTTGTAGAAGACGAAATGATTGAAGATGACAATCTAGAAATCACACTTTCTGAAGCAAAATTGATAGACAACACATTTGAAATTGGTGAAGAAGTTGCTGAAGAAATTAAATTGAGCTCTTTTGGACGACGTTCAGTTCTTTCATTACGTCAAAATCTTGCAGCTCGCATCATGGATCTTGAAAAAGCAAACCTTTATAACGCTTACAAAGATAGAATCGGAGAAATCATTAATGGCGAAGTTTACCAAGTATGGAAAAAAGAAATCGTCGTTCGTGATGAAGAAGGCAATGACTTAGTTTTACCAAAAGATCAACAAATTCCTTCTGACTATTTCAGAAAAGGTGATGCTATACGTGCGATTGTTTTCAGTGTTGATATGCGTAACAACAACCCTATCATCAACTTATCTCGTACAGCACCACAATTCCTTGAAAGATTGTTCGAGATTGAAATTCCAGAGATTTATGACGGAATTATCACTATCAAAAAAATCGTTCGTATGCCAGGTGACAGAGCAAAAGTGGCAGTTGAAACTTTTGACGAGAGAATTGACCCTGTTGGAGCATGTGTTGGTGTAAACGGAGCACGTATTCGTACAATTGTAAGAGAACTAAGAAATGAAAGCATAGATGTAATCAACTATACTTCAAACCTTAGCCTATTAATAACAAGAGCATTAAGTCCAGCAAAAATTTCTGATATAGAAATTGACGAAGACAAAAAATATATTCGTGTGTTCATCAACCCTTCAGAAGTTTCTATTGCAATTGGTAAAAATGGTAGCAACATCAAACTAGCGTCTAAGTTAACAGACTATCAAATAGACATCTACAGAGACGACATAGAAATCGAAGAAGAAGATGACTTGTACTTAACAGAGTTTGAAGACGAAATCGAACCATGGGTTATAGAACAACTTGCAAAAGTAGGATGCGAAACTGCTCAAAACGTACTAAGATATTCAATCGAAGACCTTGCTGAACGTGCAGACCTTGAAACTGAAACTATTGAAGATCTTTTCAAAGTTATTCAAGAAGAGCTATACGGCACTGAAGAGAAGGAGCAATAATAAAAACAATTATTGCATAAGAGGTTTAAATTAATAATAATAGGGCTTACGCCCAACTGCCGAAAAACGAGAAAGAAAGGTAAATATGGCAAATGAAAAAAAAATAAGACTTAATGGTGTTGCAAAACAGTTAAATGTAGGTACAGCCACTATTATTGATTTTCTGGAAAAGAAAAACATCGCTCACAATGGTCCAAGTACGGCTATTGATAACTCAACTTATGCTATTTTGGTTAAAGAATTTGGCAAATCTGACAACGTTGCGAAAGTTAACATAAAAGCTAAAATTAAAAGTGCAAATGAATCTGTATCTTTAAAAGATATTGATGTCAAAAAAGAAACTGAGACTGTTGAGAAAGCAAAAGATGTACAAGAACTACTAATTAAGGACAATACCTTAAAAACTGAAAGTGCAACATCTTCTTCGAACCTTAAAGGTCCAAAGATCTTAGGAAAAATTGAGTTGCCAGATAATAAAAATCATAAAAAAACAAATAATTCTGCTCCAAAAGAGCAAAATTCAAACAAAGTCATAAAGTCTGAAGAAACAACACAAGCACAGAACGTAACAAAGCCTGTAAACACTTCAGAATTTAAGAAAACAGAAGATACAAACCCTAAAAAAGAGGTAAAACAACAAATAGTGACAAATAAAGAACAAAAAACTTCTGAACAGAAAACAACAACTCCTGTTCAACAGCCTACAAAAAGCAATACAGAAACTCAACAAAACAGTGATTTGACAAAAACCTTTGACGAGCGTTTAGCGGCAGATGACACAAATCTTTATCGTAATTCTCAAGAGAAATTATCAGGTCCT
>JAWXTO010000101.1:0-6473 GCA_044433545.1 Rikenellaceae bacterium
AAGAAGGAGTTGAAAAAAACTACACGAAGGAAGTCAAAAAGTAAAAACACGGATACTAAATGTATAAATAATAATCAACCATCTTTATTTGATGTCTGAAAAGGTCATAGTGATAATATTGAGATTTAATGGTATAAAAAAGGAGATACGCCATTCGATATACAAAAACCACTTAGACCATAAATATCGCTAACTCGCTTAATATATTTGTAGTGACGATTGTAGTAAAGTGAATTTATATTTTTACAACTTGCAGAAAACAAAAAATAGCTCTATATTTGCAGTCGATATAAGTACTCATTGATACGATGTAATATATAGCAATATAAAGTACTTCGCTCGTTCCTAAATCGTTAGCAGTTATGCAAGCAGTAGTTGTAACACGTTGATTTTAAGCGTGTAATGATTTGCGATATGACTCCTCATGTGGAATGTCAGATTCTTGTCTATACCACAAATATCTGCTAATTCTTTGAGATAGGAGTTGCATTTTTGGTTGCTTAATACAGGTAGAAGATATTTAGATTCTGTAAGATGTTCGTATTTAGAGATGATCTTTTTAGGTATATCTAAAAGTAGAATATCTATCTTAGCACCTGTCTTTTGACGATTGGTGCATATCCATGAGTTGCCATCAGAGGTTTTACGTAATTTATCTTTAGTTAGTTGTTTGATGTCAATATATGACAAGCCAGTCCAGCAGCAGAAGAGAAATATATCTCTAAGCTGATCGAGTCGCTCAATATCTATCCTCTTTGTCATAATCGTAGCTAACTCCTCTTCGGTTAGAAAGCCTCTATCGACCTTAACTTGTTTCATGTGAAAGTTGGCAAAGGGGTTAGATGCCACTTGACCATTGTTAAATGCTATTGTGACAATCTTCTTTAGATACATTATCATCTTAGCAGCTACATTATTACTCAGCTTGCAATTTACTCGTAAGAATAGTTCATAATCTTTAATGAAGTTGTAGCTAAGTTCACTTAAAAATATATCTGATAGATTATATCGGCACTTTAGAAACTCCTCAATACGTCTAGCTGCTAACTTGTACTTTTTATATGTAGTGAGTGTTGTATCTATACCAACCAACTTCTGCATATCATCGTTATGCTTGTTAAATAGATATAGTAGAGTAACGTTTGTCTCGTCCTCTCCAAGAAATATATTCTTCACCTTTTCTGCACTGACATCACTATTGTGTGCTTTTAGGTCATGATAGATGTTGGTCAATGATACCTTTATCTCTTGAAGTACCGCATTGATACTATTAGATTCAAAAGTTCGTCCACTTGCTTTGCCTTGATTTACGTTCCACTGCTCAGGGTTAATCTCTAGCTTAGTGCTAAAGTGTGCCCGTTTAGCATTTATAGAAACTCTGGCTACAATTGGCATTTTGCCACTCTTTTTTAGTGCTGTTCTCTTTAGAAAGAATGCCACTTTAAATGTTGATCTTCTCATACTCCTTAAACTTTAATGTACAAATTAAACTATTTAAAAATTTACAAGTAGTATAGTTTCCTCAACTTGGCAAAATTGTCGCTTTTTGTCATAAGTTTGTCGCCTCTGAGCGACATAATACCATACAACAGAAAGAATAACAATGATTTACATCATTTCTGGTAACCTGTTTATTGAAATATTGGTAACCTATTAGTGAAATAGAAAATAGGTTACTTTTAAGATGCGAAACTTTGTCGTTTTTTGTCATAAGTTTGTCGTTTGCGAGCGACAAAACTAAAAAAGAAAAAACCTCCAATAACTTAATATTGAAGGTTTTAACGATTGGATTGCCTGATTAAGGTTCAGGTTCCTAGCGGTATGGACGGGACTCGAACCCGCGACCCCCTGCGTGACAGGCAGGTATTCTAACCAGCTGAACTACCACACCGTGGTTATTTGCTTTTATGAGGTGTTCCTCTTAATTGCAATGCAAAGGTAGGGCAAAAATTCTTTATTTCCAAATTTGAAATGAAGTTTTTTTTACAAATTCTCCATAATATATTGAAATTCTACAACATAATTTCTCAAAAAAAGTGTTATAAAAGAGAATTAAACACTGACACTTTGAGTGTTAATAGAAAACTTCGCAGAACATTAGCTCTGCGAAGTTTTTTATAACTTATTATTAAATATTTTGCGCTACGTAATCGCCAATTTCAGTTGTAGAGTATGCTTTTTGTGAACCTTCACATAAATCTTCTGTAACTACACCACTTTCAATAGCAGAATTTACAGCTTTAACTATAGCTTCTGATTCTTCAGCCATTCCTAAATGCTCTAACATCATTGCAGCTGATAAAATTGTCGCCATAGGGTTCGCAATGTTTTTACCCTTAGCTTGTGGATAAGAACCGTGAATTGGCTCAAATAATGCAACTTTAGAACCAACACTAGCAGATGGTAAAAGACCTAAAGAACCGCTAATAACACTAGCTTCGTCAGTTAAAATGTCACCAAACATGTTTTCTGTAACGATAACGTCAAATGCCGCAGGGCGTTGAATGATTTGCATAGCTGCATTATCAACAAACATATATTCTACGGTCACCTCTGGGTATTCTGGAGCCATTTTTTTAGCACATTCTCTCCATAAACGAGATGTTGCAAGCACATTAGCCTTGTCAACTACAGTAAGCAGTTTACGGCGAGTCATAGCCTTCTCAAAAGCAAGTTTTAAGATTCTATCTATCTCTTCTACAGAATAAACACAGCTGTCATAAGCTACTGTTCCATCTTCTGTACGGCCTTGAGGACGGCCAAAATAGATGCCACCTGTAAGTTCTCGTACACACACAAAATCTACGCCTTTGATTCTGTCACTTTTCAGTGGAGAACGCTCAATTAACGAATCAAACATCACTAGTGGACGTAAATTAGCGTATAAACCTAGAGCCTTACGCATTTTTAATAAGCCTTGCTCTGGGCGCACCTTAGCAGCAGGGTTATTATCAAAACGAGGGTCACCAATAGCACCAAAAAGAATAGCGTCGCTTTCTTGACACACTTTGTGAGTAGCGTCAGGATAAGGTTCTCCACATTCGTCAATGGCTACAGCACCTACATTTGCACTTGTATAGTTAAATTTATGAGAATATTTTGTTGCAACTGCATCCAAGACTTTTACAGCTTCAGCGACAATCTCTGGACCAATGCCATCACCTGGCAATAATGCGATATTTTTTTCCATTTCTTAGAACTTCTATGTAAGTTTAGTAATTATATGTATTAAAATTTTGATGCAATTTCGCTTCTTAATGAAACAAGATAATCTACATCGTCATAACCCATTTGTAAACATTCTTTTTTGTATCCGTCAATATCAAAGCTAGCTTTTGTGCCTGTACTAACGATTTCTATTGTTTGTTTTTCTAAGTCTACAGCAACTTTTGCGCTATTGTCTTTTTCAACTTCACTAAAAATCTCTGCTAAAAAGTCTTCACTAACAGTGATAGGAAGCAAGCCATTATTTAGTGCGTTATTTTTGAAAATATCAGCGAAAAAGCTTGAAACAACAACTTTGAATCCATAATCAAAGATGGCCCATGCAGCATGTTCACGAGAAGAACCACAACCAAAATTCTTAGCAGCAACAAGTATATCACCACTATAACGAGAATCGTTTAATGGAAAATCTGCAATCACTTCTCCATTAGAATCATATCTCCAATCACGGAAAAGATTGTCTCCGAACCCTTTACGCTCAATCGCTTTTAAGAAACGTGCAGGAATAATCTGGTCTGTATCTATGTTTTCGATATTTATCGGTTGAACAGATGATACGATATTTGAAAATTTAGGAATAGACATTTTTGTGTAATTTTAAGTATTTTACAATTTTGTAGGATCTGTAATTACTCCTGTAACTGCTGCCGAAGCCGCTACTGCCACACCACATAATAAAGTGCGTGCTCCTTGACCTTGACGACCTTCAAAGTTACGATTTGAAGTAGAAAGACAATATTTTCCTGAAGGAATTTTGTCAGAATTCATCGCTAAACAAGCCGAACAGCCTGGCTCACGGAACTCAAAACCTGCAGCATTAAAAATGTCTACCAGACCTTCTTCATAAGCTTGTTTTTCAACAGTTTTACTGCCTGGAACTAGCCAAACAATCACATTTTCTGCTTTTTGGCGACCTTTTATGATAGAAGCAAATTTTCTAAAATCTTCGATACGTCCGTTTGTACAACTTCCCACGAAAACATAGTCAACAGGCTTACCTTCAAGCTTTTCACCCTCATTAAAGCCCATATATTCTAGTGCTTTACTGAAAGAAACCTTGTCGCTTCCGCTAAGATTCTCACTTGTAGGCACTGTAGCTGTTACTGCCATTCCCATACCAGGGTTTGTGCCGTAAGTCACTTGAGGGAATATGTCTTTTGCATCAAAAGTGTGAACTGTATCAAACTTAGCGTCTGAATCAGAGTATAATGTTTTCCAGTATGCTAAAGCTTTGTCCCACTCTTCACCTTTTGGCGCTTCTGGACGGCTCTTAACATATTCAAACACTGTTTCATCAGGTGCTATCATACCACCACGAGCACCACATTCGATACTCATATTACATAGAGTCATACGACCCTCCATAGACAGCGAACGAATTGCACTACCTGCAAATTCGATAAAGTGTCCTGTACCTCCCGAAGCAGATATTTTTGAAATTATATATAAAATGATGTCTTTAGCTTCAACAAAAGGATTTAACTCTCCGTCAACTTTAATAAGCATAGTTTTTGGCTTAGGCTGAAGGATAGATTGTGATGCGAAAACCATCTCTACCTCAGAAGTTCCGATACCAAAAGCTACAGATCCAAAAGCTCCGTGTGTTGAAGTGTGAGAATCACCACATACGATAGTCATACCAGGTAGTGTAAACCCTAATTCTGGACCTACGACGTGTACGATACCTTGACGTGGGTGACCTAGACCATAAAATGTTAAGTTGTGCTCTTCACAATTCTCTTTTAGCATTGAAAGTTGAAGACGAGACTCTGCATCTTCTATAGGCAAATGCTGATTTTTTGTTGGTACGTTGTGGTCAGCAGTTGCTATTGTTTGTGAAGGTCTAAAAATTTCTAAACCTCTATTTTTTATCCCTGAAAAAGCAACAGGTGATGTAACTTCGTGAATATAATGTCTGTCTATAAATAGAACTGAACGACCACCATCAATAGTTTTAACGGTGTGTGCATTCCAAACTTTATCAAATAGTGTCAAAATTGAAATCTTTTAATTGTTAAGGGGACTTCTAATAATTCCCCGATTTTAATTTTTCGTTAATATTTATCCATTTTGCTTTTAGGCAAAGTGGGTTGTAGTGACCCCTACCACCGATTTTGGCTAAAAGCAAAAGGGATGAGTAGTAGCGGAAAAGTATTTTGGGGAATATTAGAAGTCCCCTTAAATTAATTTGTTGATAGCATCTAAATATGCTTCTATAGCAGCTCTTAACATGTCTGTATTTGCTGCGAAACCATGAGCAATATTTTCACCTACAGAAACCTGAACATGAACTTTACCCACATCGTTACTGCCTTTTGTAAGCGCTTGTAACAAGAATTCTTGAAGCGTAATTTGTTTGTTAACAATTTGTTTTAGAGCATTAATTGCAGCATCTAAAGGCCCGTTACCTGTGTCCGTAGCAGTGTACTCTACACCCGAAATCTCAAGAACTATAGCTGCTGTTGGAAGCACAGTTCCCGAAACCACTTGTAGGCTTTTTAGTTTTATTTTTTTTGTTTCTCTATCTGTTTTTGCAGTGCTGCCTAACAAAACTAACAAATCTTCATCACGTATGCTTTTCTTTTTGTCAGCAAGCAACAAGAAATCTTCATAAACTTGGTCTAATTGACTTTGCTCAAGTTTAAAACCTAACAAGTCAAGTCTGTGGCTTAATGCAGCACGTCCAGAACGAGCAGTTAGCTCAATTGAAGACTCCTCAACACCAACATCTTTAGGGTCAATAATTTCATAAGTCTCACGATTTTTCAAGAAGCCATCTTGGTGAATACCTGATGAGTGAGCAAACGCATTACGACCAACAATTGCCTTATTTGCTTGAACAGGCATGTTCATTAAAGAAGACACTAATCTACTTGTTGAAATTATCTTATTTGATACGATATTGGTGTCTATACCAAGCCCTTTATGGCAACGTAACGCCATAACAACCTCTTCTAAAGATGTGTTACCAGCACGTTCGCCAATACCGTTAATTGTAACCTCAACTTGACGAGCACCATTAATCACACCAGCTAAAGAATTGGCTGTTGCCATACCTAAATCATTGTGACAGTGAGTCGCAAGAATCGCTTTATCGACATTTGATACGTTATCTATCAAATATTTGATTTTTGCGCCATATTGATGAGGAAGACAATAACCTGTAGTGTCAGGAATATTGATGACTGTAGCACCAGCTTTAATAACCGCCTCTACAACACGTGCTAAATATTCATTATCAGCACGAC
>JAWXTO010000102.1:0-6432 GCA_044433545.1 Rikenellaceae bacterium
ACCGAAATGTTCCATTGTTTTATCAAAAAGGTTTTCTAAATCTTCTACAGAAGTTGCATCAGCAGGGATAACTAAAGCGTTACATTTTTCAGCAAGTTGTTTCATTGTACCCATACGGATAGAAACTGCCATATTTGTAAGAACAATCTCAGCACCTTCAGCTACAGCTAATTCAGCAATCTTCCACGCTATTGAACTTTCATTTAAAGCACCGAAAATGATACCTTTTTTACCTTTTAATAAATTGTAAGACATAATGTTTAAATTAGTATTAAGTATTCTGTTGTAATTTAAAGTGAAATTTAAGTATAAGGTTTAAATTACAACTATTTTATTTGTTTTATATAATGATTTGTAAGTTGCAGTGTTTCAGTAGATAACAAAAATCTTGCGCAAAGATATGAAAAATAATTCTAAATAATCTTATTTTTAGAAAATTATATATATTTTTGCTGATGTTTTGAGTGTCCATAGGCTAGGTCATTAGCCCCTCTACGCTCTAGTTATCAGTATGTAAATAGTAAAACAATGAATAAATCTTGTGACTACCTTATTATAGGTTCTGGTGTAGCGGGATTAAGCTGCGCACTTAAAGTAGCCGAAAAAGCGTCGGTAATTATTGTCACAAAAAGCAATATTTCAGACACAAACACGCAAAAGGCTCAAGGTGGCATCGCTTCGGTGACTTATGCGCCTGACAATTTTAAAAAACATATTAATGATACGATAATGTGTGGCTCTAATCAAGGAGATCACGCAGCGATTAAGCTAGTTGTCGAAAATGCGCCTAAGCAAATTCAACAACTTATCGACTGGGGTGTTAACTTTGACAAAAACGGAGACACTTATGATTTAGCACGTGAGGGAGGACACACTGAACACCGTATCTTGCACCATAAAGACAGCACAGGTAGCGAAATTCAACGTGCGTTAGTTGAAAAAGTAGTAAACCATCCTAATATAGAACTTCTTGAAGAGCATTTTGCCGTAGATTTGCTTACTCAACACCACAAAGGTGAGCTAATTACAAAAAGTAGTAAGCACACAACATGTTTTGGAGCTTATGTGCTTGACTTAGCTACACAACATGTGTTTACGATAACATCAAAAATCACAATTCTTGCTGCTGGCGGTGTAGGTAATGTTTATCAGGCAACGACAAATCCAGAAGTTGCAACAGGTGATGGGGTAGCGATGGTACACCGTGCAAAAGGTGTGATTGACAACATGGAATTTATCCAGTTTCACCCTACATCATTATATAATCCTGCTGAGAGACCTTCATTTTTGATTTCTGAGGCACTACGTGGTTTTGGTGCGGTTCTTAAAACTAGAGACGGTAAAGAATTTATGCATAAATATCACAAAATGGGCTCTTTAGCACCACGTGATATTGTTGCACGTTCTATAGACAATGAACTTAAAGCATCGGGTGACGACTACCTATTTCTTGACGTTACTCACAAAGATGCAGAGTCTGTGAAAGACCATTTCCCACTTATTTATTCGAAATGTTTACAGCTGGGAATAGACATCACTAAGGATATGATTCCTATAGTTCCTGCGGCGCATTATTCTTGTGGAGGTGTAAAAGTAGACCTTAACTCTCAGACTTCTATTAATAGACTTTATGCTATTGGTGAAGTTTCTTCTACGGGGTTACATGGTGCAAACCGCCTAGCGTCTAATTCTTTGACAGAAGCAGTAGTTTATGCTGAAAGAGCTGCACAATATTCTTTGAAACGTTTAGATTCTATTGAAAATGAAACTCAAATTCCTGATTGGGATTATGAGGGAACGTCACACCCTGAAGAGATGGTGTTGATTACTCAATCTTACAAAGAAATGCAACAGATTATGAGCAACTATGTAGGTATTGTACGTTCAAAAATTCGTTTAGAAAGAGCTTTCAGACGTATGGAAATCATTTTTACAGAAACTGAAGAGCTATATAAAATATCTACACTTTCTAAACCTTTATGTGAGCTAAGAAATATGATAGCTGTTGGTTATTTGATAATTAAACAGGCTAAGGAGATGGATCATAGTGTTGGATTACACTATATGTTAGACTATGAATAGTCTAATAAATGGGTCTTTGACCCCGCCTGTCTGGCGTTAAGACAGCCCAATTCTGTATCTGCATAGTTCAGCCGACTCGACTAAAGAAGCAAGCTCTGCTTGCGCAGTCGGCTGACAGCTCGGAAGAGCTGTGATTTTTTTTCTTTTCTACTTTTTTTGAAAAAAGTAGAAAAAAACTTTGCGCCAGGTCGCTTCTTTACGCTAAAAACCAAACATTTAAGCTAAAAATCAAGAAGGGACATCGTCCCCATTATTAGATTATATGATCTAATAAAAGAGGCTATTCCTCCCTCCGTGCATCCTATATTCCTAGTAAGTTTTTAAGGTCAGTTAGTAGGTTTAGGGCATCAATTGGGCGCATAGTGTCAATGTCTACGGCTTTAATTTTGTCTCGAACTTGATATAACATAGGATCGTCAAGTGCAAAAAGAGATAGTTGAGTGCCATCTTCATACTTTTCACAACCTTTATACTCTGTAAATTTCTCTAAATCTACACTTTTTGTTGTGTTTTCACCTGTTTGAGCAGATTGTCTGTTTTTTTGTTCTAGTAAAACTAAAATCTCTGAGGCACGCTCAACGACAGACTTAGGCATAGCTGCCATCCTTGCTACATGAATACCAAAAGAGTGTTCTGTGCCTCCACGCACAAGCTTTCGTAAGAAAATAATTCTGTTATTTTGTTCTTTTACTTGTACGTTATAATTTTTAACGCCACAATATATACTTTCCATGTCGTTAAGCTCATGGTAGTGTGTTGCAAATAGAGTTTTAGCCTTACTTTTAGCGTTTTGGTGCAGATATTCTACAATCGCCCACGCTATAGAAATGCCATCATAAGTGCTTGTTCCACGACCAATTTCGTCTAATAAAACAAGCGATTTTTCTGTGGCATTATTTAAAATATTAGCAGTTTCTAACATCTCTACCATAAAAGTAGACTCTCCCTGTGATATGTTGTCAGATGCACCTACACGAGTGAATACTTTATCAACAATTCCTATCTTAGCACTGTCTGCTGGGACAAAACATCCCATCTGTGCCATTAAAACAATAAGTGCAGTTTGACGAAGTAATGCCGATTTACCACTCATATTAGGTCCTGTGATAATAATGATTTGTTGTTCACTATTGTCAAGGTAAACATCGTTAGGTATATAGCTTTCACCGACTTTCATAAGACTTTCGATAACGGCATGACGGCCATTTTTGATGTCTAGTATGTTATCGTCACTCATTTGAGGTCTGCAATATTTACGTGCACAAGAAATCGCAGAGAAAGATTGTAGAGTGTCAATAACACCAATTTCATAAGCACAATTTTGCACTTTTGAAATGTATTTTGACACGTGTTCTATAAGCTTTTCGTAAATGTTAGCTTCTAAAGCAAGAATTTTATCTTCTGCTCCAAGAATTTTCTCTTCATACTCTTTTAATTCTGATGTGATATACCTTTCTGCATTTGCAAGAGTCTGTTTTCGTACCCATTCTTCTGGAACTTTGTCTTTGTGTGTGTTTCTTACTTCGATGTAGTATCCAAATACGTTATTATATGATATTTTAAGAGAAGGTATGCCTGTTCGTTCGCTTTCTCGTTTTACTATCGTTGTTAGATATTCTTTGCCGCCAAGTGAAATTTTACGTAAAGAATCTAATTCAGCAGACACCCCAGAGGCTATAACGCCGCCTTTTTGTATAAGTGTTGCAGGTTCTTCAAGTATAGTCGTGTCAATAATCTCAATAAGAGTTTGAAAGTCTCCAAGTTTTTTTGCCCAACCGATGAAAGGCTGTTCTAAGGTGTTATATTTAGCTTTTATGCGTTCTACAGCTCTTAAAGAGCGTTTTAGTTGTACAAATTCACGAGGGTTTATACGTGCAGTAGCGACTTTTGAGATAATTCTTTCTATATCGCCAATTTCTGATAACATGTCTTGTAATTCTGTGGTTACAAGTTTGTTATTTATGAAAAATTCGACAACATTGTGGCGATTTTCTATTTCTTTTCGGTCTTTTATAGGTGCAGAAATCCAACGACGTAGGTTTCTAGCTCCCATAGGTGATTTCGTATGGTCTAATGTCTTTAATAGAGTAGCACCGTTCTCTACAGTAGGTGTTATAAGCTCTAAATTGCGCAATGAGAACTTGTCTAGCCACACATTTTTAGACTCTTCAATGCGGCTAATGTTTTGTAGATGTGCGGTTCTGTTATGTTCTGTAAATTCTAGGTAATAAAGTATAGCTCCAGCTGCTGTTAATGCACTTTTTAGAGATTCGATACCGAAACCCTTTAGTGACGACACGCCAAATTGCTTTAAAAGTTTGTCAACGGCAGATGTTTCAGAGAAAATCCACTGTTCTAGGTGGTAAAGATAGTATCCACGACCAAAAATGTTCTCAAATTGTTCTTTGCACCCCCTTTGAAACAACACCTCTTTAGGCTTATAGTTAGAAAGTAGCTTCTCGATGAAGTCTGCAGAGCCTTCTGCGCATCTAAACTGTCCTGTTGTAATGTCCAGAAATGCCACACCTACTTCTTTTTTGCCGAAATATACACAAGCTAGCCAGTTGTCTTCATTATATGAAATTGTGTTGTCGTTATATGTAACACCTGGTGTGATAAGTTCGGTTACACCACGTTTAACGATTTTTTTTGTCTTTTTAGGGTCTTCTAACTGTTCACAAATAGCAACACGTTCACCAGCCTTTACAAGTTTTGGTAAGTAAGTGTCTAAAGAATGATATGGAAAGCCTGCAAGCTCGACATAGCTTGCTACACCGTTGGCACGACGTGTTAATGTGATGCCTAAAATGCCACTCGCTTTAATGGCATCTTCACCGAAAGTCTCATAAAAGTCACCAACTCTAAAAAGTAATATAGAATCAGGGTGTTTTGCCTTAATGTCATAATATTGCATCATTAAGGGAGTTTCTACATATTTTTTTTCTTGCTTTGCCATTGTGTATATATCGTGTATAGTTTATTTTAGAAGTTTTTTAGTTTAGAATATATTAACTTGAGACGTTTTAAAGTTTTATCCATTTTTTTAGTGGGATATTAAAGCCTAATCCGTGCATATAGTTGCTTGTTGCACGTCTAAGACCATCACCTATAGCGTCCCAGTCAACGTCAGAGTCCTCTTCAAACTCTATGGCGTTGTTAGCGAATGAATTGTGTAAGTCGCCTATTATGTTACATCCATATTTTTCGGGATTTAGTCCTGTAGGGCTGTGCACGGTCATTGCAAATCTGTGCCAGAATGCCGACTGTAATATACCTTCTTCAAACCAGCCTCTAATGATGTCTAGTGAACGAACACATTCTTGTGCTGTTTGTGTTGGGAAGCCATACATTAAATAGGCGTGCACCATAATGCCATTGTCAGCGAAGGCACTACAACATTTTTTTGCGCCCTCTATGGTTACACCTTTATTTATTAGTTTTAGAACCCTGTCAGATGCTACTTCTATGCCTCCACTAACGGCTATACATCCAGCCTCTGCTAAAAGAGCGCAAAGTTCAGGTGTAAATGTTTTTTCAAAACGAATGTTTCCCCAAAAACTAACACACAACTTTCTGTCTATGATTTCTTGAGCGATTTGTCTTAATAATTTTGGAGGTAAGGCTTCGTCTGTGAAATGGAAACCAGAAATTTGTGTTTGTGCCATAATACGTTCCATTTTGTCAACAACGTCTGTTGCACTAGGTGCTTCATATCGCTTAATGTAGTCTAAAGATGTGTCACAAAAGGCACATTTAGCCCAGTAACAGCCGTGTGCAACCGTAATTTTGTTCCAACGTCCGTCGCTCCATAACTTGTGCATAGGATTTGTGACTTCGATGAATGAAACATACTTTGAAAAATCTAGGTCTGAAAAATCTGGCGCAGGAAGATCAGCAAAGTCAATGTTGAAATCATAATTTCCTGAATCTATGACAATGTTGTTCTCACAATATTTAGTGCGGACTAATTTTTCTTTGTTTTCGTCAGTTTTTTCGCTTAGATATGTTGTTAGTCGTTGTAAAGGCAACTCTCCATCGTCAAAAAGGATGTAGTCTGTATAACCAAATATCTTGGTGTCTGTAAGTTCACGTAATTCTGTGTTTACATACCCTCCGCCTATTGCAACTGGGGTGTTATAATGTTTTTTGATGTATTCTCCACACTTTAAAGCCCCAAAAAGAGTTCCAGGAAATGGAACACTAAAGCCAACAAGGTCATATTTTGAGTTGTCAAGTTGTACTTTAACAAGATTTAACATCATATTATCAATTAGGTTGTTTTCTTGTTGAAGAGCGTTGTTAATTTCGTCAAAAGTTGGTGCAGAAATCGAAAGTTGTTCGCCATAGCGC
>JAWXTO010000103.1:0-6399 GCA_044433545.1 Rikenellaceae bacterium
GATGTTTAGAGGCAAAGAAGTTCTTACATGGTCTTTAAATAACTACCTAGGTCTTGCAGCCCACCCAGAGGTTATGGCTGCTGATGCTGAAGCTGCTAAAGAATATGGTATGGCTTACCCTATGGGTGCTCGTATGATGAGTGGACAAACTATATATCACGAACAACTTGAAAGAGAACTTGCTGCATTCGTTGGCAAAGAAGACGCTTTCTTGTTAAACTTCGGTTATCAAGGTATGGTTTCTATTATTGACACACTTATCTCGCCTCGTGACGTTATCGTTTATGACTCAGAAGCTCACGCTTGTATCATTGACGGTCTTTTACTTCACAAAGCTAAAGGTGGTAAACGTTTTGTTTACCCTCACAACAATATGGAGAACTGCCGTAAACAACTAGAACGTGCTACTCGTCTTGCAGAAGCTAACGGTGGTGGTGTTATGGTTATCACAGAGGGTGTTTTCGGTATGAAAGGTGACCTTGGTCGTTTAGACGAAATCGTTGCTATGAAAAAAGACTTCAATTTCCGTCTTTTAGTTGACGATGCTCACGGTTTTGGTACTATGGGTGATACAGGTTCTGGTACTCCTGAGCACTTCAAATGTACAGAAGGTGTAGACGTTCACTTCTCTACTTTCGCTAAATCAATGGCAGGTATCGGCGCATTCGTTGCATCTGACAAATTTATCGTAGACTTCTTACGTTATAACATGCGTTCTCAAACTTACGCAAAATCTCTTCCTATGCCTATGGTTAAAGGAGCGTTAAAACGTCTTGAATTAATCAAAGCACACCCAGAATTCAAAGAAAACCTTTGGACTGTAGTAAAAGCTCTTCAAAAAGGCTTTAGAGAAGAAGGTCTTGAAATTGGTGTTACTCAATCACCTGTTACACCAGTATACATGAAAGGTGGAGTTGAAGAAGCTACAAACATTGTAGTAGATTTACGTGAAAATTATGGTTTGTTCTGTTCAGTAGTAACATACCCTGTTATTCCTAAAGGAGAGATTATTTTACGTATCATCCCTACAGCAGTTCACACTTTAGAAGACGTACAATATACTATAGACTGCTTCAAAAAATGTCATGCAAAACTAAACGATGGTTCTTATAACAAGCCTGTTCCAGCAATGGCAGACTAATTTATTGACCAAAATTAAAATACAAAAAAGATGTTTTGAAATATTCAAAACATCTTTTTTGTGTTAAAAAGGCAAATTTATGAATAATATTTTATACCTTTGTGTTCAACTATAGAATATTTATAATATAATAAATAGAAAATGCGTGTTTTTTGCTAGTTAGCAATAGGTTTGTGATTTGTTAAGTAATTTTTCACTACTCTATGCAATAAATATCATAAAGTTGAGTTAGACAATATATAATAAAAAATTAGCATTATTATATAACTTATACTTTAAGCAAATTTACACATAAAACAAATTGTATACTAATTTTATAACTTATGAAAAGAAATTCATTATTTTTTATCGTTTTTTTAACAGTTTTATCATTCGTTGGGTGTAGTACAGATGATGAGATTGAACGTGTTGAAGAAACCATATATATTAGTACTGCTGAAGAACTAGTAGCTATAAAAAATGAAGTAAATACGGGTGACGACAAAGAACTAGTCACATATATATTAAAAAACAACATAGACCTTAACGGTAGTGAAGACAATCAATGGAGATGTATTGGTACTACTTATTATCCTTTTAGAGGGACTTTTGACGGAGCTGGATATACTATCAGTGGTTTATATATAGACAATGAATTCGGCGAAGAAGAAGGGCTTTTTGGTTATCTAGGAATGGGAGGCGTAATTAAAAACCTTGTTGTTGACGGTTACATTAACATTGACTCACGTGGAGGTGCAGTTGTAGGTTCGGTATTTTATGGCACTGTTCAAAATTGCCACAACGTTGGTTACATCGCTGGAAATGGATATATAGGTGGTGTCGTCGGTAAAATTAGTTATTACGGTCTAGTGAGTGAGTGTTCAAACTTAGGTACAGTTGACGGTGTAGCACAATACATTGGTGGTGTTGTTGGGTATAATAATTACTTTAGTACAGTAGAACATTGTTATAATTCTGGCGAGGTTTATTGTGGAGGTTCAGTGTACGGTCAAGAATATAATAACTGTGTAGGTGGTATAGTCGGCATTAATTATGGTAGTACTATTGCTAGTTGTCATAATATAGGCGTTGTAGACAGTGGTAGAAAAAACACAGGTGGTATCGCAGGTTATAATAATGCTGGTACAATTGTAAACTGTTATAATACTGGTGATGTAACAAACACAGAATATTATATTGGTGGTATAGCAGGTTACAACACTGATTACGGAACAATTGCAAACTGCTATAACACAGGAGCTATCTCTACATCTAGTAGATATGTAGGAGGTATTGTTGGTTCAACAGATGGTACTGTTATGTATAATTACAACATCGGACATATTACAGGAACAAACTCTTATATTGGTGGTATTGCAGGAATTAGTGGCATTTACAGTTCAACTGTCCTTTACAACAACTACTATCAAGAAAACACAGTGCTTGTTAATAACAGCTACACTGATGGTGGTATTGAGCTAACTGTTGAAGAAATGCAAAGCGATAACTTTGTTACCGCCCTTAACGATAATGTTTACCTATATAATAGCGAAAACACAACAGAAGTTCAACTAGGTACTTGGAGAACAGATCCAAATACAGGTTACCCTAATTTTGAATATGAATTAGACTTATAATATTACATATATTCAATAAACACATATTAAAATCATAAAAAAAGACACTTTGACGACTCAAAGTGTCTTTTTTTACACCCCTATAACTAAAATTATTGATATTTTTTATACATTTGTATTAATATTTAGCATCAGTATACAAAAATAGCATATTTTATGCTCACAAATCGTAAAAGATAATATTACTTACATATAATTTTAGTATATGAATACATCAAAACTTAACGACTTACTATCATTCTTAGATTCTCATATAGGCGGTTCACAATGGTTTGTCATTGCATTGTTAGCAACGGGCTTATTCTTCACAATTTACCTAAAATTTCCACAAATTCGTTATTTTAAACACGCTTTAAAAGTTTTGTCTGGAAAATATGATGACAAAAACGACGAAGGTGACTCTACACACTTCCAATCACTTGCTACTGCCCTTTCAGGAACTATCGGAACAGGAAACATTGCTGGCGTAGCACTGGCGATACACCTTGGAGGCCCTTCAGCATTATTTTGGATGTTCATGACAGCAGTTTTAGGCATGACAACAAAAATGGTAGAGGTTACACTTTCACATAAATATAGAGTAAAGGCTGACGACGGCACAATGTCTGGAGGTCCTATGTATTATATGTCACGCAGACTAAACATGAAATGGCTAGGTGTTCTATTTGCTTTTGCAACGATAATATGTTCATTCGGAACAGGCTCTCTACCACAAATAAATAGCATCTCAAATTCAATGTTTCAAGCATTTGGCGTTCAACACTGGATTTCTGGAGCTGTACTTGCAATACTTCTTGGTATCATCATCATTGGTGGCGTAAAACGAATCGTTAAAGTTTCTGCAAAGTTGATTCCTTTTATGACCATAATTTTCTTTGTAGCCTCAATTTTAGTCTTAGTCTATAATTACGAGAATATAATCCCATCTATAAAGTCTATTTTTGCGAATATATTCACTGATAGCGCACCTGTAGGAGGATTCTTAGGCGCAGGCTTTGCATGGGTATTAAACAAAGGCGTAAATAGAGGTCTTTTCTCAAACGAAGCAGGTCAAGGTTCTGCTCCTATTGCACATGCTGCAGCAAAAACAAAAGAACCTGTATCAGAAGGTATGGTAGCATTATTAGAGCCTTTTATTGACACTGTGGTGGTATGTATGCTTACTGGATTAGTGATTCTAAGCTCTGGTGTATGGAACGAAAAATTTGAGAACAAATTCCAATTTACAGATGTTGTTGTACTTGACGGCACTTATGATGAAACAAACGAAAACGATGTTAAAAGTGTAAGCACTTTCTTGTTTGCAGGCAACAATCTTGACAAATTTACAGGTGAACTTAGCGTTAAAGATGGTGAGATTCAAAATAAAGATATCACTATCCTACACGCAAAGTCTTTCGCTGAAAACGTCATTGTAAAACAGCCTCTTTCAAATGACGCATTCAATGGCACAATAACCATTGAAAATGGTCTGATAAAAAACGGTTCAGAAATCGACATGTTTGGTAATTCTTTGGTGCACTCTGCCCCTCTATCAACACTTGCCTTTAGACGCTCATTTTTTGGTGATTATGGAGGTTATGTGATTCCTATCGCACTATTGTTATTTGCATTTTCAACCGCCATAGCATGGTTCTATTATGCCAGTAGAGCAATTATCTATCTTTGGGGCACAAAATGGATACGCATATTCCAAATTATCTATGTCATAGCATTCTTTATAGCCTCGTTTGCTGACACTTCAATCATTTGGACACTCTCAGGAATAGGTGCTGCCGTTATGACGCTTCCTAACCTTTTTGCAATTCTTCTATTACGCAAAGAAGTGAAAAGCTCAGTAAACGAATACTCTAAAAAATATAAAATATAAGGGTCATAGGAGGCACAACCTCTCTTATTAGGTAATATGATTTAATATACAATAACGCACATTCTAAAAGCCATTCTTTAGATTATATAATCTAATAAGAGGGACGATGTTCCTTCTTGATTTTTAGCTTAAATATTTAATTTTAGCGTTAAAAAGCGCCTTGTGTAAGTTTTTTGTTCTACTTTTTTCAAAAAAGTAGAGAATAGAACATATAAATTAAAAGATTTACAGCTCTCACGAGCTGTCAGCCGACTGCGCAAGCAGAGCTTGCTTCTTTAGTCGGGTCGACTGGACTATGCAGATACAGAATAGGGCTGTGCTAATGCCGCACGGGCAGGAACATAGTTCCATTTAATAGATTATATAAACACCAAAAATAATAGCGTATAACTCAAAAGAATTATACGCTATTAATATTTATAGAATTATAAAATTCTAATACACCATAGATTGAGGTCTGTCTTCAGCAGCAGCTCCATACTCTTCATTTGGAGTACTTCCCATAACTAATTTAAGTTCACCACCTGCCATAACATCTTTATATGTGATAAAAGTCTTAGCATAAGGCTGACCATTTAATGTAGCAGACTGAACATAGATATTTTCCTCAGAATTGTTCTCAGCAACAACTTTAAATGTTTTGTTGTCAGCAACATTAATAGAAACTTCATCAAACAAAGGTGAAGCAATCACAAATGCACCACTTGTTGCATTTGCAGGATAGAATCCCATAGCTGTGAATACGTACCAAGCACTCATTTGACCACAGTCTTCATTACCACATAAACCATCAGGCTCATCAGTAAAGAAAGTTCTCATAATGTGGCGAGTCATAGCAGCAGTTTTCCACTGTTGACCTGCATAGCTAAATAAGAAAGGTGTAGAGTGGTTAGGCTCATTACCTTGTGCATATTGACCTACAAGACCCGAAATATCAGGTGAAGAGTGACCACCTATGTCTGAACTGATAGTAAACAAGCTGTCAAGTTTTGTAACGAACAACTCGTCAGAACCAAACAAACCGATCAAACCTTCAACATCATGAGGCACTAACCAAGTATATTGCCAAGCATTACCCTCACAGTAATCGTCTTTACGGTGTGTAGATTGTACAGGGTCAAACGGCTCATTCCACTGTCCATTAGCCAATTTACCACGCATGAAACCTGTGTTTTTATCGAAATAGTGTTTATAATTTTCTGAACGTTTTTTGAAATATTCATATTCCTCAGTTTTGCCCATACGTTTCGCCATTTGAGCAACCGCCCAATCGTCAATACAGTATTCTAAAGCCTTAGCAACACTTTCGCCTTCTTTTTCAGCAGGAATATATTCGTTAGTGCGCACATAGTCAAGACCTCTTTCGTTCAATTTTGCATAATCAGAGATAACTTTAAATGCTCGTTCAGCATCAAAACCACCAAATCCTTTAAGATAAGCGTCTACGATTACTGGTATAGAGTGGAAACCTACCATACAGTTGTTTTCGCTACCCATTAAATGCCAAACTGGCACTTTTCCTTGTTGTTCAGCGATTTCTACAAGGTTGTTTACCATCTCACCAACACGCTCAGGAGCAGTAATTGTTAAAAGTGGATGTGCAGCACGGTAAGTGTCCCAAAGTGAATATACTGTATAAACTGTAGATGGAGAATTGTAAATTTCACCGTCAGCACCACGATAATCACCATTCACATCATTAAAAGTTTGTGGCGCAAATGCAGTGTGGTATAGTGCAGTATAGAAAGCACGTTTGTCAGCGTCATTTTTAC
>JAWXTO010000104.1:0-6379 GCA_044433545.1 Rikenellaceae bacterium
AAGTATAACATAAGAGGCGTAGTCCAAAAACCACTCCTTATACATACCTGTAAGTTTTTTAATGCTATTCTCGCCCGTTCCCTCAGTCAGTTTAGTATATTTGTGTAAATTTACTCCACCAACAAGATTGTCGTCAGTTTCAGCCTTTATATCCTCAGATTCTTCTATGTCTATATTTTCAAACTCTTCGCTCATTGTTATATAAAATGTTATGTAGGGTGTAAATACTGCTAAAAAAAATGTATAAATTAAACTGCAAAGTCTTCAGCTTTATCTGTTTCTGTGTGCAGGTTGTTTATAATAAAATCTTGACGTTCCATAGAGTTTTTACCCATATAAAACGCTAAAATATCATTAATTGGGTCTTCTTTTGAGAGTCTCACTTTCTCTAGGCGAATGTTATCACCAATAAATCCCTTAAATTCGTCAGGTGAAATCTCACCCAAACCTTTAAATCGAGTTATCTCTACAGAAGTTTTCAGTTTATCAATTGCGTTTTGTTTTTCGACATCATTATAGCAATAAATTGTCTCTTTTTTGTTTCTAACTCTAAATAGAGGAGTTTGTAGAATGAAAAGATGCCCCAAACGTATCAAATCAGGGAAAAACTGCAAAAAGAACGAAATTAACAGCAGTCTAATATGCATTCCATCCACGTCAGCATCGGTCGCAATAATAACCTTATTATAACGAAGATTATCTAAATCTTCTTCTATGTTCAATGCTGCTTGTAACAGGTTAAACTCTTCGTTTTGGTATATGATTTTCTTTGTTAATCCGTATGTATTCAGCGGCTTACCACGCAACGAGAACACAGCTTGTGTATTTACATCACGACTTTTAGTGATAGATCCACTCGCAGAGTCACCCTCAGTGATAAAAATCATCGAATCTTCACGTCTTTCGTGTTTTGTGTTAAGGTGTAGTCTACAATCACGCAATTTTTTGTTGTGTAGACTTACTTTCTTAGCAAATTCTTTAGCCTTTTTCTGTATTCCTGAAATAGCTTTACGCTCTTTCTCGTTTTCTTGTATTTTTTTGTTTATAGCGTCTGCAATCGACTGATTTTTATGCAAATAGTTATCAAGATTCCCCTTCATGAAATCAATCACAAAGTTTCTAATAGAATTTCCATTAGGTTCCATATCTTTAGAGCCTAATTTAGTCTTAGTTTGTGACTCAAAAGTCGGCTCTTTAACCTTTATGCTAATCGCAGCGACAATAGATGTACGTATGTCGTTAGCTTCGTATTCTTTCTTATAAAACTCACGCAAGGTTTTTACTACAGCCTCACGAAAAGCTGTTTGATGTGTACCACCTTGTGTTGTATGCTGTCCATTTACAAAAGAATAATAACTTTCATTATACCCCGAAGAGTGAGTGAACACAACCTCTATATAATCACCTTTTAAGTGTATAGGCGAATAAAGTGGCTCTTCTGAAAGGTTATCATTAAGCAAATCTAACAACCCGTTTTTAGAAGTATATTTTTCGCCGTTAAATTCAATAGTAAGCGCAGAGTTTAGATAAGTATAGTTCTTAACCATCTGCTCAACGTACTCATTGTTATATTCATAAACTCCAAAAACAGTTTCATCAGCAACAAAAGTCACCTCCGTACCATTTTTTTCATTTACGCCAGCCTCAGAATTATCGCTAGTGATAAAACCACCCGAAAACTCAACAGTACGCTTTTCACCATCTCTCACACTCGAAATTTTGAAGTAAGAAGACAGCGCATTTACGGCTTTTGTACCCACACCATTAAGCCCAACACTTTTTGTAAAGGCATCAGAGCCATATTTAGCCCCCGTATTCATCTTCGACACAGCATCAGACAGTTTTCCAAGCGGAATACCACGCCCAAAATCTCTAATAACGACAGTTTTCTCACTCACAGAAATATTTACACGTTTCCCATACCCCATCATGTGTTCGTCAATTGAATTATCAAACACCTCTTTGATAAGTATGTATATACCATCATCAGATTGAGTACCATCGCCCAATTTTCCGATATACATACCAGGTCTACGGCGAATATGCTCATTCCACTCTAGTGTTTCAAAATCATCTTCAGTATAACTTGCTGCTGTATTGTTTAATTGCATAATTTTACTTCTTAAATGTGTGTCTAGTAGTTTTGTAAAAGGTTAAAATAGTCTTATGTAGATATTGGAAATATATATAATATTAATATCCTACACCTCCATTAGCGATATAAGTCGTTTCAATTCTATCTTTTACGGTATCTGAAATTTCTTTTATATCCATTTTTCGTATCTGTTCAGCAGGTATAGACTCTAAAACAGTAAGAGTCATTTTTGCTGAGCATTTAAGTCCAAACTTGCTATCATTTGCAAGCGACCAAGTACCGTCAATAACGACAGGAAGTATATCCTTACCCGTAGTCTTCGCAACAATAAAGGCCCCCTCTTTAAATTGGTTCATTTTACCAGTTTTTGAACGAGTTCCCTCAGCATAAATTACTAAAGAAATTTTATTTGCCACATATTTACGAGCTGTTTTAAGCATTTTTTTAGTGCTACTCAAACCACCTCTTTCTATGCCTATATCGCCTCTCATCCACGTAACCCAACCTATAAATGGAATTTTATAAACCTCTCTTTTGGCTACCCATCTAAAATTCAAAGGGATATAAGCCATTATAGGAATATCAAACATTGACTGGTGATTACATACGATAATATATGTTTTACTCTTGTCTATATTTTCAAGTCCATTCACTTTTACTCTCCAAAAAGGCCATAATCGAATAATCACATACGACAAAACACGAGAAACTCCTTGTATTAGCTTTCCAGACTTGTCAAAACATTTCCCAATAATCCAAAATAGTGTAAAAAATGGAAAGAAGGATAAGAAAAACGAAATTAAAACAACAGTATATATTATAGTTACCATAAATTACTCTTTAATAGTTAGTAATTATTACTTTTGAAAGCGATTATAAGCCTTCAACGTATTTTTCATCAATGAGATAATAGTCATTGGACCAACTCCACCAGGTACAGGCGTAATAAAGCTACATTTTGGAGCAACTTCATCAAATTTAACGTCACCTAACAGTTTAAAACCACTTTTTGTAGTCTCACTTTTAACACGTGTGATACCAACGTCAATCACAGTAGCACCATCTTTAATCATATCAGCAGTAACAAACTCTGCTATACCTAAAGCAGCGATTACTATATCACCAGTTTTTACAACTTCTGCCAAATTTTTAGTACGAGAGTGACACATAGTAACTGTACAGTCTCCAGGATATCCTTTCATACTTAACAAATTAGCCATTGGACGACCAACAATATTGCTACGACCAATCACAACACAGTGTTTCCCTGAAGTTTCGATATTATAGTGTTTAATAAGCTCCATAATGCCATCAGGTGTAGCAGGGACATAAGCCTCAAGACCAGAAATCATGCGACCTGTATTTTCTGGGTGAAAACCGTCTACGTCTTTAGTTGGAGAAATCGCTTCAATCACTTTTTGCTCAGAAAGGTGTTTAGGCAAAGGCAACTGAACGATAAATCCATCAACACCATTGTCATTATTTAATCTTTCAATTACGCTCATTAGCTCATCTTCAGTAGTTTCAGCACTCATACGAATTACCTCAGAGTCAAAACCTACTTCTGCACACATTTTCTCTTTGTGACCTACGTAAGTTTGAGATGCACCATCTTCACCTACTAAAATAGCAATTAATTTAGGACGTCTACCGCCATTTTCTAATATTTCGTTAACTTCTGCTGCAATCTCTAATTTAAGTTTTGCAGAAACCTCTTTACCGCTTATCAGTTGCATATATATATGTTGTTAAATTATTTATATTCAGTTTTTTTAAAGATAAATTTCGAAAATTAACGTTTTTTAAACTTACCTAAACCACCACCACGCATAAGATTCTTAGCACCACCGCCAGAAACCATCTTCATCATCTTACGAGTTTGCTCAAATTGTTTCAAAAGGCGATTTAATTCGATAAGTGAACATCCTGAACCTTTAACAATACGATTTTTACGAGATGTATTGATAATTTCAGGGTTAGAACGCTCTTTTGGAGTCATAGAATATATCATAGCCTCTGTTGTTTTGAACACATCATCATCAAAGTCCATATCCTTAACCATTTTGCCAACCCCAGGAATCATACCAGCAAGCTCTTTGAAGTTACCCATCTTCTTAATCTGGTGAATTTGTGTCAAGAAGTCGTCAAAGCTAAATTCATTTTTCTTAATTTTTCTTTCAAGACGTTTAGCTTCCTCTTCATCAAACTGTTCTTGTGCTCTTTCAACTAAAGAGACAATGTCACCCATGCCTAAGATTCTATCAGCCATACGTTCAGGGTGGAAAACATCAAGTGCCTCCATTTTTTCACCTGACGATGTGAATTTCAATGGTTTGTTAACCACAGAACGAATAGAAATAGCAGCACCACCACGCGTGTCACCATCTAATTTTGTTAAAACAACCCCATTAAAGTCTATACGGTCGTTAAATTCTCTAGCTGTATTCACAGCATCTTGACCTGTCATTGAGTCAACAACAAAAAGTGTCTCAGAAGGTTGAAGGGCTGTTTTTATATTAGAGATTTCAGTCATCATCTGCTCGTCAATAGCTAAACGACCAGCAGTATCGACAATCACAGTGTCAAGACCATTTGTTTTAGCATATTTGATAGCATTTTCAGCAATTTTTACAGGGTCATTATTTTCTAACTCACAATAGAACTGTACACCAACTTGTTCACTAAGAATGCGCAATTGTTCAATAGCCGCAGGACGATAAACGTCACAAGCAGTCAACAAAACACGACGTTTACGCTTAGTTTTTAAAAGTAAAGCTAATTTTCCTGAGAAAGTTGTCTTACCAGAACCTTGTAGACCTGAAATAAGAATTATCGCAGGACTTCCCTCTAGTGAAATGTCCGTTGAAGTTCCCCCCATAAGGTTTGCCAGCTCGTCACGCACAATTTTTGTCATCATTTGACCTGGCTTCACACTTTTCAGTACATCTTGACCTAAAGCCTTAACTTTCACTTCGTCAGTAAAAGATTTCGCCACTTTATAGTTAACATCAGCGTCAATAAGTGCTCTACGTATACTTTTTAATGATTCTGCAACATTAATTTCGGTAATTCTACCTTCTCCCTTTAACAGCTTAAAGGACTTTTCTAATTTATCGCTTAAATTTTCAAACATTTGTATATTGGTGTAAAATTAAATAATTAAGTTTTGGGGAATTATTAGAAGTCCCCTATATATTCTAAGGAGCTAAAGCACGAAGCCTACTCCCCTAAATTTATGTTTATTCAAATAATTTCGTAATTTCACTTTCAGCACTACGCAATTTATTCTTACATAGAGACAAAAGTTCAGTAGCTTGTTTCACATCCTTCACCAAAGAGTCTATATCTAACTCTTCGTTATTCAGTTTTTCAAGAATCTCGTCTACTTCAGCCATTGCGGCACTGTAGCTTATTGTTTTAGTTTGTTTAGCCATATTTTGCGTAAAAATAGTAATTTTATTAAGTTTTTATTGTATAAAAGAGATTAAATTTTATAAAAAACACTGAATTAAATTGTTCTAGGCTCAATTTCAACAATTTTGCTTGTCACCTCAACATCCGAAAGAGTAATATTTATCACATCTCCCTCTTTCAGTCCTTCACCACTAGCTATCACTCTGTTGTTGTATCGTGCAATAGAGTATCCATTCTTCAATATTCGTTCAGGATTGTACCCCTCAACAATTAGCGATAAACGTTCATTAATTTGTTGTTGTTTTATCACATAATTGAGCGAATTTGTCTTTAAAATTGACTTCTTGTCGTCTACTATTCTATCAGCATCCATTACAAGCCTTGCAACCACAGCTTTTAAGCCGTCTCGTTTTATGTCGTTTTCTTGTAGCTTCTTTTCAATCAACCGTTTAGACAAATGACTAAGTTTCACTAAAGCTATTTCGTTAATTTTCTCAGATTTAAGAACATATTCAGAAGTTTGCTCCTTCAAAAATTGAGCTCTTTTCTCAATATGGTCATTTTCTGCATCAAAATAGTCCATAACATAGCTTTTAACAAATTCGAGACTCTCATCTAAGAGGCTGTCAAACTCTTTTGTATAGTCTATAATGTGACGAGCAACTGCCGTAGGCGTTTTCAAAGTCGTATGCGCTGTCATATCAGCAATAGACACATCTTTATCGTGTCCTATACCTGTTATTACAGCAAGCGGCATCATAGCAATCTCACAACATAGCTCATACTGGTCAAAACACGCTAAATCACTTGTTGCACCCCCACCTAGTATGACTATTACCACATCAAACTGTTCACTTTTTGCAGCAATTG
>JAWXTO010000105.1:0-6265 GCA_044433545.1 Rikenellaceae bacterium
GGTGCTCTAACCAACTGAGCTAACGAGGAATCATTCTGTAAAGCGAAGAACAAATTAACGTTCTTGTGCGGATGAAGGGACTCGAACCCCCACGTCTCACGACACTAGATCCTAAGTCTAGCGCGGCTACCAATTACGCCACATCCGCTTTTCGAATGCACTGCAAATATAGAGCTTTTTTTTTTCATACCAAATTTTTTTTGCACTTTTTTTTATTTTTTTTCGTATCTTTATACGATAATTACGAAGCTAATCAGCGTAATTTGTTGATATTAAAATAATTAATTATGACAAATAAAAATAAAGAAAAATTCATTTTTTTGCTTCAAAAAATGATAAAAACCCCCTCTTTTAGTAGAGATGAAGAAGGTACGGCAGACATAATTGAGGCATTCTTTAGTGAAAATAACATAAAAATAGAGCGAGAAAACAATAATATTTGGGCATATAATGAATTTTTTGACGAAAATAAGCCTACAATTTTATTAAATTCACATCACGATACGGTAAAGCCAAACAAAGACTACACACGTGATCCTTTTGGTGCAGAAATTGAAAATGGCATATTATATGGACTAGGAAGTAATGATGCTGGAGCTAGCGGCGTGTCATTAATTGCTACTTTTTTACATTTTTATGACAAAAAAGACCTGAAATATAACCTTTGCATAGCGATTACTGCCGAAGAGGAGGTTTCAGGCAAAAATGGTGTGGAAAGCATATTATCAAAATTAAAAAATATAGAGTTTGGCATTGTTGGCGAACCTACTTTAATGCAAATGGCTATCGCCGAAAGAGGTCTTGTCGTTTTAGACTGTGAAGCTACGGGCAAAAGCGGTCATGCTGCACGTAATGAAGGCGAAAATGCGATATATAAGGCTATAAAAGATATAAACTGGTTTGAAACCTATGAGTTTGACAAAAAGTCAGACTTTTTTGACAACGTAAAAATGAGTGTTACTGTCATAAATGCAGGAACAACTCATAATGTAGTGCCTGCAAGTTGCACATTTATTGTAGACGTTAGGGTTACGGAACAGTACACTAACGAAGAAATTGTCGAAATTGTTAGAAAAAATGTTACATCCTCTGTGACTCCTCGATCAGTGCGTTTGAGACCTTCATTTATTTCAAAAGAACACCCTATAGTGAAGTCTGGTAGCGATTTAGGGCTTAGTTGTTATGGTTCTCCGACAATCTCAGATCAGTCACTGATGCCTTTTCCGACATTAAAAATTGGAGTTGGTGATTCAAAACGTTCGCATACTGCCGATGAATTTGTATATTTGCAAGAAATATATGATGGTATAGATATTTATATTAATTTATTAAATGGAGTGTTATGAGTAAATTATGGCAAAAAAATATAGAAGTAAATAAGATAGTAGACCTATTTACTGTTGGTAGAGACAGAGAAATGGATATGTATCTTGCAAAAAGTGATGTTTTAGGGTCTTTAGCACATACTAAAATGTTAAATTCTGTAGGTCTTCTTAGTGACGAAGATTTAGACGCTGTTCAAAAAGGACTAAAAGACATATATAAAGAAATTGAAGCTGGCGAATTTGAAATTGAAGAGGGCGTAGAGGACGTTCACTCTCAAGTTGAATTTTTGTTAACTCAAAGAGTTGGCGATGCAGGCAAAAAAATACATAGCGGGCGTTCTCGTAACGACCAAGTTCTTGTAGACCTAAAAATCTTCCTAAGAAGCGAAGTTTATGCTATTGCAAAAGAGGTAGAAGTGTTGTTTGACAAACTTCAAGAACTTTCTGAAAAACATAAAGACGTTTTGATGCCAGGTTACACTCATTTACAGATTGCGATGCCTTCGTCTTTTGGATTGTGGTTTGGTGCTTACGCCGAAAGCCTTGTGGATGACATGGAAATGTTAAAAGCTGCATTTAAAGTGTGCAATAAAAACCCTCTAGGTTCTGCTGCTGGATATGGCTCGTCGTTCCCACTAAATAGAACTATGACTACAGAGCTATTAGGTTTTGACTCTTTAAATTTTAACGTTGTTTATGCTCAAATGGGACGTGGAAAGAGCGAAAAAATTGTCGCACAAGCGATTTCTAACATCGCATCAACACTTTCTCGTTTAGCGATGGATAATTGTATGTTCATAAGTCAAAACTTTAACTTCATTTCTTACCCTGCTGAACTTACAACAGGCTCTAGCATTATGCCACACAAGAAAAATCCTGATGTTTGGGAGCTGATACGTGGAAAATGTAATATTGTGCAGTCTTTACCTTCGACAATTATGCTAATGACGACAAACTTGCCTTTAGGATATAACAGAGACATGCAACTTTTGAAAGAATCTCTATTCCCTGCGCTAAATGAGCTTCGTGATTGTCTTTCTATGGCTTGTTATATGTTAGACAACATCACCGTTAAAGAAGGTATTGTTGACGACAAAATGTATGACTATATTTTCAGCGTTGAAAGCGTTAATAACATGGTGTTAAGTGGCGTTCCGTTTAGAGAGGCATATAAAAACATAGGTTTAGACATTGAAAATGGAACTTATACTCCTTCAAGAAGCGTAAATCACACTCACGAAGGAAGCATTGGCAACCTTTGTACTCAACAAATAAAAGTGTTAATGGATTCAATTATTGCAAGTTTTGGTTATGAAAAGGTCGAAATTGCAGAAAAAAAATTAACTGAATAAAAAATCACTATCTCACTAATATTTAATTACTTGTGCAAAAGTATGCGTTTTTGCAACTACATTTTTTAAAGAAAAGTTTAGAAAAGATTTGGTAGTTCAAAATTTATTCCATACTTTTGCATCGTAATTAAAAACTGGTCCATTCGTCTAACGGTTAGGACGCAAGATTTTCATTCTTGTAATAGGGGTTCGATTCCCCTATGGACTACAACAAAATAAAACCAAAATTAAATTTTACAACAATGGCAAATCACAAGTCGTCGAAAAAAAGAATTCTTCAAGATGAGAAAAAAAGAATTCACAATAAATATTACCACAAAACAACACGTAATGCTGTTAAAGCATTAAGAAACACTACAGAAAAAGATGCTGCTATCGCTCTTCTTCCTAAAGTTGCTTCTATGTTAGATAAACTTGCAAAACGCAATATCATTCACAAAAACAAAGCTGCTAATCTTAAAAGTAGCGTAGCTCTTCACGTTAACGCTTTATAATATTTATTATAAAACTTCAACTAAAGGTTTGTGATTCAGAATATAAATAAGGGTATCTTCCAAAAGGTACCCTTTCTTCTTATATATTTAGTGCAATACTCTATGGTAATTTGCAAAACAAAGGTTTGCGAATTATCATACTCTAAATCTTGAATTATGGGAATGTTAGTTCTAGGTGCTGCGGTTACAGTAGTCATTACACGTGTTGTAAGGAAAGTTTTCAAAAGAAAGAAAGCTGACAACGCCAAACTATATGTTGGTGACAACGAGGTTGCTGAAGTAATAAAAATCTCTGATACGGCACAAATACAGAAATCAGAAAATCCTTCTGATTCATCAATATCTCCACAAAAATAAGGGGATTCGCAAAACTAATGTTCTGTGAATCCCCTTTATGTTTATTCTACTTCCTCATACTGAACCTTTTTCATTAGTGTGTTAACATAAACTACATTAGCACCAAAAATAGGTTTTGCCACTGAGATATATTCATCAAAAATCTCGTTTACATATTTCTGATATTCAGGAATAGACTCTAAATGTATCTGCATCGAATAAGTGTGATGTTTTTCGATATTTTCAGATAGCACCTTCGTAAATACTATATCTTTATACCCTACAGATTTAAGATAAGGAATAAATTTCTTTGTAATAAATTCGTACCATTGTCCATGAACAATAGGTTCGATCATAAATGAGGTATTTATGATATACATAATTTTGTTGTTTAATTGTTAGTGTCCGTAAACTTTGTCCTGTATAAGACAGAAAACATCCTGTTCGCTTTTGTCGGACAACCAAGGTTCTATATTAAAAATTGAAATAAATCAGGATTATCGTTTAAATATTCATACACAAATCCATATTCTGTCATTCGCTCTAAAAGCGGCTCGAAATCTTCTTTACAACCAATTTCCACACCTATTAATGCTGGGCCTTTTTCACGGTTTGTTTTCTTAGAATAGCTAAAGTGTGTAATATCATCATTTTTACCTAACACTTGTTGTACAAAAGTTAACAAAGCTCCTGAACGTTGAGGGAAACGCACTACAAAATAGTGTTTCAGCCCTTCGTATAACATAGAACGCTCTTTTATCTCTTCTGTACGAGTGATGTCGTTGTTGCTACCCGAAACAACACACACAACACGCTTACCTTTTATCTTATCAGCATAAAAATCCAATGCACTGATAGACAATGCACCTGCTGGCTCAACGACAATAGCACTTTTGTTGTATAATTCAAGAATTGTTGTACAAACTTTACCTTCTGGAACGACAATAATGTCATCTAAGACTTGTTTACATATCTCATAAGTGAAGCTGCCTGAACGTTTAACCGCTGCACCATCAACAAATTTGTCTATTTTGTCCAATTCTACTACTTTTCCTGCTTCAATAGACGCTTTCATAGAGGCTGCACCTGCTGGCTCAACACCAATTATCTTTGTTGTTGGAGAAAGTTGCTTCATATAGCTTCCTAGCCCCGAAGCCAATCCACCACCACCGATAGGTACAAAAATATAGTCTATGTCGCCATCTACTTTTTGAAGAATTTCTGCTCCAATAGTAGCCTGTCCCTCGATAGTTTTAGGATCGTCAAATGGGTGAATAAAACACATTCCTTGACCCTCAGCAAACTTTATAGCTTTAGTGTTTGAGGCATCAAAAGTGTCTCCTTCAAGCACAATTTGAACAAACTCTTTACCAAACATCCTAACTTGAGATATTTTTTGTTTTGGCGTTGTTGTTGGCATGTAGATAATGCCTTTCACACCTAGTTTTTGGCACGAATAAGCCACTCCTTGAGCATGATTTCCAGCACTAGCACAAACAACCCCTTTTGAAAGCTCCTCTTGTGTTAAAGCTGTGATTTTGTTGTATGCTCCACGTATTTTGTATGAACGTACAATTTGTAAATCTTCTCGTTTTAATAAAATTTCACTTTCAAATCGTTCAGATAAGTGCATAGATGGTAAAAGAGGCGTTTCTTCAACAACTCCCTTTAAATTCATAGATGCTTTTGCAATATCAATTAAGGATGGATAATATGATGACATAATATTGAATTAAAGTTATATAAATTTCTTCGAATATGCTATTATTGAAAAAAGTTTTTAACATAAAAAGGGTGACCACTAAGCCACCCTATTTCATTTCTATAATAAAGCGTATATTTCTGCTAAAGTAGTTGATATATTTTAAATATCAAAATAATAATAGCAAATTTATACCAATTTATTGTATAGACTATTTATTGCGCTCTGGACGAAGTGAACGTACAGTTGCACCTGCTTGCCACATTTCGCTTTCACGTAATTCTTTAAGCTCTTGCTCAAGACCTACACGGTAATCTTCTTTTGAGTTACAGTCGATTGAACGTTGAGCTTCGTTACCACAAGCTACTTCTGAGTAAAGATCTTGGAATACAGGAAGAGAAGCGTCTCTGAATTTTTTCCACCAGTCTAACGCACCACGTTGAGCTGTAGTAGAACAGTTAGCATACATCCAGTCCATACCGTTTTCAGCAACTAGAGGCATAAGACTTTGAGTTAACTCTTCAACAGTTTCGTTGAATGCTTCAGATGGAGTGTGACCATTGTCACGAAGAACTTGATATTGAGCAGCGAAGATACCTTGGATAGCACCCATAAGTGTACCACGCTCACCTGTAAGGTCAGAATATACTTCACGTTTGAAATCTGTTTCGAAAAGGTAACCTGAACCAACGCCGATACCTAAAGAAATAACTCTGTCATAAGCACGACCTGTAGCGTCTTGATAAATAGCATAGCTAGAGTTAAGACCTCTACCTTCTAAGAATAGACGACGTAAAGAAGTACCAGAACCTTTAGGAGCTACTAAGATAACGTCTACATCAGCTGGAGGAATAATACCTGTACGCTCTGTGTAAGTTACACCAAATCCGTGAGAGAAGTAAAGTGCTTTTCCTGGAGTTAAGTGTTTTTTGATAGTTTCCCAAAGAGTGATTTGACCTGCGTCAGAAAGTAAATATTGTATAATTGTAGCTTTTGCACAAGCTTCTTCAATTTCAAATAATGTTTCGCCTTCTACCCAACCGTCAGATACTGCTT
>JAWXTO010000106.1:0-6211 GCA_044433545.1 Rikenellaceae bacterium
GTATTAAAGCACAAGAGGGAGGAGCTAAAAGAGTAGAGTTGTGTGCTGGCATCCCAGAAGGAGGCACAACACCAAGTTATGGCGAGATTTCTATTGCTAGAAAACGAATTGATATAGCGTTAAATGTTATAATTAGACCTAGGGGTGGTGACTTTTTGTATTCTGAGGACGAAATTGAGGTCATGAAACGAGATATTCGTATGGCTAGAGAGTTAAGAGCTGATGGAGTAGTGTTTGGATGTCTGACAAAAGACGGGAAAGTCGATAAAGAGCTTTGTCGTGAGCTAATTTTCGCTGCGGGACATCTTTCGTTGACGTTTCATAGAGCATTTGACGTATGTAACAATCCGTTTGAGGCATTAGAGGATATTACAGAGTTAGGATTTAATCGAATTTTGACCTCTGGATGTGAAGCGAATGCTATTGAAGGCAAAGAATTGTTGAAACAACTTGTAGAAAAGTCAGCAGGTCGTATTATCATTATGCCAGGCTGTGGAGTAAATGAAAATAATATTAAAGAGTTGCGTGAATTTACAAATGCAACAGAATTTCACATGTCAGCACGTGAAAAAGTAGATTCAGCTATGGTTTACAGAAATGAAAGAGTTTCTATGGGAGGGACAGTCTTAGTTGAGGAGTTCTCTCGTGATGTGACTTCAGTGGCACGTGTTGCAAATTCATTAAAATACTTAAATCTTCATAAAATATAGGTCTATGATTTCCTAACAGCGTTTTTAAGTTTACATAATAGAGAATCCTGAAAATTGTGGTGTGAAAATATCTTGTTCAATTTGGATTTTAGATAAATTTTATTTATATTTACGAGAATTTGTTTGAAATTACTTGTGTTTTTTCAAGTTTCACAATAATATGCACTGTATATTATCCTTTCAATAGTATTTACAATTTATGTAAACTTAACCAAACCCCGTTATGGAAGAACTTATAATTGAAGAAGAAGTCGTAAGAGATATGATAGAAAGCTTTTGGCAGATTGAACGCTTTAAAAGCTTTAGTAAAGAAGAAATGCAGCTTATAAAAGAGGCATTCGAATTGGCGTATATAGCACATAAGCCGCAAGTTCGTAAGGGTGGTGGTCCTTATATTACTCACCCCATATCTGTAGCAAGAATAATAGCCGAAGATTTTCAACTTGAAGCTAATCCTATTATGGCGGCTTTCTTGCATGACGTAGTAGAGGATACAAAATATACTATTGAGGATATTCGTGAGCGTTTTGGTGATGATGTTGCCTTTCTGGTGAGCACCGTTACTAAAGAAAAGAAAGAACAGTATGAAATGTCGAAACAGCTAGACAACTATAAGCAAATGTTAGAGTCTATACACTATGATATACGTGCATTGCTTATAAAACTTGCTGACAGGCTTCACAATATGCGTACATTGAGCAGCATGCGTCCAGACAAACAGATGAAAATTGCTGGAGAGACTGACTATTTCTATGCTCCTCTTGCAAATCGTTTAGGACTTTATAATGTAAAAACAGATTTAGAAAATCTTAGTATGCAATATAGATGTCCTCAAGAGTTTGCAGATATAAAAGAGGAAATGGAAGAGTTTAAGGCTAACAACGATAAAACTCTTCAAAGATGGTGTGCACAAATAAAGTCGCACATACAAAAATATAATATTGAAGTTAACATAAGCATAAAATATTGTTCAGTTTATACGATATGGACAAAAATGCAAAGTACAGGTAGCGACTTTAAACATATTAGTCACAAATATTCTATACTTATATCATTTAAGAACTCAAGAAGTAGTGAAAAGGATGAATGTTTGAAGATTTATTCTGCATTGACAGACCTTTACAAAGAACTTCCTGCAAGTATACACAACTATATAGACTCTCCAAAAGAAAACGGTTATCAAGCCTTTCACTTAAAAGTGCTGTCGCCTTATGGAGTGTGGGAAAAGGTGCATATAGCCTCAGAAAGGATGATTGTTAATTCTCGAATGGGGTGTATAACACAAAAAGTTACAGGAATTAACGATTGGATAGGAAAATTTAAGGATGTCCTTAAAGACATGGCTTACCATGATAAAGAAGGTGGTTTTATGGATAATGTAATCACAAATTTCTATAATGACGACATCCTTGTATTCACTCCTAAAGGTAATGGTGTTGTGTTGCCTACAGGTTCTACAGCTATAGACTTTGCGTATGAGATACACAGCAGCATAGGCAACCATGCACAATATGCTAGAATAAACGGGGCTGTAGCAACGATGAAAACAGTCCTAAAAAGAGGTGACTGTGTTGAAATTGGAACAAATCCTCTGATGTACCCTAAAAAAGATTGGTTAGAACACTCAAAAACATATAAGGCAAAACGACATATTCAAAGTAGTTTAAAAGACCAAGATGATGAAATAGATAACGGAAATGTACAAAAACGATGTCCAAATTGTTCGCCGCTGCCTGGTGATGAAGTCATAGGGTTTAAACTAGAAAATGGCGATATTATAACACATAAACGTAACTGTCCAGAGGCTGTGAAATTAGCTTCACAACATGGCGACAACATTATAAATATAGAATTTAAGGAATGTTCACATCTATATATTGTAAGTGTAAATATTAAAGCAATTGACCGTTATCACCTTCTTAGTGACCTTGTGAATGTCGTTACAGAAGACCTTAAATTGTCTATAGACAACTTAGTAACAACTACAGTAGATGAAATTGTTGATTGTACGATAAATTTCTCGCTACATTCGGTACAAGAGCTACATACAGTTATAGAACATATAAAGAAAATTAAGAATGTTGAGGAGGTTAAACGTATAAAGTTAGTCAGCGACTCACAAACATCAAATTAATACAAATAGGGGACTACTAATAATTCCCCAAAATACTTTTCCGCCACTATTCACCCCTTTTGCTTTTTAGCCAAAATTGGTGGTAGGGTTCACTACAACCCACTTTGCCTAAAAACAAAATGGATAAATATTAACAAAAAATTAAAATCAGGGAATTATTAGAAGTCCCCTATACCATTATGATAGACAACAATTTAGACCACAGCAGAACGAATTACAATATACTTATGAGTAACAGAGTGGCCAATGTGCTTATCATATGTAGTAATTTTGATGCTTACGCCTTAGAAGAAGATGGAGGTTTAGAGGCTCAGATGATGAATGAATATCTGGGCTTAAATCTTAGCCATCCACCTAAGTTTTGTCGTGTTTCTTCTGCTTCAGAAGCTTATGAACTTTTAAAAAATGGTGAAAAGTATGATTTAATTATCACCATGCTTAATATCGGTGAAATTGACGCTTTCACTTTTGCAAAAACAGTAAAAACAGAATACCTTAACGTGCCTATAGTCTTATTGGCGCATTTTTCACGTGAAGTATCAATAAAACTAGAGAAAGAAGACCTTTCAGGCATAGACTATGTGTTTTGTTGGATGGGAAATACTGACTTAATACTTGCTATCATTAAGCTGATTGAGGACATGATGAATGCTGACCAAGATATTAGCGAAACAGGCATACAAGCCATACTCTTAGTCGAAGATTCTATTAAATATTATTCAACTTATTTGCCTATTATCTATAAACTGTTGCTTCATCAATCTTCTGAGCTTGTAAAAGAGGCTATGAATGAGCATGAACAGATGTTAAGAAAGCGTGCACGTCCTAAAATCTTATTAGCACGCACTTTAGAAGAGGCAACGACGATTTATGAAAAATATGGTAGCAATCTTTTAGGGGTAATTTCAGATATTTCTTTTAAAAGAGACGCACACAGCAAAGTAAATTCAGAAGGTGGTATAGAGTTGTGCAAAATGATAAAGGCAATCAATCCACAATTGCCTTATTTGTTGCAGTCTTCACGTTTAGAAGCCGCAGAAAAGGCTAAACAATATAACGTAGAATTTTTACATAAATATTCAAAAACTCTTATTTTAGAACTAACATCTTATATCACAAAAGAATTTTTATTTGGTGATTTCATATTTACGGATGTTAAAACGAAAGAAGAAATAGGTAGAGCAAGCAATTTGAGAGAATTGCAACGATTTGTTAGAGACATAGATTCAGAAAGTCTTATTTATCATACTTCACGCAACCACCTATCTAAGTGGATGTTTGCTAGGGGGCTGTTTTCACTTGCAAAAGCACTAAAAACAGTTCAAGACAAACAATTTGATAATCCTCAGAAGATGAGAGAGCTTATCCTTACATCCATAGATGATTATCGTAGTCTCTTAGGACAAGGAGTTATTGCAAAATTTAATAGTAGCACGTATAATAAATATGTGTGGTTTGCTAAAATCGGAGAAGGCTCAATAGGTGGCAAGGCTAGAGGTTTAGCATACATAAATAGCATGCTAAATCAGCATAAATTGTTCAATAAATACGAAAAAGTGCGCATCACTATTCCTCGAACAGTTGTAATTGCTACAGATTATTTTGATGAATTTATTACACAAAACGGGCTTCAATATGTAATTAATGCAGATAATGACGACAATGATATTTTGTCAGAATTTATAGGTTCGAGATTGTCTGAGAGCTTAGTTAAAAATTTAAGAGCGTTTATAAATTCTATAAAATCACCTATAGCTGTAAGGTCTTCGTCTAAACTTGAAGATTCACATTTCCAGCCTTTTGCAGGTGTTTATTCGACCTATATGATTCCTTATGTAGAGGACAAAAATCAGATGTTGAGGATGTTAGCAAAGGCAATTAAGAGTGTTTATGCCTCAGTGTTTTATTCTGCGAGTAGAGCTTATATTCTAGCTAGTTCGAGCGTTATTTCTGAGGAAAAAATGGCTGTTGTGTTGCAAGAGGTGTGTGGAACAGAAGAAAATGGACTTTATTTCCCTACAGTTTCGGGTGTTGCACGCTCTATAAATTTCTATCCTGTTGAGGAAGAAAAACCAGAGGATGGGGTAGCTAATATAGCCTTTGGGTTGGGTAAATTAGTTGTCGAAGGTGGTAAAACATTACGTTTTTCACCGAAACACCCTAAAAAAGTGATGCAGTTGTCTACACCAGAGATGACTTTGAGCGACACACAGCGTGATATTTATGCTTTAGACCTTAGTGCTGACAAATTTAAAATGAGCACTGACGATGCAGTGAATTTAGTGAAATTAGACGTTTTACAGGCGAGCAATCTACGAAATATGAGAAATGTATGTTCTATATGGGATAGACAAAACAACAGAATAAGTGACTCTTTATTTACTGAAGGGCGAAAGTTAATCACTTTTGCAGGTATCTTGAAATATGACTCCTTCCCGCTTGCTGACATAGTCTCTACATTGTTAGATATAGGACGAGATGACATGAAAACGCAAGTTGAGATAGAGTTTGCAGTAAATTTAGATGTTCCTTATGGCGAAAATAGAATTTTTAACTGTCTACAAATTAGACCTATTGTTGAGGATATGCAGAATAACGTGATAAATTGGGGTGAAATCAATACAGAATCACCTATTATCTATGCAAATCAAGCTTTAGGATTAGGTCGCATAAGAGGCATTCGTGATGTGATTTATGTCAAAGAAGACGCTTTTGATCCAGCAAATACTTGTACGATTGCAAGAGAAATCGAAAAGCTAAACAACATTATGCGTGAGAAAGGCAAGAATTATGTGCTTATTGGTCCAGGACGTTGGGGCTCTAGTGATTCGTGGTTGGGAATACCAGTAAAATGGAGCAATATTTCAGAGGCTATGGTCATTGTTGAGAGTGGATTGGCAGATTATAGAATTGATCCTTCACAAGGCACTCATTTCTTCCAAAATTTGACATCTTTTGGCGTGGGTTACGTAACGTTGAACTCACACATTGGCGATGGGGTGTTTGACTGTGCTCAATTAGATGCTCTTGAAGCCGTAAATGAAACAGACAACATAAGACATGTTAAATTTAGTCAGCCACTGACAATATTTGTTGATGGTAAGAGTGGAAAGGCTATTGTTACAACGAAGAAGAAGCTAGAAAATTAATAGGTTTTATATATTGTCTAAAAAACATCCTCAATAAGTTCATGTTCGACTTATCGAGGATGTTCTTTTACTTTAAACTGAATTATATTAGTATGAAAACAGGTTATTCATATTCAGTTTTATAAGTTACTTTAGTTTTCTTAGATAATAGCTTGTCTATAATTTGAGAAATGTAACGGTCAGCAGCTATCATACCGTCATAGTTGATTTTGTCAGCC
>JAWXTO010000107.1:0-6146 GCA_044433545.1 Rikenellaceae bacterium
TTGTTAAATCGCCCTCTAAAGCACTATGAACCATTTCACAGAACACTTTTGGGAAAGCATTTGCAGCCACAGAGATAACGCCACTTCCACCTTGTGCAATTAATGCTAATGAAAGGTTATCGTCGCCTGAAATTACTTTAAAATTTGCAGGTTTATCACGTAAAATGTATGCAGCTTGTCCTAAATTTCCTGAAGCCTCTTTAACGGCAACGATATTGTCAAATTCATGCGCTAATCTAAGAGTTGTAGCTGCTGTCATATTAACCCCTGTTCTACCAGGTACATTATAAAGGATTATTGGAAGTTTAGAACTTGATACAACTTGTTTATAATGTTGATATATACCTTCTTGTGAAGGTTTGTTATAGTATGGAGTAACGGATAAAATTGCTTTTACGCCTTCACGAGAATAGTTAGCAAGTTGAGCACATACATCGGCAGTATTATTGCCACCAACTCCTACAACAACGTCTTTTCGTCCAGCATTAACTGATAAAATACAGTCAAGTACAGCACTTTTTTCGTCTGTAGTTAAAGTCGCAGTCTCAGCAGTAGTTCCTAAAGCCACAAGATAATCAACTCCACCATCAATTGTGAAATTTATTAACTTCTCTAAGGCTTTGAAATCAACTTCGCCACTATTCGTAAAAGGTGTAACTAAGGCAACACCAACACCATCTAAAAAACTATTCATATAAATTTTAACTATAATTTTGTTATCGTATCCATTCCAATTCTTATAGCATTTTTGTTAAGAGGTATCAAAAAATGATGTCTTTCAGGCAAAGATTTATGCAAACCTTTATCAACAGAATCTAAAGCGACAATAGGTTTTATCTTCAAATAAGCCCCTAAGACTATCATGTTGAAAATTTTCATATTTCCCTCTTTAGACGCAAGTTTAGCTGCTTCTATAGTGTAAATATCAATGTCTTCACGAGTCGGAGGATGTATAATTCCGTTAGGGTCATATATTAAAACCCCACCACTTTTCACTTGGCATTCAAATTTATCAACAGATTGCTGATTTAAGGCAACAACTGTGTCAAATTCGTGTACTATAGGTGAACTTACCTGTTTGTCGCTAATTATGACTGTCACATTTGCTGTTCCACCACGCATTTCTGGACCATAAGCGGGCATCCAAGTCACCTCTTTGCCATCCATAACGGCAGAATATGCAAGGATTTTTCCCATACTTAGTACACCTTGTCCACCAAAACCTGCTATAATAATCTCTTCTTTCATAAGAATCTGATACAAATATATAGTAAAATTATTAAAATTTAAAAGTATGTTCAATTTTATACAACATTAAATACTAACGGGATAAATTTAAACAAAACTAAAATATTTATGTTGTCTTTAAATGTCTTTTATAGTTCCTAAAGGATACTTAGCAAACATGTTTTCTTCCATCCATTCATTAGCCTTTGTTGGAGATAGTTTCCATCCAGAATTACATGTTGCAACAAACTCTACAAATGAAGTTCCTTTTCTGTCCATTGCATTTTGGAACGCTTTTTTAAGTGCCTTTTTAGCCTTACGGATAGACGCAGGCTTGTGTACACTTTCTCGTGTTATATAACAAACTCCGTCAAGATGAGACAACATATCAGCCATTTTCACAGGGTGTCCATGTAACTCTACATTACGTCCTTCTGGTGTTGTAGCTGTTTTCATACCAAGCAATGTAGTTGGAGCCATTTGTCCACCAGTCATTCCATAAATGCCATTATTTACGAAAATTATGACTATGTTTTCGCCTCTATTACAAGCATGTATTGTTTCACTTGTTCCAATTGCAGCTAAGTCTCCGTCGCCTTGATATGTGAATACCATTTTCTCAGGCATCAGTCGTTTTACGGCACTCGCAATAGCTGGTGCACGACCGTGTGCAGCTTCAATCCAGTCAACATCTATGTAATCATAAGCTAAAACAGAGCATCCAACAGGCGAAATGCCTATAGTGCTATTTTCTAAGCCTAACTCATCAATTACTTCAGCGACAATTTTATGAATTGCACCATGGCTACAACCTGGGCAATAGTGCATAACGTTATCAGTAATTAAACGAGGTTTTGAATATACTAATTTCTCTGCCATAACTTTTATTTATTGATAATTTGTGAATATAACGCCTCTAACACCTCACTTGGCGAGTGAACAACGCCACCTGGACGACCATAATGCTCAATCAACATATCATTACCCATAGTAAGAATAATGTCCTCAACCATTTGTCCACAACTTAATTCTACAGACAAAATGCCTTTTAACTGAGGTTTTAGTGCTAGAAGTTGTTTTTTAGGGAAAGGGAATAGCGTAACTAAACGAACCATGCCCACTTTATGTCCTTGTTCTCTAGCTAATTCGACAGATTTTTGACAAATACGAGATGAAGAGCCATAAGCGACAAAGATATATTCCGCATCATCACACATAAAATATTCAGCTCGTGTTTCAGCCTCTTCTATCTCACGATATTTAGCCTGTAGCTTATAATTAAACTCTTCTTGCTCTTCAGGAACAAGTCTTACAGAAGTTACAATGTTTCGTGTTCTATTTATTTTACCTGTAGCAGCCCAACTTCCAGCAATTTTCACATGTTCTTCAAAAGTAGGTCGCTCTTTTACAGGTTTTAACTTCACTCTCTCCATCATTTGACCAATAATGCCATCTGAAAGAATAACCACTGGAGTCATATATTTAAACGCTAAATCAAAGGCATCCTCAACAAAGTCACTCATTTCTTGAACAGAGTTAGGTGCTAGAACAATCATTTTGTAGTCGCCGTGTCCTCCCCCTTTAACAATTTGAAAATAGTCACTTTGACCTGGTTGAATTGTGCCAAGACCTGGGCCTCCACGAGTTACGTCAACAATTACACAAGGCAATTCTGCTCCAGCAAGATATGAAAGTCCTTCACACATAAGACTTATGCCAGGTGACGACGATGAAGTCATTACTCTTTTTCCGACGGACGCTCCTCCATATACCATATTTATTGCAGCAACTTCACTTTCAGCTTGCAACACAACCATACCAGTTGTTTCCCACGGTTTTTCATGCATTAAAGTTTCCATTACCTCAGATTGTGGAGTAATAGGATAACCAAAATAGCCATCACAGCCTGCTCTTATAGCAGCAACAGCAACAGCTTCATTACCTTTCATTAATCGTATATCGTCTTCCATAATAATATTTAGATATAATGTTAAATTTTAATTATATAATCGCATCCTTCTAAAAATAATCCCTAATTTGTGTTTTTAGAAGAAAAATAAGGCCTATTATTTGTTCGTATCTCGGTAAACCACAATACAGCTATCAGGACACACCATAGCGCACCCAGCACACCCTATACAATTCTCAGGTGTTTCCATATAACAATAGTTATATCCTTTTGAGTTAACTAATTTGTTTAGAGTAATAACATTTGTTGGACACACTGCACAACAAACTCCACAACCTTTACATCTTTCAACATCAACTACTATTCGCCCTTTTATTTTAGCCATGACTTTTAAATTTAAAAAGTATTTAAAACAGAATAAGATACATTTGTTACTTATGGGGAATTATTAGAAGTCCCCTTATAAATCTTATATAACTCTATATGCTACAAATTTAACAAATGTTTAATTATTTGTATATTATTTTTACGATTTTATACTATAGCCAAACATCCTAAAAATGACATTATTTGTCATGTAAATACAATTTTTATATTTGGCTATGTTTAACTTTAAGAGCACAAAAAAAAGGCTGAATATTTCGAGTATAACCTCAAAATATTCAGCCTTTTAGTAAGCTTAATTATCTTAGTCTAATGAGTGGATAACGATACCAGAGCGTAATTTTGGTTCAAACCATGTTGTTTTTGGAGGCATAATGTTGCCTGTGTCAGCGATGTCTATAAGTTGCTGCATAGAAACAGGATACAATGCGAATGCTGCTGCATTTTCACCATTGTCAACACGACGCTCTAATTCTCCTAAACCACGGATGCCACCTACGAAGTCTACACGTTTGTCACTACGTAAATCTACAATGCCCAACAGTTTATTTAATACTAAATCTGATAAAATTGTCACGTCTAGAACGCCAATTGGGTCAGCATCATCAAAACGTCCCTCTTTAGCAGTTAGCGAATACCATGTTTTGTCGATGTACATAGAGAAGTTGTGTAAGCCGCTAGGTTTAACAATTTCACTACCGCAACATTCAACAGTAAAGTCGTCAGTTAATTTCTCTAAAAGCTCTTCTTTAGACATTCCGTTCAAATCTTTAACTAAACGATTGTAGTCAATAATTTTTAGTTGGTTGTCTGGGAAAAGAACTGTTAAGAAGAAGCAATATTCTTCATCACCTGTGTGATTAGGGTTGTTTTTCATTTTATCTGCGCCAACAAGAGCTGCTGCTGCTGTGCGGTGGTGTCCATCTGCTACGTAAAGAGCAGGAACATCATTAGCAAAAATCTCAGTAATTTTAGCGTTTACTGCGCTATCTTTAATTACCCAAAAATGATGAGAAAAACCGTCCTCAGCAACAAAGTCGTATTCAGGTTCACCGCCTTCAACAACTGTTTTTACGATTTCGTCAATTTCAGAAACAGCAGGATATGAAAAGAATACAGGTTCGATGTTAGCGTTCTGTATTTTTACGTGAATCATTCTGTCTTCCTCTTTGTCACGACGAGTAAGCTCATGTTTTTTGATTTTGCCATTAAGATAATCTTCAAAGTGACAACAAGTTACAAGACCATACTGAGTACGACCTTCCATCGTCTGAGCATAGACATAATAGTGTTCTTCATCATCTTGTACTAACCATTTGTTTTCTTTCCAAGCCGTAAAGTTCTCTACAGCTTTGTTATAAACCGCTTCTGAGTGTTCGTCAGCAATAGGGTCAAAGTCAATTTCTGGTTTAATGATGTGTAAAAGCGATTTTTCACCTGCTTCAGCTTTAGCTTCTACAGAATTTAATACGTCATAAGGGCGTGAGGCCACTTCTTTTACGATTTCTTTAGGAGGTCTAATTCCTTTAAAAGGTTTAATTCTCATAGTCTTGTAATAATTTTATTTGTTTACTTTAAAACGAATATTTCCATTTTTTAAGAAGTCTACGATTTGGTTTGCAGCTGCAAGTCCAGCATTAATGTTAGCTTCAGCAGTTTCTGCACCCATTTTTTTAGATGTAGCAAACACTCTTTTTCCGAATTTTTCAGATAATTCTGCGAAATTGCTAGAAATAATGTCTGTAGCATATTTTAAATCAGTACGTTCTTCTAAAAGAGTTACTAATTCTTCTTCGTTAACAACTTCTTTACGAGCTGTGTTTATAATAACGCCACCTTTAGGCATTTTATTTAGTAGTTCATAATTTAATGAACCTTTTGTTTGTGCAGTTGCAGGAATGTGTACTGAAACAAAGTCACTTTTAGAGTATAACTCTTCTACTGAATCACATTTTACGATTCCGTCAGCTTCAAAAACTGCATCGTCAGTAACGAATGGATCAAAAGCATAAACTGTCATGCCAAATGCTTTACCATATAACGCAACTAGTCTGCCAACATTGCCATAGGCGTGAATACCAAGTGATTTGCCTTTGATTTCAGAACCTGTGCCAGGATTAAATTGGTTACGAGACATAAATATCATCATTGCAATAGCCAGTTCAGCTACGGCATTTGAATTTTGTCCTGGAGTGTTCATTACAACAACACCTCTTTCAGTTGCAGTTGCTAAATCTACGTTATCATAACCAGCACCAGCACGTACGACAATTTTCAAAGTTTCAGAAGCTTCTAAAACGTCTTTAGTTACTTTATCAGAACGAATAATAAGAGCATCGGCATCTTTTACTGCCTCTAAAAGCTCAGATTTATCGCTATATTTCTCAAGAAGTGCTAACTCATATCCAGCAGCAACTACAATTTCTTTAATTCCGTCTACTGCCTCTTTTGCAAAAGGTTTTTCAGTAGCTACTAATATTTTCATAAATAAGAAAGTTTAATGAAATAATTATTTTGCGTGAATTGTAGCAAATTCTTGCATACAATCAACTAATGCTTGTACACTTTCAATTGGCATAGCATTATAGATAGAAGCTCTAAATCCGCCTACTAAACGGTGTCCTTT
>JAWXTO010000108.1:0-5961 GCA_044433545.1 Rikenellaceae bacterium
TCGCACCTCGTCTTCCGCTCACAACTTTCCTGCTGATGTAGCTCAGGGGTAGAGTACTTCCTTGGTAAGGAAGGGGTCACGAGTTCAAATCTCGTCATCAGCTCTACTAAAACGTTTTAATAGCCTATTTTAAGATATATTGCATTGCAATATGTCTTTTTTTTGTTTTTTACAACACGCTCATTATCTGAATGTTGTATTTTTTCAATAATTATAAATTTTTATTTATAGTATTTTTTCTTAATTTTTTTTGTTTTTAATTTAAAAAATATTACATTTACCATTGTTATATGGTGTTTTAATTGAAAAATGTTATAAATAATCAAGATATATGCCTTTATTGAAATTTAACCAAAACGAACTTGTAAATTTAGAATACTCATTATCTAAGGAGTTCGTTAGCACGAATCGTGCAGGGGGTTATATGAGTACTAGTGTAACATGTTGTAACACTAGAAAATACCACGGATTAGTGGTATGCCCAAAAACTGATGGAGAAGAAGAAAATTACGTGTTCCTGTCGTCTTTAGACGAGACAGTCATTCAACACGAGAAAGAATTCAATCTTGCAATCCATAAGTTTAATGATAATTATGAGCCTAAGGGACATAAGTATTTAACTGACTTTTATTATTCTCCTACGCCAACTTTCATTTATAGAGTTGGGGGTGTAGAATTGAAGAAAGAGTTGTTATGGTTACACAATCACAAAAGATTGCTTGTAAGATATACTTTGTGTGAAGCTAACAGTGCTACAAAATTAAGAATTAAGCCTTTTATGGCGTTTAGAAGTGTAGATTCACTTTCTAAAGCTAATGACGATGCTTGTGGAATCTCAATTCCTGTTAAAAACGGTGTAAAAAACTGTTTGTATGACGGATTCCCTGATCTTTATCTTCAGTTAGATACGCCAAGTGAGTTTTTACCTGCTCCAGATTGGTATTATGACTTTAATTATCCACTTGAAGCAGAACGTGGATATGAAAGCAAAGAAGATTTGTTGAGTACAGGTTACTTTGAGTTCGACATTAAAACAGGTCAGAGCGTTATTTTGGCTTGTTCTTTCAAAGAAATCGACATCGAAGAATCGGCAGGTCAATTTGAAAGAGAGCTTTCTCGTCGTAGCCAAAAAACAGAGTTTGAACCTTGTATCAAACACTCGGCTCGTCAGTTTATCACTCAACGTGCAGATTCATTAGAGTTTGTTGCGGGTTATCACTGGTACAAAGAGCGTCCTAGAGACCTATTTGTAGGTTTGTCAGGATGTTTGTTGTCACAAGGATTAACAGATGAGGCTGTTGCCATTCTTATTAACCAAATGAAGAAGTTGAACAATGGTCTATTTGCTGATGAAGCAGTAGATACGCCTCTATGGATGTTTGTTACGCTACAAAATCTTGCAAATGCTACTTCTGAACGTTTAGTTTGGATTAACTTCGCTAAATATATGAAGAGCATCTTCTATGCGTACAGAGACAGTTTGTCTGACAAAGGCATCAACTTACACGAAAATGGTTTGATATATGCTAAACGTGAAGGTGTGGCATTAACATGGATGAATAGCTACTGTAACGGAAAACCAGTTGTAGAAAGAGCTGGATATCAAGTTGAAGTGAATGCCCTTTGGTACAATGCGTTACGCTTTACTTTAGATTTAGCTGAGAAATTTAACGATATAGACTTTATAAATGATTGGAAAGACGTTCCAAGAATCACAAGACGTAATTTTATAAATGAATTCTGGTATGACAGAGGACGTTATTTAGCTGACTCGGTTTATGAAGGAGTTAAAAATCTTCAAATTAGACCAAATCAGATTATAGCATGTTCGTTACCTTACTCTATGTTAGATAACATATTCTCTAAAGAGGTTATTAGCTGTGTTGAGAAATACTTGCTTACTCCAAAAGGGTTAAGAACTCTAGCTCCTAGTGATGTGATGTTTAAATCTGAGTGCTCAGGCGATTCTTACACACGTAATATGGCATATCACAATGGTACAGTTTGGCCTTGGTTAATGTTATACTATTTAGTGTCTAACCGTAAGGTTTATGGAGACCAATATGAAGCGAAAGCTCAAGAAATGATAAATAGCTTTAAAGAAGACTTCTTTGAATATGGAATAAGTACTATTTCAGAGATGTGTGATGCTGTTCCTCCATATAACAAAGGTGGTGCTGTGTCATTTGCAATGAGTGTGGGTGCACTGTTGAGAATGATAGAAATTGCAGGAAGCAAATAAAGGTGCTAGTAATTAAACGAGCTAATAATAATTAAAAATATACTTAATAGAATGAGAGTATTAATGTTTGGCTGGGAATTTCCCCCACATATCGCTGGGGGGCTAGGAACCGCTTGTTATGGACTAACTCGTGGTTTGTCCCGAAATGGAGTAGAGGTAATATTCGTATTGCCTAAAGCATATGGAGATGAAGACCAGCGCTTTTTAAGAGTGGTTAATGCTTCAGCCGTTGTTACGGACTGTTCTTCAACTAGTGTTGAGGATGTCTGGGATAACGTTAAATTTATACAAGTGAAATCAAACTTAGTGCCTTATGCTTCTTTTGAAGAATATGAGGAGATGAGTAAAGAGGTAAACTCTAAGAAAGTAACAGAAAATATTGACCCATGGAAGAAACGTTTTGATTTCACAGGTAAATATGGCCCTTCGCTTATGGATGAGGTTGCAAACTTTGCGCTAGTTGCTGCTCAGGTTGCAAAAGACTTAGAAGGTCAGTTTGATGTTATTCACGCACATGACTGGTTGACATATTACGCAGGTATTGCGGCTAAGAAAGTGTCAGGAAAACCTTTAGTTGTGCACATGCACGCTACTGAGTATGACAGAAGTGGTGAAAATGTGAACACTATCGTACATTCAATCGAAAAAGCTGGTATGAGTGCTGCGGATAGAGTTATTGCTGTGAGTCACTTGACAGAAAATATCGTAGTAAATCGTTATGGAATTGATGCTGCTAAAGTTAGTGCAGTACACAATGCTGTGCGTTTCACAGATAAAGAGATTGAGGTGGCTGAAAGAGGCGTAAAAGAGAAAGTTGTTACGTTCTTAGGTCGTATCACATATCAAAAAGGTCCAGAATATTTTGTTGAGGCAGCTGCTAAGGTGCTAGAGAAAAATAAAAATGTTCGTTTCGTAATGGCTGGTAGTGGTGACATGCTTAACAAAATGATTCTGCGTGTTGCAAAACTAGGTATCTCTGACAAATTCCACTTTACAGGCTTCTTGAAAGGTAAAGACGTTGGTAAAATGTTTACTTTGAGTGATGTATATGTTATGCCATCGGTTAGTGAGCCATTTGGTATTTCTCCACTTGAGGCAATGCGTTCAAATGTCCCTGTTATTATCTCAAAACAGAGTGGTGTTGCTGAGGTGTTAGATTACGCTATTAAAGTTGACTATTGGGATGTTGATGCTTTGGCTGATGCTATGAATGGTCTTTTAGAATACCCTGCTTTGTCTGATATGTTTATCACTAAAGGACAAGAAGAGGTTACAAATATGAAATGGAACGCTGCATCTAAGAAAATTAAAGATGTTTACGAGGCAGCTTGCGGATTAAAATAAATAAAAATTTAAATAATATATAGCTATGAAGAGTGTTTGTTTATATTTTCAGATACATCAGCCACAAAGATTGAAAAAATATCGTTTCTTTGACATAGGTAAAGACTCAATGTATCTTGATGATTACCTAAATAGATCAGTTATTAATCGTGCTTCGTATGAGTGTTATGCTCCTATGAATGAACTTCTAAAACAATCTATCGAACAGTACAAAGGTGATTTTAAAGTAAGTTTTTCAATTAGCACATTAGCAATTGAACAAATGAAAGCTTACGAACCAGAGGTTTTAGAGAGTTTTAAAGAATTAGCAGCTACAGGATGTGTAGATTTCGTTGCTGGAACTTCTGCATACTCTTTAAGTTCTTTAGTTTCTAAAGATGAGTTCCAACGTGAGGTTAAAAACCACTGTGAAACTATCGAAAAAGAGTTTGGTGTAAAACCTACAACTTTCGTGAATACTGAGCTTATCTATTCTGACCTTATTGGTGAGTATGTTGCAGAGTTAGGCTTCAACACAATGGTTACAGAAGGAGCAAAACACATTTTAGGTCACAAAAGCCCTAACTTTGTGTACGTAAACGCTGTGAATCCTCGTTTAAAACTCCTTTTAAGAAATGTTGACCTTAGTGATGATTTAAGATATAGATTCTCTGAAGAGTCATGGTGTGAATATCCTCTAACAGCAGAAAAATATGCTGATTGGGTTGCTAAAAACGAAGGTGACATCGTAAATGTTATCTTAGATTATGAAACATTCGGTGGTTACCAAAAAGCTAGTGCAGGAATTTTTGATTTCTTCAAATGTTTTGTTGATGACATCGTTGCTAAAGATGATGTTCAGTTTAACACACCTGCTGAGGCATCTAAAGATCTACCTCCTATTGCAATTCTACACGTTCCTTACACAATCTCTTGGACTGGTGAAGAAAAAGACGTTAGTGCATGGTTTGGTAATGACCTACAAAAAGATTCAATTGATAAATTATACGCATTAAAAGATAGAGTGTTAGCTACTGGTGACGAAAACCTATTATATGTATGGGAATTCCTAAAAACATCAAATCACTTCTACTTTATGAGCACAAAACTGTTCTCAGATAATGCAGTTAGTAATGCTAGTCCTTATGATTCGCCTTATGAAGCATTTATCAACTATATGAATGTTTTAACTGATTTCGAAAGACAAATTTCTGAAAAAGAATAGAACTTTCCCAATTACACAAACGTTTCAAATAAATAAAGAATAAAGAGAAAAATAGAGACTAACTGGCACAACAGTTGGTCTCTATTGTTTTATACGTAAATAAGGAAGATATGACTAACTGTGTTGAAGGAAGAATTATAGATATTGAAAATAGAGAGATATTTTGTGGTTCGATACATATAGAAAATGGTGTTATTAAGGCTATAAACAAACATGACACAGATAAAGAGAGTTACATACTGCCAGGTTTTATAGATGCGCATGTACACATTGAGAGTTCTATGTTGACACCTGAAAATTTTGGGAATGCAGCGATAAAACATGGTACTGTTGCAGTAGTTACTGACCCTCATGAAATTGCAAATGTGTTGGGAGTGCAGGGAATTGAATTTATGGTAGAAAATAGTAAAAATTCGCCTGTGAAAACGTTTTTTACTGTGCCTTCTTGTGTGCCTGCAACGCCTTTCGATGTGTCTGGTGCTGTGGTTTCAAAAGAGGATGTAGAAAAGCTTTTTTCGTCAGGAAAATTTGTTGGATTGTCTGAAATGATGAATGTTCCAGGTGTTATTTTCCATGACGACGATGTGATAAGTAAAATTGAGATAGCAAAGAAATATAATCTTCCAATAGATGGGCATGCGCCTTTATTGCGAGGTGATGACCTTAGTGTTTATGTGAAAAGTGGCATGTCTACAGACCATGAATGCGTAACGTTGGAAGAGGCGCACGAAAAGATTTCGCTAGGTATGAAAGTTATTATCCGTGAGGGTAGTGCAGCGTTAAATTATGAAACTTTGAAGCCGCTAATAAGTGAAAGTCCTAATGATGTGATGTTTTGTACGGACGATTCACACCCACATGAAATTCTGTCTGCTGGACATATTAAGAAATTGGTGGTGCGTTCAATTTGTAATGGTTTTGATTTGTATGACGTGTTGAAAGTCGCATCAATTAATCCAATAAATCACTATAATCTTGATGTTGGGCGATTGAGAGTTGGAGATAAAGCCGATTTTATAGTTGTTGACAATATTATTGACTTTAATGTGCAAGAGGTTTATATAAATGGAGAGGAGCAGCTGGCGATAGAGAGGGTAGTTTCAGATGTTGAAACGGTTAATAATTTCACACATGACTATATTAGTGTTGAGATGTTAAAAAAGGCTGTTTC
>JAWXTO010000109.1:0-5951 GCA_044433545.1 Rikenellaceae bacterium
GTCGAACAAACCTCGTTTTCCTGTGCTCTTAAAAATCATTTTTGTATTGCTTTTATTTTAACACAAAGATAGGCATAATTTGTTGATTTTCAAATAGTCAGTTTATAGAAGTCCCCTTAAAAGCAAAAATGCCTAGCAAATTTACAAAAATTATTTATGTTTCATGCAATTTTAGCTATAAAAATCATAAAAAAATGATAAATTTATATAACTTTGTAATTACGCATCACAGCAAAGTATATTTTTGAATATGAGCTGAGATTTAACCTAAAAAACACTTAAAATATGAAAACTATCGAACTTTTTTCTTTAAAATCAAAACAAGGATTCATCACAGGCGCAGCACGTGGAATCGGGAAATGTATTGCTGATGCGTATGCTGATTTAGGTGCAAATGTAGCAATCGTCGAGATTGACATTGAGCAAGCTAAAAAGACCGCTAGCGAGATAGCTTCAAATTATGGCGTTAAATGTATAGCCATAGAGTGTGACGTAACCTCAGAAGATAGCGTAAAACAAATGATGGAGGTCTATGAAAAAGAATTTGGGACTATTGATTTCGCAGTCAACAATGCAGGCATCGCAAATGTTATCCCAGCAGAAGAAATCAGCGCAGAAGCGTTCAAAAAAGTCGTAGACGTTAACCTAAATGGTGTTTTTCTAACTGCTCAAGCAGCTGCTAAATTAATGATAAAAAATGGCACTAAAGGCTCTATTATAAACACAGCATCTATGTCTGGTCACATCGTAAATCGCCCACAAACAATCGCAAATTATTGCGCATCTAAGGGTGGTGTGATTCTTCTAACCAAATCATTAGCTATTGAATGGGCAAAATATGGCATTCGAGTGAATTGCGTAAGCCCTGGATATATCGCAACTGAATTAGTAGCTGAAATGAAAGAAATGCACCCTATTTGGCTAAAAGATATACCTGCTGACAGACTAGGAACACCTGCTGACCTTGTTGGAGCTTATGTATTCCTTGCAAGTGCAGCTTCTGGATATGCTACAGGTAGCGACGTCGTTGTTGACGGAGGATATACATCTATATAAAATAAAATAAAATATAACATACAATAAAATGAATAAACACGAAATTGCAAGATTAATTGATATAAGTGCTGTTAGAGCCGATTCATCACTTAAAGAAGTAAACGAAGTTATAGAAGCAGCCAAACAACACGATTTTATATGTGTATTTGCGATGCCATCTATGGTAGACAAAATTTCAGACCAACTAAGCCAAATGCCTACAGTGCTTTGTGGGGGTGTTGTTGGCTTTCCTTCGGGTTCTGAGACCACTTCATGCAAAGTTTTTCAGGCACAAGAGCTAAAAGCTAAAAAATGTGATGAAATTGACATGGTAATTAACATCGGTAAGCTTAAATCTGGCTTATTAGATGAGGTACGTGACGATATTTTAAAAGTAAAAGAAGTCGTTTCACCACTTCCGTTAAAAGTAATCATTGAAGTTGCTTTGCTGAGTGACGAAGAAATTGTCACAGCATCACAAATTGTTATGGAGTGTGGTGCAACATTCGTAAAAACAGGCACAGGCTGGGCAGGTGCTACTACATTACATCATGTGAAATTAATAAAACAGACCGTAAAAGACAATATATTAGTGAAAGTGGCAGGCGGAGTTCGTGATTTGGAGACTTTGCTTAAAATGCACTCACTAGGTGTATCTCGTTTTGGTATAGGATATAATTCAGCACTTGAGATTATGGCTCAAGCAGAAAAAACACAATAATTATGAACTACGTAATTGCTTATGACTTAGGCACTGGAGGCATAAAAGCATCGCTAGTCGCTGAAACGGGGGCTATTTGTGAAAGCGCTTTTGTTCCATACGACACCTATTTCCCTTGTGCCGACTGGCAAGACCAAGCACCAGAACACTGGTGGGAAGCGATAAAAACATCAACTAAGAAATTATTGTCTAGTTCAGGCATTGCTCCTTGTAACATCAAATCTCTGGCTATTTCAGGACACAGCCTCGGTGTTGTGCCCATAGGTAAGAACGGTGAGCTTTTACGTGAAACAACACCTATATGGTCAGACCAAAGGGCAACAAAACAAGTTGAAGATTTCTTCAAAAAAGCAGATTACAAAGACTGGTATATGACTTCGGGTTGTGGTTTTCCTGCGGCATGCTATTCTATCTTCAAAATCATGTGGTATCGTGACAATGAACCTGAGATGTATGCCAAAATTGATAAGGTTATAGGCACAAAAGACTATTGCAACTTTAAATTTACTGGTAGGCTGTGCACCGATTATTCTTACGCTTCGGGCACAGGCGCATACAACCTCAAAGAGTGGCACTATGAACAAAGTTTCATTGAAGCGGCAGCCATAGACGCATCTATCCTACCTGAAATTATCAACTCTGACGCAATAGTAGGAAAAGTAACACTTTCAGCCGCACAAGAAACAGGCTTAGAAGAAGGCACAATAGTAGTTTGTGGAGGTGTAGACAATTCATGTATGGCATTAGGTGCTAAAGGTATAGCTCCAGCTCGTACATATACATCTCTAGGCAGTTCTTCGTGGATTGCTGTTGTTGACAATGAGCCAATTATAGATTTTAAGTATAAACCCTATGTGTTTACACATGTTCTAAAGGGGATGTACGCCTCTGCCTTGTGTATATTCTCAGCTGGTAGTTCTCTACAATGGGTTCGCAACAATATTTTTGCAGATTTGGTTGAAAAAGAGAAGCTAGGAATGATTTCAGACTCTTACACAGAAATAGGCAAGATGGCATCACTGTCTCCTTTAGGTGCTAAAGGGTTAACTTTTAACCCAAGCCTATCTGGGGGCTCTTCAATAGAACCGTCACCTGCTATAAGTGGAGCATTTCTAGGACTTCGACTTAAACATAATCGTGAAGACATAGCTCGTGCAACAATGGAAGGCATCGCTCTTAATCTGCGGGTTGCTCTTGATGTGCTTTCAACATTTTGCCCAGACATAAAACAAATGCTTATCGTTGGTGGAGGGGCAAAAAGCCCATTTTGGATGCAACTTTTTGCAGATATATATGGAATAGACATCTTAAAAACAAATGTTGACCAAATGGCTGCAACAATTGGAGCTGCTGCTCTTGCATTCAACGGTGTCGGGATATGGAAGGGATATGATATAATAGACAAACTGCATAATCAGCAAACACATTACTCGCCTATACTCAGCAACAAAGAACAATATGATAAACTCGTTGAGTCATTTATAAAAACGACTGGCTTAATTGCACAAATAAACTAATAAAACTCATCCTTGCTAGCCACTCTCTGGGGTAATTGGACTACTTATTGGTCAACTCATTTTTTGTTATAATATATGTTATGGAAATTCAAAGTAAATGTCATATCTTTGCTCTCAAACACTATATTAAAATATTTAAAATGAAAAAAATGAAAATTTTAGGTTGTTTATTTGCTGTAGTTTTTCTAACGGCATGTGCCACAAATCAACCTAAGGAAGAGAAGGCTAAAGAGCTGAAATTCACTAATGAGCAGTTCTATGATGCAGAGGGCAATTTTCTAACTGAAAAAGCAAAAGACGCTTTAATCGAGATGTTGGAGTATCACAACTACCCTGTTTTTGAATCTTTGAGAGACAGAATTTGGGTTACTGACTACAACAAAGGCAACTATGCAGAGCTAGGACTCGCATCCATAACATTCATTAACGACACAAAAGATAGATACATGTTAATGGATATATTTTTACTACCAGGTCAGATGTTGGGCGAACACATGCACTTTGCAGCCGAAGGAAACCCTGCTAAAATGGAGGGATGGTTAGTTCGTCACGGGAAAAGCTATATTGTTGGCATAGGCGAAGATAACATGTCACAATTTCCACAAGTTACAGTTCCTCCTATGCACTGGGATGGCAACGTAACAGCAAAAAATGTCGTTGAAGCAAACGTTGGTGACTTCGTTCAACTATCAGAAGTAGAATCACCTCACTGGCAACTTGCAGGCCCCCAAGGCGCAGTAATTACTGAGGTAGCAAATGTTCACACAGGCTCAGGAGTTCGTCGTTCTGACCCAGAAATGAACTAAAGATTTATAAATACGTGCAGTTTCTTTAAATATTATGTTATTCATGTTGTTTTTAAAGAAACTGCACTTTTTTTATGCCATATATTAACTCAAGGTCAAAAGTAAAAAAAGAAACTGATAGAACAGTCCATACTATCAAGCACGAAATCAGCCTATCAGCTTCCAAATGGTTTTATAACAACGGGGAACGCATCTGTACCGTCTTATACCAATAGCAAAAATAAACGATTACTTTCACTTCTCCAAATAAAAAATTTTTAAGTTATAAATATTGATGCTAAACAAATTATAAAATATTGAAAAAACAGCCTAAACAAGCAAAATTCGCCCAAAAAAGCAAAAAAAGCACCACTATAAAATAGCGATGCTTTAAATAGCTCCTCACCCTTGGACGGTACGGTTGACGGGACCCCTGGTGTGAGCAATGATCACGGGGTCGCTGGTGCACCTGTCCCGAATGCCAGCGTCTCAACCGTGAACACGGTAAAATCTGAAACTAAATATCAAAATTTTGATAAAAAACCTTTGAACGGTTAGTTCAACAGCACGCCTATTGCGCTGAGATGAACACCCCTATCAAAGGCTTAAATTCTGATACAAAGATATTTAAAAATATTGAAAATCAAAAAAAATTATGTTTTTAGGAGAATCCACAGAAAACATCAATATACTATGCCACAGAAATAAGTTAAAAATACAACATTTTTAAAAAAAACAAAAACTACAGTATTCTAAAAACGATGATATAGGTTAATTCACACATAATTTGTTTATATTTTAACAAATCTATTTAAAGGTAGGTATTTCGCATAAATATGACACTATTTAGCCAACTATTTTGTAAAATGTTTAATTTTTAACGCATCCAATTCTTACTAAAATACGCTTTATTCATTTTGTGATTCTTACTACATAAAACAACAATTCACAGAATAATCATCTGAAATTTATTATAAAAACACAACTTAACACAGACAAAAAAAAGCAGCAATAACAACCAAAAAAAACATTTATCGCAATAATAATGCAATTTACAGACAAAACATACTAGTAAAATAACAAATAATATCCTTCACCCAGCACAAAGCACCATATACGATAAGGCATCACAACACAAAATCAAACAACCTAAAACCACTCTTATTAAACCAAAAAAATTCCTTATAATCTCCTAAAATTCGAAATAAAAAAGCATTAAAAATATTATTTGTTAAATATTATACATTGTTTTTTGTGCCAAAATTTGTAAGTTTTACAGATAAATAAAAAAAAAATCATAAAAATTACCTTTTTTTTACTTTTTTTACATTATTGGAATACTCCTTTAAAATCATACAAATTTAAAGCCGACACCTATAAAAAAGCACACCATATTACAAAATATTATCTTATTCCAGCACCAAATGGCATAAAATATGATATTTACCTATTTTATGCAATAAAATTTAAACTTAAATTAAAGATAACTCTACATTAATTTACAGTGAACGATTTGCAATTAATTAAAATATATTATACTTTTACACCGTAAGTATGATTCAGGAAAGTACGTATTGAAATTATAATAATTAGGGAAAATCAAAGCTCAAAAAACACTAATGTTAATTTTTTAACTTAAATCTATCAATTATGAGAAACAACTCTACATTTTTACGAAGGGTAATGCCTCTATTAGTGTGTTTTCTTTTGTCAGTGCAACAATCAGGTGCATTTACAAAGAATGAAACATCGAATACATCAACACGCGCCCTTCAAGATCGCTTTGCCTTATCTGGCAAAATTACAGATTCTAACGGTGAGCCTATAATAGGTGCTCTCGTTTATGTTTTAGAAACACAATCTGGCACTTATTCTGACGTTGAAGGAAACTAC
>JAWXTO010000110.1:0-5907 GCA_044433545.1 Rikenellaceae bacterium
TTGGTCGTGACCCATTTGTTGAATATTCAGGAGGTACAGCGGCTATAGATTATCTAGGCAATGTTACAGCTAAAGTTCCAGACACTGAAGAGGGTATAGCGACTTTTAAGTTAGATATGGATGCCCTTAATGCTTTTAGAGCAAAGTTCCCAGCACTAAATGATGCTGATGATTTTGAGATTGTTAAATAATTATATATAAAATGAATTTAGAGAATAAAGCCCTACTTTTAGGAGATGAAGCGATAGCGTTAGGTGCTATTCATGCTGGAATTTCAGGAGTTTATGCTTACCCTGGAACTCCTTCTACAGAGATTACAGAATATATACAAAATTCGCCTGAAGCGACAACAATACATAGTGATTGGTGTGTTAATGAAAAAACCGCAATGGAGGCTGCATTAGGCGTTTCTTATGTGGGAAAACGTGCACTAGTGTGTATGAAACACGTAGGTATGAACGTGGCAGCTGACCCTTTTGTAAATTCGGCTGTTTCGGGCATAAATGGTGGTTTAGTGGTTCTAGTAGCTGATGACCCTTCGATGCACTCGTCACAAAATGAGCAAGATACTCGTTTTTATGCAAAATTTGCGTTGATTCCAACGCTTGAGCCATCTTCACAACAAGAGGCGTATGATATGATGAGTTATGCTTTTGACTTGTCAGAAGAATTGAAAGCTCCGATACTGATGCGTATTACAACACGTATGGCGCATAGTCGTGCAGTTGTTGCAATTGGAGAAAAAAGAGCTGAAAATGAAATACATTATTCAGAAGATATAAAACGTTGGATATTGCTTCCTGCAATTGCACGTCGTCGTTATAATGAACTTGTTGAACAACAAGCTGAATTAGTGCGTAGATCTGCTGAATCTAAATATAATGTCTATGTTGAGGGTGCTGACAAGAGTTTAGGTGTTGTTGCATCGGGTATCGCATGGAATTATCTTAACGAAAACTTCCCTGAAGGGTTGCCTTTTTCAGCAATAAAAGTGTCACAATATCCTTTGCCTAGACCTATGATAGACAAACTGTTTAAAGAATGTGATAGGGTATTAGTTTTAGAGGATGGACAACCGTTTATCGAAGAACAGCTTCGTGGATTATTAGACACTTTGCCTATTTCGGGTAGATTAGATGGTGAAGTGCCTCGTGTAGGTGAGCTTACACCTGACAATATAAAACCAGCATTAGGTCTTGCATGTGCAGAGACGCTTCCTAAAAGCGAAGTCGTTGTGCCTCGTCCACCTGCTATGTGTATGGGATGTGGTCACCGTGACGTTTATACTGCGCTTAATAAAGTCGTTGCAGATTATGATACGGCTAAAGTTTTTAGTGATATAGGTTGTTATACACTTGGTGCGTTGCCTCCATTTACGGCTATAGATAGCTGTATTGATATGGGTGCTTCGATAACTATGGCTAAGGGTGCCAGTGATGTTGGTCAACATCCTGCAATTGCCGTAATTGGTGACTCTACGTTCACTCACTCGGGCATGACAGGGCTTCTTGATGCAATAAATGCGAATAGTAAAATGACTGTTATCATCTCTGACAACTTAACTACAGGTATGACTGGTGGTCAAAAGTCAGCAGGGTTAAACAAATATGAGGCAATATGTCTAGGTTTAGGTTTAAATCCAGACCACTTAAAAGTTGTAGTTCCTCTACCTAAAAATATGGCTCAAATTGAGCAAATTCTACGTGAAGAAATTGAATATGATGGACTTTCGGTTATCATTCCTCGTCGTGAGTGTATACAAACATTAAAAAAATCAAAGAAAAAGTAGATCTATGAAGTGCGATATAATTCTTTCAGGAGTTGGAGGACAAGGAATCCTTTCAATAGCAGCCGTAATCGGTGAAGCAGTGCGCATCGAGGGGCTAAACATTAAACAAGCTGAAGTTCACGGTATGAGTCAACGTGGAGGTGATGTACAAACAAATCTACGTATAAGTTCTGAGCCTATAGCCTCAGATTTGATTCCACATGGTGGTGCTGATGCTATTATTTCGTTAGAGCCTATGGAGGCTTTACGTTATTTGCCTTACCTAAAAAAAGGAGGTTGGATAGTTACTTCGTCAGCTCCATTTATCAATATTCCTAATTATCCAGAAACAGAAGCGGTAATTAACGAGTTGCGTTCGTTGCCTAATGTGTTGATGCTTGATGTAGAAGAAAAAGCTAAAGAAGCGAAAGTTAATCGTTCTGCGAACATATTACTTCTTGGTGCTGCATCTCAAATTTTAGGCATTAAACGTGAAGACCTTGAGGGCGGAATTAAAAGAATTTTTGCTCGTAAAGGAGAAGCTATTGTTGATGCTAATATCAAAGCATTCAATATTGGTGTTGAAGCGGTGTCAGATCAATTAAAATAGGGGATATGAGTGAAGTATTTAACAGGACTTTAGTTGCTCAGACAATGGAGGAATTAAAGATAGATTCTTTGTCTACTGCAACGATAGGTCAGATGTTGAGCCTTGCTGCAACGTTAGAAAAAAAGACTGAAATTCCTTTTGTGAGAATGGACCAAGGCATACCAGGTTTATCACCTTGCGGTATTGGTATGGCTGCTGAAAAAGAGGCTTTAGACAGAGGTGTTGCATCTTTATACCCTGCGGCTGAAGGTGTTGCAGAGCTTAAAAGTGAAACTTCTCGATTTGTTAAGGCATTTCTTGATATTGACATTTCAGCTATGTCTTGTCTGCCAACAACAGGTTCAGTAGCAGGCTCTTTCGGGTCTTTTGTGATTTGTAGCCAGCTGTCAGAACAAAAAGATACCATACTTTTTGTTGACCCAGGTTTTCCTATCCAGAAATCACAATTGAACATGCTAGGAATTAAATATGCTTCTTTCGACCTTTTTGAGTATAGAGGTGAAGCTCTACGTGGAAAGCTAGAAGAAGAACTTAGTTCGGGACGTATTGCGGGAATTGTCTATTCTTCGCCAAATAATCCAACATGGATTACTTTCACAGAACAAGAACTACAGATTTTTGGTGAAATGGCGACAAAATATGATACCATAATCCTTGAAGATTTAGCATATTTTGGAATGGATTCACGTGAAGACTATGGCGTTCCATTTGAAGCTCCATATATTCCAACTGTAGCACGTTACACCGATAACTATATTCTTTTTATTTCAAGTTCAAAGATATTTAGTTATGCAGGACAACGAGTTGCTGTGGCTTGTGTGGGTGATAAGCTTTATAATAGAATTTATCCTGAGCTAGCGAAACGTTACAACGGCGGAGGACACTTTGGTATAACCTTTACGAATGCTGTTATGTACATGATAACTTCTGGGGTTACTCACTCTGTACAATTAGGGCTTGCGGCTATGTTTAAAGCGTCAAGTGATGGTGTTTTTAACTTTGTTGAAGCGACTAAAGAGTATGCAAGAAGGGCAGTGCGCATGAAAGATATTCTTTATAAACATGGTTTCCATATAGTTTATGATAAGGATATAGACCGAGAAATTGGCGATGGATTTTTCTTTACTATAGGCTATAAATCTATGAGTTGTAGCGAGCTAGTGAGTGAATTTGTACACTATGGCATAAGTTCAATTTCACTTTCTACGACAGGTTCATTGCGTCAAGGGGTGCGTGCTTGTACTTCGAGAATGACAGACGAAATAATGGATATATTTGATCAGCGTTTGGCACAATTTGCGGCTGATCATAAATAAATGATAAAAGGGGGAGCACTAGCTTCTCCTTTAAAATGAAGAAAATAAAATAAGGGGGTTTCAAACTCCACTAAACGACTTAGATATAATGATTTGGAATAAGACAAAAGAGTGTATGCCACGTGAGGAGATGCGTGAACTACAAAATGAAAGGCTTCGCAAAACAGTACATCGAGTATATCACAATACTCCGTTCTACAGAGAGAAAATGCAGCAGATGGGCATTACACCTGCTGACATACAAACAATAGACGATATTGTTAAATTGCCTTTTACTACAAAAGATGATTTAAGAGAAAATTATCCTTATGGATTGTTTGCAGTGCCTATGTCTGAAATTGTACGTATCCACGCTTCGTCAGGCACTACGGGTCGACCTACGGTTGTTGGCTATACTCGTAAAGATATTTCAATTTGGTCAGAAATGATGACTCGTGCGCTAACTGCTTATGGTGTCAGCAAAGAAGATATTATCTCAGTATGCTATGGTTATGGCTTGTTTACGGGAGGTTTAGGAGCACATTATGGGGCTGAAAATCTTGGTGCAACAGTGATTCCACTTGGTACAGGAAACACACGTAAACATTTACAACTTATGCGTGATTTAAGTGCTACAGTGATTGCTACAACGCCATCTTATGCGCTTTATCTAGCAGATACTATCAAAGCTGGAGGTTTTAAAGACGAAATGAAGTTGCGTGTAGGTCTGTTTGGTGCTGAACCATGGACTGAAAACATGCGTAAAGAAATCGAAGAAAGATTGGGTGTCGATGCGTATAATATATATGGTCTAAGTGAGATTATGGGGCCTTCTGTGTCTTATGAGTGTGAATATAAAAACGGTTCTCATATCGTTGAAGACCATATCTACCCAGAAATTATCTCTCCTCAAACATTAGAGCAGCTTCCTAACGGAGAACAGGGCGAATTAGTGTTTACAACTATCACTAAAGAGGGTATTCCACTGCTTCGTTATCGCACAAAAGACCTTTGTTCACTGATTAGTGAGCCGTGTGCTTGTGGTCGTACAAATGTTAGAATGACTCGTATCGTAGGACGTTCAGATGATATGCTTATTATCCGTGGTGTGAATGTGTTCCCATCACAAATTGAGGAAGTTATCCTAGGCATTGAAGAGCTAGAGCCACATTACCTTATCGTAGTTGACCGTGTAAACAATCAAGATACTTTCGAGGTGCAAGTTGAGGTTAAAGACACAGCATTTAGTGATGATATGACACAAATGTTAGGTATTAAAAAGCGTATTTCGTCAGCAATGCACAGTATGTTAGGGTTAAATCCTGATATTAAGTTAGTAGCACCACGCACCATAGAACGTAGTATGGGTAAAGCCGTTAGAGTTATAGATAATCGTAAATTATAAAGTGTATAGTTATGAAAATTAAGCAATTATCAATTTTTATAGAGAATAGAGTAGGCGAAGTCAATGAAGTTATCTCTGTTCTTAGCAATGCAGACATCAGCATCAGAGCGTTTTCTTTAGCAGACGGCATAGATTTTGGAATTTTACGTATTATTGTTCCAGATACAGATTATGCTCAAAAAGTTATGCAAGATGCAGGCTATAAAGTAAGTCAAACCGATGTTCTGTGTGTCGAAGTGCCTAATATAGCAGGCGGAATCTTAACAACATTTAACGCATTTGCTCAACAAAACATATTTATCCAATACATGTATTCATTCTCTGATAACGAAGTCGCAAAAGTCATTATCCGCACTAACGACATCGAGCGTAGTGTTGAGATACTTTCGTCGCAGAACGTATAATTTATATCTTAGGTAATATTAAAACAATAGCGATTATTCCATGTTTCGGGAATAATCGCTATTTGTTGTTAGTGGTAAGAAGTTTATTCTGTTACAATAACTTTTTTGAATTCATAGCCATTAAAAGTGTTATCACTTACATAATCCTCATTAACTTTACCTGTTGTTAAGGTAACATCAGTAGTAGTAACTTCATTAAATATGTCTGTTCCTAATGATAATTTACTTTCAGCCGTTGTTCCAAGTTCTACACTCTCTAAACTTGTACAGCAATTAAACGCACATTCTCCTATAGTCTCAGCAGCAGGTACTGAAACACTCTCTAAATTTGTACAGAAATTAAACGCAGATTCTCCTATAGTCTTTGCATTTGGAAGTGATACACTCTCTAAACTACCATCGTTAGAAAACGCATTATCTCCAAT
>JAWXTO010000111.1:0-5857 GCA_044433545.1 Rikenellaceae bacterium
CTCAACCGTCAGTCACAGAGCGTGTAGAGCTAGCAAAAGAGCACCTTTCAAAATCTATAGAGATAAAAGGCGAAAAAGTAGGGCTTTTTGAGATGCGCCGCCACTTGAGCAGCTATTTTAAAGGGCTTCCAAATTTCAAAGAAACACGATTGAAGTTAGTTACAGAAGTTTCTCCCGAAATATTATATGATTTATTAGACGGAGTTGCGGAACGTTGGGGAGAACACGACTTTTCACAAACTGTGCCACCTCCTATTTATGAAAAGCAACCAGAATAACCAATAAATAAAGGTAATTCTAATTTACACATAGGAGGAGTTATAATTTCTCCCTAAAATAAAACAACGAAAATGTTAGAAATAATACTCTTAATAGTAGGACTAGCACTTATTTTATGTGGTGCTAGCGTTATGACCGACGGAGCATCAAATTTAGCCAAGAAATTCGGAATTTCTGAATTTGTAGTTGGTCTTACAGTCGTAGCTATAGGCACATCTGCTCCAGAATTAATAGTCACAACAATGTCTGCACTAAAAGGCAACGGAGATGTTGCTGTAGGTAATGTAGTAGGTTCAAACATTTTCAATACGCTACTAATTTTAGGAATCGTAGCACTTATTAAACCTTTAGAATTTACAAGAAACAACATAAAAAAAGACATTCCTTATGGAGTTGTAGCGTCTTTAGTGTTATTTTTTGTAGCCTCGGATTCTTTATTTGGTGAAGGCATAAATATAGTGTCTAGAACAGAGGGAATGACCCTAATTGTTATGTTTTTGATGTTCATGGCATACACAATTTATTCGTCAAAACCTGACCCAGCAGACCCATCGAACACAAAAGCTAAAAATACTTTTATGCTAATAGGTATGACAGTTGCAGGTTTAGTGATGTTAGTGTTTGGGGGTAACATGTTTCTCGACAATGCGATTATAGTGGCTGAACGAGCTGGCATCAGCCAAAAAGTCATAGCTATAACACTTATGTCTGGAGGCACTTCTTTTCCAGAACTAGCAGCTTGTGTTGTTGCAGCAGTAAAAAAACGTGGAAATATGGCTTTAGGAAATGTTATAGGCTCAAATATATCAAACATTTTCTTAATAATTGGCACAGGTGCAACGATAACTCCTTTAACATTAGGCGACATTCAACCTTATGATTTACTGTTTGTTCTAGGCTCTTCATTTATTGTTTTTGTTAGTGCATTTTTGTTTAAAGGGTTTAAAATTAACCGTATAGAAGGAGCAATTTTTGTTGCTTTATACGTTTTTTATATAGTTTCTATTTTGTAATATAGTTGATAAGGTGTATTCTATGAAAACTAACAACGTTGAAATATTTATTGCTAATAGGCTCTCAAAAGAGAACTTAAAAGGCAAAAATAGAGTAATGATTAATGTTGCTACAATTTCTATTGCAATATCTGTTGCAGTTATGATTGTAGCAATCAGTGTAATCGTAGGTTTCAAAGAACACATAACTTCAAAAATTACGGGGTTCAATTCACACATCACCCTAACAAAACTAGATGTCAACAAGTCATATTCGTCGAATCCTATTTCAAAAAAACAACCTTTTATTGACGAAATCGCTCAAATAGAAGGCATAACATCTATTAACGGATATACCCTAAAAGCTGGAGTAATAGAAAACGCTGATATGATGGAAGGCATCGTTTTAAAAGGGGTAAATTCTGATTTTGACACCACTTTTCTAGCTGAATATATGGTCGAAGGCTCTACTATGAAGCTTAACGGTGAGAAACAAGAGAAAACAATCGTAATTTCATCTACTCTAGCAAATTTATTAGATTTTAAAGTAGGCGATAAAGCTCGTATGATGTTCATAGAAGAGCCTCCACGAAGAGACGTATTCACAATTTCAGGAATTTATAACACATCATTCTCTGAAGTAGACAAAATCATGATTTTCACCGATATTCGCAACGTAAATCGTCTATATAATTGGTCTAGTGACTCTTTGACAGGTTTTGAAATAAAAATAGACAACATGAAAAACCTGGCTTTAATCAAAGAGCAAATTGAGGCTGCGATTTACACTCGTGACGACGTAAACGACTTGATTAAAGTTGTAGATATTACAGAAACTAACGGAGCTATGTTTGACTGGCTAAGCATACAAGATTTGAATGTTGTTATTATATCAATCATTATGCTTTTTGTCGCAGGGTTTAACATGATTTCAATGATGTTGATTTTGTTGCTTGACAAACGGGCTATGATAGGCGTATTAAAAACATTAGGGGCTAAAGACAAAACTATACAGCGAATTTTTATATTACGATCGTTATATATAACAATAAAAGGCGTTCTTTGGGGCGTTATAATAGGCGTACTCATTTGTTTAGCCCAACTACATTTCGGAATTGTAAAACTTACAGAAACAGCTTATTTCATGAAAGAAGTTCCAATAATTATAAATCCACTTTATGTTTTTGGGGTAGCCGTATGTTCAGTGTTAGCCGTTCTATTGATACAAATAATCCCTACGTTTATAGTGTCAAAAATTTCGCCTGACCAGAATGTAAATTACAGATAAACACAAAACTTTAAATTACCTAAATACTAGACAACAACGAAAAAATGAAACTCGATAAAGACAAAGAAGTAATAAGTGATATGTTTGATTCTATTGCGCCATCTTATGACGCATTAAATCACATTTTATCGCTAGGAATAGACAAACTTTGGCGCAAAAAAGTCGCTAAAATGATACGAAAAAGCGGCGCACACACCATACTAGATGTTGCGACAGGCACTGGCGACTTAGCAATAACTATAGCGAAAAAAGCCCCTCTCACAACTATTACAGGGGTAGATTTCTCTAAAGGAATGTTGGCTGTAGGAGTTGAAAAAGTAAAAAAAGCCGACATGTCTAAACAAATTAACTTAGAATATGGCGATGCACTAAACCTTGAGTTCAAAGACAACAATTTTGACTCTACGACTATAGGATTTGGGGTTAGAAATTTCTCTAACCTAAGAGCAGGAACAGCCGAAATGTGTAGAGTGACAAGAAAAGGAGGAGCATTATATGTCATAGAACTTTCAATGCCTCAAAACGGATTTATAAGATGGTCATATAACATATATTTTAAAAGAATATTACCATTTATTGGTCGTTTTCGCTCAAAAAGTGACTTTGCATACAACTATCTTCCTGAAAGTGTATCACAATTTTTAGCAGCTGAAGAATACTCTACTCTATTAAAAGAAGTAGGATTTGACAGCGTAAAAGTATATCCTTTAACATTTGGCGTAGCAACTTTATATGTCGCAAAAAAATAAGTTATGAAAAAAATATTATATCTAATATTCGCTTCTCTAGTGTTTGCTTCTTGCAGCAGCAACAAAACCGTAAACATAGAATCTCTAGCAGGTTTTTCGTTTAATGAAGTCACAAACAAGGGACTAAACGGCACTATAGAGCTAAATGTAGACAATGAATTTTCAAAAATTCAGATTTCTGATGCTGAAATTGCTATATTTACAGCAGACTCGAAGTCTCCGTTAATAACAATTCTGGCAACCGATAAAATTGTTATTCCAAAAGGTAATTCAAAAGTCGCTTTACCTTTAGATTTAGAGATAAAAGGCGGCATCTTTGGCTCTATTATGATTAAGAATGTTCTTAAAAACAAGGCAAAATCTTTAAATGTCTCGTTTAAAGGAAAGGTAAAAAAAGGTCTAGTTTCTAAGTATTTTGACATGCAAAACGTGCCGTTAGAAGAATTTTCTAATATTTTTTCCATAGATAAAGAGTTAATTAATGGATTATTTAACAAATTTTAATAAATTTGTAGTCGTAATCTAAGAAAACAAACATTAAAACAAACTGCTTACACCTAATTTATATATGAAAAAAATAATATATCTTTTATTATGTTTTTTAGCAACAAATGTTGCCTTTTCACAAAGTGGAACTATTAAAGTCAACAACGTAGCTAATGTGAACACTCATTCAGCACGTTTAGATAAGACCATTAAAGCATATAGTGTTAGAATTTTCTTTGACAACTCTCAAGATGCTAGAAGCGGATCTGAAAAAGCCAAAAAAAAGTTTAAAGAATTATACCCTGACACTTATGTGTTTGACGAATACACTGCCCCTTATTTTAAAGTAACAGCAGGCAAATTCTTAACACACGAAGAAGCTATAATTCTGTGGGGAAACATATTAAGCGAATTTCCTAACGCCTTTGTCGTAAACAACTATTTGCCTCTAAGCGAATTTACTAATTCAAAAGTGTTAAAAGAGCAAATTGATTATAGTAGATACGAAGAAATCGGAAATACACCTGTTGTTCCTGACGATGATGATGACGATGACAACGACGTTAACGTTGACTGTTTACAATAGCACAAACATATAAAGACAAGCCGCAAAACGATGTTTTGCGGCTTTTTTGTGTCATTTATTTTTCTACCAATGCGATTGCCGTTTTTAAACTATTGAATGTTGTATTTCGGCAAATTCATTTTGCTAGGGAGAGCATGTTCTCCTTGACTAGGTTCTTCGAGTAGAGTGAATCTAATCGAGTCGTTTGTAATGATTTCTAATTTGGCTGTTCCTGCCACTTTTGCACCTCTACCACTCTTGATTGACACAATTGCAACTCCATCTTCTATGGTGCCTTCAATCGAATTATTACCGATTGCCTCGTCTATGCGAGTGCCCTTAGCTAATGCTCTAAAATGGTAGCCATTAACTTTATTACCATCCTGCTTTAGAACAAGACAAAATGAGGATATAGCTTCTCCATCTACATCTGTATATACACGGGCCCATGTGCCAGTAAACGCCTGCTTATAACTAGATGTACACCCAGTTATAAGCAGCGCAGATAGTAATAATATACTTTTAAATTGCATACGAAAATCTTTTAATACTAATTTCTAAAACTCTCTATTCTCTCTCTCCACACGGGCTTAAACTTATAGTGTTCAGGGAGTTTTGCTCTATTATGATAGTGCGCATCTCTTTCATCTATCAATTCATTATAGAACTTTTCTTGGTCTACACCATTAATCGCATCTATCATCTCTGAACTCATAGAATCACTAGGGGTTATATTTATGTCAAACCTTTCGCTCAAAACTTTGTTAATTAAGCTTAGTGCGTTGCTCGGAGAACAGATAATACAATCAAAAATTAAATATTTAGAGTTAATATTGATAATATCGTCGATTTTATACTCATTCCAATAGTATTCTGTATATATCTTTTTTGCATCATCTCCTGAAAGATTTATGAAGTTCTCTTCTGTTGGCTCAACTCCGATTAACTCTTTAGCCTTGTTTTTCCAAGTGTGCCATGTGATGCCGATATTTACCAATGACTCTATACTCTCTTCAAGATTATTATTTGCTTTTACAAAGAGTACAGTGTTTGGTATAATTTGTTGCTTTAAAGCCTTGTCAGAACTGCTATATGGTGGCTTTGTGAGAACAAAAAGTAGAGAGTCTTTGTTTAGCAGTTGAATCTCCGCCTCTCCAGGATTATCTTCCAAAGAGCTAGCTATTGTAATTCGTACCAAATCATCCTGCACCTCTCCATGTATAGAGTAATCCGTGCTTATATCGTTAATTTCACCCTCCATTATACTAATGTAATGAGATCCCAATATCTGATCGCCTCTTTGTTCTAGGTTAATGCTAAATATGCCCCAAAGATCACCCTCTGGAGTATAATATTCATACCTCCACTCACCATGATAGTTATCTGTAGCCTCATATCGTGTGCAACCAGCTAACAGTAAAATTATAAAGATATATATTTTCATACGAAATATCAATAATATAGCATGTACGTTATTTTCTAAAAGCATTAACCCTGT
>JAWXTO010000112.1:0-5710 GCA_044433545.1 Rikenellaceae bacterium
CTTTTGCCTTACAAACACCTGCAAATGACGAAAAACCTTCTAAGTGAGCACGGCCTACATTTGTGATAATTCCATAATTAGGCTCTGCAATTCTACATAATTTTGCAATTTCACCTGGATGATTAGCACCCATCTCAACAACTAACACCTCTGTAGTTTTAGGCATATTTAAAATCGTCAACGGAACACCTATATGGTTGTTAAGGTTTCCTTTTGTCGCATAAGTTCTATACTTTTTAGACAATGTTGCCGCTACAAGCTCTTTTGTAGTAGTTTTCCCGTTAGTTCCTGTAATAGCAACAACTTTTGGGTCTACTATTCGTCTGTAAGCCAAAGCACTCAATTGCATCATTTTCAAAGAGTCTTTAACAACAAGTAATTTTCTATTCTCATTTCCATCTAAAGCAGCATTATCCGTAACAACATAATCTGCACCGTCCTCTATTGCTGCACCAACAAAATTATTCCCATCATATTTATCACCTTTTAACGCAATAAACATAACTATCTTACCAGAATTTTTCAACTTTGAAATTTCACGAGAATCTGTTGTTACTACATTACATCTTCTCACGTAATTTACTAAAATATCAGCATTATCTATCATCTAAAAATCAAATTTTGGCATTAACTAAAGATAGCTCTCTCTAGCACACCTTTGTATTATATATTATTAAAACAAAAATAGTTATTCTTGTTATTTATTCTTTATTTTTATGTCTTTTATCCTCAACTGAGGCTTCACTTCACCACGGTAATTATTTTCAACCACCATATAGCAAATGTCTATATATCCCCCTCTCAAAACATGGTCAGCATAAGCGTTAGCCTGTGAAAATGCTATAGCAGAAATAGGCAAGTGGTTTTTAGAGCTTATGACATCCATTTTTAAGTGCTCCATATTAATCCCCACTTTACGTCCGTGACCATCATCACATACATCTCTTGTTACAAAAATAGGAGCTGGATTACCAGGGCCAAAAGGCTGGAATTTACATAGTGTTGTTCTAAACTTAGGAGTTATCTCACTTAAATCTAGGTGCATATCTATATCTATTTGAGGAATTAGCATACTTGGCTCAATATGCTCATCAACATAGGCTGTGAAACGCTTTTTAAAAGCGTCTAAATTTTCAGGTTTCATTGTTAAACCTGCTGCATAAGTGTGTCCACCAAAGTTTTCTAACAAATCTGAACAAGATTCAATAGCCTGATACAAATCAAACCCTGGAACAGAACGAGCAGACCCCGTAATAAAACCATTTGACATTGTTAGGACTACTGTCGGGCGATAATATCTTTCAATCAATCTTGAAGCTACGATTCCTACAACACCTTTCATCCACGCTGGATCATAGATAACAGTAGATTTTCGGGTTTTTATAATATTGTTTTTTTCAACAATCTTATGAGCTTCTATCGTAATGTTTCTGTCTATTTCTTTACGTCCACTATTACATTCATCAATGATATTTCCATACTTTAAGGCTCTCTCTTCGGTGTTTGAAATCAAAAGTCGTACAGCATTTCTACCCCCCGAAACTTTCTCTCCCTCATCGTCCTCAACAATCATACGACCTGCGGCATTTATCCTTGGCCCAACTTTAAAGACAATGTCGTCAATAGTAATTTTATGTTTATCAAGGCTACAGATTTTCAAAATTGAATGTAAGCCTTTACTTGGACTTTCATTTAAGATATTAAGACCAAAGTGAGCTAATATTCGGTTTTCGCCAGTCAACGGCACAATATCTGACGCTATAGAGACTACCACAAAATCAAGAAGTGAATATACGTCCTTCATGTCTTTAAGATAAGCCTTAGCATAGGCCTGTACAAGCTTAAATCCGACACCACAGCCACTCAGTTCATCGAATGGATATGTACAGTCTTCTCTTTTGGCATCTAATACTGCTACTGCATTGGGAATTTGATCTCCAGGCAAGTGGTGATCACATATAATGAAATCTATGCCCAGGCTACTCGCATAATCAACTGCTTCAACGGCTTTAATGCCACAGTCTAAAGCAATAATTAACGAAACTCCCGTATCTTTAGCAAGGTCGATACCCTGCTCTGAGATTCCATATCCTTCTGTATATCTATCAGGAATATAAAAGGATAATGCTTTATGTCCAAGCGTTTCTAAATAAGTATAAACAAGCGCAACTGCGGTTGTTCCGTCAACATCATAGTCTCCATAGACCATGACTGACTCTCCTGTCTCAATAGCTGTTCTAATACGTGCGACTGCTTTGTCCATATCTTTCATTAAGAACGGATCATGCAATTCACTTAACGAGGGGTTAAAGAAACGTAACGCTTCTTCTTTTGTTGTGATTCCTCTTTGTACTAGCAACTGAGACAACACCTTAGGAATATTTAACTCCATAGCAAGATGTTCTGAAACCTCAATAGAGCCTTGCTCCATTAGGTTCCACGTCTTTTCTGCTAACATATATATTTTTTTTATTTTTTTATTTCTGCTCCCAGTAGAGACGAAAACTCGTTACAAAACACCGTTTTCACCTCATTCATATCAATTTCGTGACCACCTGTTAACTCCCTCAACGAAGTAACTCCTTTCTCTACAAAGCCACAAGGATTGATATGTCTAAAATAATCAAGATTTGTGTTTACGTTTAGCGCAAAGCCGTGCATCGTTACAAAACGAGACGCTTTCACACCTATAGCACAAATTTTTCTATCAACATCACCTCCTCGGTACCACACTCCTGTAGCACCCTCAAGTCGTTCACACTTAATGCCGAACCTCAAAACAGTTTTTATAACTGCTTCTTCTAATATATTGATATAACCTTTCAAATTCAACGAAAAGTTACTTAAATTTATTATCGGATACCCTACGATCTGACCATAGCCATGATATGTTATATCACCGCCTCGATCTACTTTGTAATATGTAGCACCTATACTCTCTAAAAACGAGTCACTCACCAACATATTCTCTCGGTATCCATTTTTTCCTAAGGTATAAACGTGGGGATGTTCACAAATCATTAAAACATCCTCTCCACAACCTTCTTGTATTTTGTTAAAGTGTACAGATTGAGCATCCCACGCCTCTTTATAGTCGACAACTCCCTTATCCTCTAATCTGATACTCCTCATATTATATATTTCGTAAATTCAATTTTGTTTTCTTTAGCGCATTCTCTGCCATATATGACGAACGTACTAAAGGACCACATTCTGCATAAGAAAAGCCTATTTCATAAGCGTATATCTTATATTCTTCAAACTCTTCAGGAGTCACATATCTCTCAACAGGCAACTGCTCAAGTGTAGGCTGTAAATATTGCCCAATTGTAATAATGTCACATCCGAAAGCACGTAAATCGTCAAGTGTTTCAAAGATTTCATCTTTAGTCTCACCTAAGCCGACCATTATTCCACTCTTAACTCTTACTCCTTGACTAGCTAGATAACGTAAAACCTCTAACGAAGTGTCATATTTCGCTCTACTTCTAACCGAAGGGGTCAGTCTCCTAACAGTTTCAATGTTGTGACCAATTATGTCAGGTTTTGAAGCTACAACCACATCAAGAAAAGATTTGGTCGCATCAAAATCAGGAATTAACAACTCTAAAGTCGTTTCTGGCGTTAAATCCTTAACTGCATTCACACATTTAGCCCAGTGTCCAGCTCCTCCATCTGACAAATCGTCTCTGTCTACAGATGTCACCACTGCGTGTTTTAGTTTCATCAATTTTATTGAACGAGCCAATTTTTCAGGTTCATTTTCATCTAAAAATTGAGGCACACCAGTTTTTGTAGCGCAAAACTTACATTTTCGAGTACATATATCACCCATAATCATAAAAGTAGCTGTTCCTCTACCCCAACACTCTGCCATATTAGGGCATTTCCCACTAGAACAGATTGTATGCAGTGAATTAGAGTTTACAATCTCAGAAACTTTTGAAAATTCTTCGTTATTATGAAGTTTTATTTTCAACCAATCTGGTTTTCTTAACATTGACCTTTTATGCGTTATTTTTTGGTTACAATTACTCATAGTTATTGCAAAAATATAATTTTTTTTCAAATTATTCTAATAAAAACATCTTTATTTTTAAATTTGCAGAATAATTATTAACCGACATCACATGAAAAGCATAAAAAATATTTATACAGAAGCACGAAAATGGCTACTCAGCGTCTCTAGGGGCATTCCTGAGCGAAATCTAATAATGATTATCGCTGTTATCGTAGGAGCTGTAACAGCATTTGCAGCAGCAGCTTTTGAAGCAAGTGTAACATCTCTTCGTCTTTTTGTAGAAAGCATAACAAAAGATGACAACATAAACATTGCATATCTTTTTACTCCTGTAATTGGTATTATTTTAGTCTCTCTATTCGTAAAATACGTCATAAAAGACAACATTAGCCATGGCGTAACGAAAGTCTTATATGCCATATCTCATAAAGGCGCAAAAATAAAATCTCACAATAGTTATTCTTCAATTGTTTCTGGTGTAACAACAATCGGATTTGGGGGGTCTGTTGGACCTGAAGCTCCAATGGTAATGACGGGTTCTGCTATAGGCTCAAACATTGGTCAATTTTTCAATATGGACTATCGCAACACAGCGATTTTGTTAGGTTGTGGAGCAGCAGGCGCACTTGCCGCTATCTTCAAAGCTCCGATTACGGGAGTTATCTTTGTTCTTGAGGTGTTGATGTTAGATATCAGCATGTTATCTATCATTCCTTTGCTTATTTCAGCAGTAACAGCAACCATGATAACATATTTTTTACATGGATTCGACACAGTGTTTGCTGTTCCTTATGACATTATGAAAGTTTCATTTAAAGACATCCCTTTTTATACTATTTTTGGGCTTTTGTGTGGCGTTGTAGCATTTGCATTAATAACATTTGGTTCAAAAATCGAAGGCGTGTTCAAAAAAATCCAGTCCCCATACAAAAAGTGGATTTTTGGAGGGCTTTCAATAGGTATAATAATTATGTGTTTCCCTCCTTTATATGGTCAAGGGTACGACTCTATAATTAACTTAATCCATTCAGATACAGACGCATTATTCAAAAATAGCCTATTCATAGATTTTAAGGATAACACATGGATAATTTTAGCATTTATCAGTGGCATAATTCTTCTTAAACCTATCGCAATGGCATGTACAAACGGCTCAGGAGGCGTCGGTGGAGCTTTTGCACCTTCTCTATTTCTTGGTGCATTCACAGGTTTTTTCTTTGCGACTTTATCAAACTCGCTTTTAGACACAGAGTTGTCTGCTCCAGCATTTGCTTTAGTAGGTATGGCAGGCGTTATGTCTGGTGCAATGAATTCTCCGCTTACAGCAATATTCTTAATTGCTGAAATCACTGGAGGCTATGGACTTTTCGTACCTCTTATGATGGTTTCGGCAATATCATTTGCTATAAGTTACTATTTTTCACCTTATTCTGTCTATACAAGAGAACTGATTTTAAGCGGCGAATCTTTATCAATTTCTAAAGAGCGTTCAATGTTATTTATTGACTTTAGCAAGCTTGTAGAAAATGATTTTGTGTGCATAACAGAAAATATGTCGCTAGGAGCACTAGTTGTAGAGGTCTCAAAATCATCACGTAACATTTTCCCTGTATTAGATACAAATGGCATATTCATAGGGGTCGTAACACTTGACGACATTCGTTCACAGATGTTTAATAGAGACAAATA
>JAWXTO010000113.1:0-5698 GCA_044433545.1 Rikenellaceae bacterium
GGTTGTTCTTCAATCTATGGTGGTTCAGCTCCTTCTACTCCTTACTGTAAAAATGCTAAAGGTAAAGGTCCAGCTTGGGCTAACTCTTTATTCGAGGACAATGCAGAATTCGGTTTAGGTATCTACACTGGTGTTCAAACTCTAAGAGAGCGTTTAGTTATGATTATGAACGATGCAATTGCTAACTGTGGTTGTTGTTCAGAAGAGCTAAAAGCTGTTATGGGTGAGTGGATTGTATCTATGGATGATGCAGCAGGTTCTGAAGCTGCTACAGAAAAATTACTTCCACTTGTTGAGGCTTGTGATTGTGATGCTTGTAAAAAAATCGTTGAACTTAAAGATTACTTAATCAAAAAATCTATGTGGATCTTTGGTGGTGACGGTTGGGCTTACGATATAGGTTATGGTGGTCTTGACCACGTTATCGCTTCTGGTGAAAACGTTAATATTCTTGTTATGGACACTGAGGTTTACTCTAACACAGGTGGCCAATCTTCAAAATCTACACCTATTGGTGCTGTTGCGAAGTTTGCATCTGCTGGTAAACGTATCCGTAAAAAAGATTTAGGTGCTATGGCAATGACTTACGGTTATGTATATGTTGCTCAAGTAGCAATGGGTGCTAACCACGCTCAATACTTAAACGCAATTAAAGAAGCTGAGGCATTTGATGGTCCATCTTTAGTTATTGCGTACTCTCCTTGTATCAATCACGGTATCAAAGGTGGTATGGGTATTAGCCAATTAACAGAGAAAAAAGCTGTTGAATGTGGTTACTGGCACTTATGGAGATATAATCCATCTCTAATAAGCGAAGGCAAAAATCCATTTAAATTAGACTCTAAAGAACCTAATTGGGCTGAGTTCCAAAACTTCATCGGTAATGAAGTACGTTACACTTCTTTACTTAAAGCGTTCCCAGATGATGCAAAAGCGTTATTTGAAGCGTCTGAAGAAAATGCAAAATGGCGTTTAGATACTTACAAACGCTTTAATGCAATGGAATACGGAAAAGTAGAAGAATAATAAATATTTTTTTATATCTTTGATGGGTGTTGTGAGTTGTATTACTTACAACACCTATCTTTTTATGGTAAACTTTAGTTTATTGATTATTAATTTATAAAATTCTATGATTATGAGAAGTTTTTTAGTGTCTGTAATTACAGTATTTTTTGTTGTGTTGTCGGTTAATGCCCAAGCACAAGACTATAATTATGCTGTTGGTTTAAGTTTGGGTGGTAATGTCGGTGTTAATGTTAAAGCTAAACTGTCTCAGTCGTCTGCTGTTGAAGCAGGGTTAGATTATACAATGGCACACGAAGCAGTAAATCTTTATGCTGTATGGCAGTACCATTTAGAACTTGTAACAGGGCTTTATGGTTATGTGGGTGCGGGTTTAAATGTGGGAGGTTCTGGATGTGACCATGACAAGTCAAATTTTAACTTTGGTTTAGATCCAAACTTGGGAATTGAATATAAATTTGCAAGAGCTCCTATAGCATTAGGTCTTGACTATAGACCATCAATTAACTTAATAGGATGTTCCCTATATTCTAACTCGTCACTTAAAATAAGATATACATTTTAATTAAAGGGTATGATTTATAACGAAAGAGAAGAACGTGAAAATCACGTTTTAAATATTGCACGTCAATTAATGACGACAGCACGAACAGCACCTAAAGCAAAAGGTGTGGATTCTATTGAGGCAGTTACGATAACTGGTGAGGATATTATGTCTTTAGCTGCGGCTATGCGTGTCGAGGCAGAAGAGCGAGGATTAGGCTTTTTTGTGAGAGATGCAGGTAATATCGAACAAGCTGAAGCGGTTGTGTTGATAGGTGTTAAAGATGCGGTACAGTCTTTGAATTGCGGCTATTGTGGCTATGCAACGTGTGCTGAGAAAATGACAAATCCTATGACTCCATGTACTGTTACACAAGCAGATTTAGGTATTGCAGTAGGCTCTGCGGCTGCAACGGCATCAGACTTACGTGTAGATACAAGAATTTTGTTTTCAGCAGGTCTAGTTGCATTAAATCAAGGATTATTAGATGGTTGCCGTGTGGCGTACGCTATTCCAATAAGTGTAAAAGCTAAAAATCCGTTTTTTGATAGAAAATAACGTGAATGTTTAAATGCTAACATCAACCCAGGGCAGTCTTCAACTTGAAGATTGCCCTGGGTTGATTTCTTTTATGGTAGTTCTGAAAAAATTATCTTTCAGTAAAGTTGTTTCGGATTGATTTTATATAGGACATAAAAAAGAAGTTACCTAATTGAACTATGTTCTTTTAGATAACTTCTGAAGTGGGAACAATAGGATTCGAACCTATGACCCTCTGCTTGTAAGGCAGATGCTCTGAACCAACTGAGCTATGCTCCCGATTTGATGATACAAAAGTAGTGTTTTTTTTTGAATCTGCAAATTTTAACGGTACTTTTTTTGTAATAAATTACATTTTTTTGTCATGAAAAAGGTGGGGCAATGTGTAATTTTTTAATTAACAATGGTTTAGATACGTTTGTAAAAAAAATGACTTTTTTTATAAAAAATCATCATTTTTGCAGTATTTGTGTATAATTACATTTTTATGTAAATGCAGAATAATTAATATATGCTTGGAAAATTATATTTTAAGAAGAACATATACTAAAATATAGTTTTTTTTGTATATTTGTTATGCTTTAGAGGGTGCAAGACGTGGGATAATACTTTTTATATGATTGTAAGCTAATAAATCCTATTAGCTATTTTTATGTTTTGCCATTTTTAGTATTAGTATTCAATTATATACGTTTAATTTTTAATATGAAACACAATAAACATTATACAGGTCTAACTGACAGCGAAGTTATAGAGAGCAGAGCAAAACATGGCGTAAATGTGTTAACTCCGCCTAAGAAAGTGCCGTTATGGAAGAAGTTTCTTGAAAAATTTAATGACCCTTTGATAGTAATTCTTCTTGTTGCGGGTTTTCTTTCGATAGGTATTTCTTTCTATGAGTATTATGGGCTTGAGCACGGTGTGCAGGTGTTTTTTGAGCCTCTAGGTATATTTATTGCCATTTTGTTGGCGACAGGTTTGTCTTTTATATTTGAATTAAAGGCAGATAAAGAATTTTCTATACTAAATCAAATAAATGACGACGAATTAGTTCAAGTTATTCGTAATAATAACACTATTGAAGTTCCAAAACGAGATATTGTTGTTGGAGATATAGTAATTATTGGAACAGGAGACGAGATTCCTGCTGATGGAGAGCTGCTTCAAGCCGTATCTTTACAAATTGACGAGTCTACACTTACTGGAGAGCCTGTTATTGCTAAAAGTGTTAATGAAGCTGATTTTGATAAAGAGTCTACCTTCCCGACGAACCACGTAATGCGAGGAACAAAGGTGCTTGAAGGTCACGGAATTTATAAAGTGTTTGCTGTAGGCGATAAAACTGAAAATGGAAAGGTTTATGAGGCTGCACAAATAGACGATAGCGTAAAAACGCCGCTAAATGAACAGCTAGACAAGCTAAGTAAATTTGTCACAATGGCAAGTTATGGCTTTGCAACTTTAATCATAATTGGCCGTATAATAATGTATTTTGACGATTATCCATTTGAGTGGGTGTCGTTCATTTCATACCTTCTACAAACTGCAATGATTGCCGTGACGTTAATTGTTGTTGCTGTTCCTGAGGGGCTTCCTATGGCTGTGACTTTAAGTCTTGCTTACAGCATGCGACGTATGTTAAAAACCAATAATATGGTTAGAAAAATGCATGCTTGTGAAACTATGGGTGCAACAACGGTGATTTGTACTGACAAAACGGGGACGCTAACTCAAAATCAGATGAAGGTGTATGAAACTAATTTTTATGGTTTGAATGACCAGAAATTAGCTGAGGATGAGATGTCTAAGTTGATAGTTGAGGGCTTAGCGGTAAATTCTACAGCGTCACTTGATATATCAAATCCCGAAAAAGCAAAAGCATTAGGTAATCCAACTGAAGGAGCATTGCTGTTGTGGCTTAGGGATAACGAATTTGACTATTCTGTTATCCGTGAAAGTGTAGAACGACTAGCAGAAATCCCATTTTCTACTGAACGTAAGTATATGGCAGTTGTCGTAAAGTCACCACAGCTAGGAAAAACAATATTATATGTAAAGGGTGCGCCTGAGATTGTTCTTTCGATGTCTAAGACAGTGTGTGGTGGTGTTGATAGAGACTCTATTGAAAATCAATTGATAAGTTACCAAAATCAAGCTATGCGAACTTTAGGGTTTGCATATCAAATTCTTGAAGATAATGAAAATGCTGTTGACTCTATAAATCATGCTATCGTAGTCGATAATTTGTCATTTATGGGTGTTGTTGCCATATCAGACCCTGTACGTAAAGATGTTCCAGACTCAATAAAAGAGTGTATTAATGCTGGTATAGACATAAAGATAGTGACTGGTGACACTTCAGGCACAGCGAAAGAGATAGGTCGACAAATTGGCTTATGGTCAGATGCAGACAAGTCAGAATATATAATAACAGGGACAGAATTTGCTGAATTGACAGATTCTGAACTTCATGATAGAGTTCGAGATTTAAAAATTATCTCTCGTGCTAGGCCTATGGATAAAAAGCGATTAGTAGAGGCTTTGCAAGCGCATAATGAGGTTGTAGCTGTCACAGGAGATGGAACAAATGATGCCCCAGCACTAAAGGCTGCGCATGTCGGTTTGTCTATGGGAGATGGAACTTCTGTAGCTAAAGAGGCTAGTGCAATTACAATTATCAATAACTCATTTAGCAGTATTGGCAGAGCTGTCATGTGGGGGCGTTCTTTGTATCAAAACATCCAGAGGTTTATCCTATTTCAAATTACAGTAAATGTGGTAGCGTGTTTTATTGTTCTTGCGGGAGCTTTCATGGGAACAGAATCTCCGCTTACGGTGACACAAATGTTGTGGGTAAATCTTATTATGGACACGTTTGCAGCGATGGCGTTAGCTTCTTTACCTCCCTCAGAGCAGGTGATGAAGGATAAGCCTCGTCAGCGAAGTGCATTCATTATAAATAAACCTATGTGGTGGAGAATAGTTGGGGTAGGGGGCTTGTTTTTCTTTATTATGCTAGGTGTACTTTATGTCTTTCAACACTCTGATATCGCTGGATTAATGGAAATTGGAAACTTGAGTTCAGATTCTGTTAGTAAACATTTGAGTGAATATGAATCAAGCTTGTTGTTTACTATTTTTGTGATGCTTAACTTTTGGAATATGTTTAATGCTAGGGCATTTGAAACTGGAAGGTCTGCATTAGACCTAAAAGGTTGTTCGGGGTTTGTTTTGATTAGTTTGATTATCGTCATAGGGCAGGTTCTTATTGTTTCTTTTGGTGGTGATATGCTTAATGTTGTTCCTTTGAAGATTGAAGATTGGTTGATTATTACAGTTATAACATCCGTTGTGCTGTGGATAGGTGAGGCTTGCAGATTTTATAAGAGTAAAATCTGTAAATCTTAGTTTGAAGTGGGGTTTTATTTATAAAATGGGTTTTTGACCCTGCCTGTCTGGCATTAAGACAGTCCTATTCTGTGTCTGCATAGTTCAGCCGACCCGACTAAAGAAGCAAGCTTTGCTTGCGCAGTCGGCTGACAGCTCGGAAGAGCTGTGATTTTCTCTTTCGCATATTATTTTTTAATT
>JAWXTO010000114.1:0-5553 GCA_044433545.1 Rikenellaceae bacterium
CTAAAAAATATAAGTTCTACTTGTCAAACTTGTCACCGTGATAGCGAAGAGAATTTGACTAAATATGTTTATGAATACCAAGATAAAGCTCTTGAAATTCGTGATAGAGTAGAGCTAGAACTATCAAAAGCACACATCTTAGCAAAAACTGCTTGGGATAGTGGTGCTGACGACAAAATGATGAGCACAGTTTTGCCTCTTATTCGTCAAGCGCAATGGCGTTGGGATTATGCAGTAGCTTCACATGGTGGCTCTTTCCATGCACCTGTAGAAACACAACGAATTTTAGCACACAGCTTAGACAAATCATTACAAGCACAACTAGAGCTACAAAAAGTGTTGTTCTCGTTAGGTGTTAGTGACGTAGAAATGCCTGACCTTTCAACAAAAGCGAAAGCTCAAGAATATATAGGTCTAGACATGGATAAACTAAATGCTGAGAAAGAAAGTTGGAGAGAAACAACTGCTCCAGCATGGTTAGAAAAAGCAAAAAGTGAAGGTAAAATCGTATCTCAATTATAATGCAAGATAAAAATAGTAGTAAAATATGGCAAGCTCCTTGGGGATACTCAGAGAGCTTTGCTGTTGTTAGTGGGGTAGTTGTCGTTGGGCTTATTTTACAGCTTACGATAGGCTCGTTTGATTTCTATCTGCTTGCGAATCCCATAAATTTTTATGTAATTGCGGCTTTGGTGTTGGTGTCTGTTGTTTTAGGGTTAAGATTTAAGACAAGCAGTTTCGCACGATGGTTTTCGGGTGTTCCCTTTTCTGTAGCGATTGTTTCGGCACTGTTGTTACTGTCTGTAATCATGGGAATTACGCCTCAAATGACTTATAATGTAACGGTTATTGGCTTTGAGACTATGACATCAAATTGGGCGTTTATTTTTATTTATACTTTAACGATAATTTCATTGGGTGCTCTTATTGTTAGAAAGATTTTAGCTTTTAAGATTAAAGATATATCCTTTTACCTTAATCACGTGGGGCTTTGGTTGTTGCTTGTAGCTTCGAGTTTGGGATATGCCGACATACAACGTTATATTATGTATGTAAATGAGGGTGAGACTCAGTGGCGAGTGTATGACAGTGAGCGAAACATACAAGAACTGCCTATTGCCATTACATTAAATGACTTTTCGATGGAGTTTTATCCGTCTCATAGAGTGATTGTAGAGGTTGAGACAGGAAAAGTTGTCGAAGGAAACCCTGACGACTTTGAATTAGGTGAAAAATATAGAGCTGTTATGACTGCGCCTGAACCTCGTTCTTTTAGGTCAGATGTAGAGGTTTATACTGAAAGTGGGAAGAAAGAAAATGCGGCTATTGAAGTAAATAAGCCTTTACGTATAGAAAATTGGACTATTTACCAATATGGATATGATAACGTTGCTGGAAATCAGTCTACTTATAGCAGTTTTGAATTGGTATATGACAGTTGGATTTTGCCAGTTTACATAGGAATAATATTAATGATGTTAGGTTCTGTGATGATGATATTTATGGGGCATAAAAAGAGAGGAGCAGACTATGTCGTGGAGTAATTTTATATGGTTTGCGTTGCCTTCTATTGTTTTGTGGCTTACGTCTGGGGTGGTGGTTTACCGTAAAAAGGCTGAAAAAGTCGCTAATGTTCTAATGGTGCTGGGAGTAATCGTATTTATGGCGTTTATTGCTCTTTTTTGGATAAGTTTAGAGAGACCTCCAATGAGGACTATGGGCGAAACTAGGTTGTGGTACTCTTTATTTTTGTCTTTAGTGGGTTATTTGTCATATCTACGTTGGAAATATCCTTGGATGTTAAGTTTTTCGGCTATTATTGCAACTGTTTTTGTTGTTATAAACTTGTTAAAGCCAGAAATTCACTCTAAGAGTTTGATGCCAGCGTTACAAAGCGTGTGGTTTATTCCTCATGTAACTTCTTACATACTATCTTATGCGATGTTTGGAGCGGCAACGATAGGTGCAATTATAGGATTAGCAAAATCTGATGCAAGGCTAAAGATTTTTGATTTTATTGACAATCTCGTATATGTTGGATATGGATTTTTGATGTTAGGTCTGCTTATGGGGGCACTTTGGGCTAAGGATGCTTGGGGGCATTACTGGTCGTGGGACCCTAAAGAAACATGGGCGTTTGTTACAAGTGCTGCATATTTGGTTTATATCCATCTTAGGTTAAGAAATAAACAAAAATATGATAAAATAGCTCTTTGGTTTGTGATTGTGGCGTTTGTTTTGTTGATGATTACTTGGCTTGGAGTGGGGTATCTGCCTTCGGCACAAGGCAGCATACATGTCTATTAATTTTTATTCTTTAAATGGGTCTTTGACCCTGCCTGTCTGGCATTAAGACAGCCCTATTCTATGTCTGCATAGTTCAGCCGACCCGACTATAGACCATATAATCTATTAAAAGGGTCTGTGACCCCGCAGTCGGCTGACAGCTCTTCCGAGCTGTAGATCTTTTATTTTCTTTAAATATATATCAATCACTTACTTACTTATTTATGTATCCCTATCTACTTTTTTTGGAAAAAGTAGCAAAAAACTTTGCGCTAGGCGCTTCTTTACGCTAAAAATTATAGATTTGAGCTAAAAATCAAGAAGGGACATCGTCCCCTTTAATAGATTATATGATCTAAAAAAGAGGCTGTACCTCCGCAGGGTGTCAAGTTGGGGCTTGGCTTTTGGAATGTACTTTATTGTATATTAAATCATATTACTTATTAAGAGAGGGTGACTAGTAGGCGTACTCTCTGCAATAAATAAATGGCTCATAGAATTTTAGTTCTGTGAGCCATTTATTTTTATTTTGAGAATCAATCTAATGATTAAAATTCAGCGTTTGCCATATCGCCTGTTTCGTTGAATGCGTTGTGGAATTCAAAGGCTTTGCGAAGGTTGTGTGCAGTGTGTGAAGTGCCACATGTTGCTAAATAGTCTCTTAATTTTTGTCTATACATAGGGTGTACACAATTTTCGATGATTTCTTCAGCACGTTGACGAGGAGATTTTCTACGTAAATCTGCCACACCTTGCTCTGTGATGATTATATTCACTGAGTGCTCAGAATGGTCTAAGTGCGACACCATAGGAACGATAGCACTGATTTTTCCACCCTTAGCAATCGAAGGACAAGTGAAGATTGAAAGGTAAGCGTTACGTGCAAAGTCACCAGAGCCGCCAATGCCGTTCATCATTTTTGTTCCTACGACGTGAGTAGAGTTAACATTACCGTAAATGTCAGCCTCTAATGCTGTATTTATCGTAATTAGAGCTAGTCTGCGCACTAATTCAGGATTGTTTGATATTTCGCTAGGTCTAAGAACTAGTTTGCCTTTAAAGAAGTCTAAATTGCTGTAAATATCTTTTAGAATGTTGTCACTAACAGTTAATGAACATCCACTAGCGAAGCTGCAAAGTCCATCTTTCATTAATCCAATTACAGAGTCTTGAATTACTTCTGTATACATCTCGAAAGGAGGAATTTCTGGGTTTTCACCTAGGCATCCTAAGACAGCGTTAGCAATGTTGCCAACTCCTGATTGAATAGGCAAGAATGATGAAGGAATACGACCTTCTTTCATTTCTTTAGCTAAGAAATTCGATACATTTTCACCAATTTTCTGAGTTGTTTCGTCTACAGGAGAAAATTCTTTAACGCCATCAGGAAGACACGTCTCAACAATACCAATAACCTTTGCAGGGTCAACTTTTAACACTTGTGAGCCTATTCTGTCACTTGGTGTATAAATCGGAACTTCACGTCTGCATGGAGGGTCACATGGTTGGTATAGGTCGTGAACGCCTTTCAGCTCTTTAGGGTTGTATGAGTTAAGTTCTATGATGATTTTGTCAGCTAAGTCACACACTGTTGGAGAGATGCCTACACCTGTTGTAAGAGTAATTTCTCCATCGTCAGTAATTTCTACAGCTTCGATGATTGCAACGTCAATTTTGCCTAAAAAACCATATCTTAAATCTTGAGCAAGACCAGAAAGGTGCATGTCAGCATAATTTATTTCATTTGCGTTTAGACCTTTACGAGATTCTACTGTAGATTGGTAAGGTGCTCTGAAATCTATAGCTTTTGCTTGTGCAAGCGCACCGTCAGCATACATATTTGTTGATGCACCAGTAAAAATGCTTACTTTAAAAGGATTTCCGTTTTCGTGTTCTTTTTTAGCAATTTCTGCAAGAGCAACGGTCACTGCTTTAGGGCTTCCTGCCGCTGTGAAACCACTAAGACCTAGATTGTCACCGTTTTTAATATGTGACGCAGCTTCTTCAGCTGAAATAATTTTAAATGACATTGTTCAGTGTGTATTTTTAAGTGTATAAAGTTTAATAATTTTCTGTTATTATTTTTTATTAGAAGTCTTCTATAATAAGAATAATGTTTCAAATTCGCTTTCTTTAGTTATTTTTTCACAATAGTGACAAGTTAGATGTATAGGGCTTCCTTGGTTAACTGAGAATTTTGTTGTTACTTTCTCTACGTTTGTTACGCATATAGGATTGGCACATTTTACTGTGCCGATGATTGTGTCAGGAAGATGTATCATCACTTTTTCTGCAACTTCATAGTTTTTTATGTAGTTTACAGATGCTTCAGGGGCTAAAAGAGCAAGTGAGTTAAGCATAACTTTGTCAACCTCCATGTCAGAGATTTTTATTATGGCTTTTTTGCCCATTGTCTTGCTGTCAAGGTTGTTGCCAAACGTAACAGTGTTCATAACGCCTTCAAGGTTAAGCAAACGTATTACTTTATATAGGTTGTCAGATGGGATATGGTCTATTACAGTGCCATTCTCAATAGCTCTAACTTCTAGTGTTTTTTTATCTATAACTTTGCACATGATTTTTTTAGTTTTTGATACCTAAAAGATAAGTGATTATTGCCATACGAGCATAAACTCCGTTGCGTGCCTGCTCAAAATAATATGCTTTTGGATTCGAGTCAACGTCTGTACGAATTTCTTTAACACGAGGAAGTGGATGTAACACTCTAAGATTGTCTTTTGTGTCTTTTAGCATACGGTTTTTAAGCACATAAGCATTTTTTACTCTTTCATATTCCATAAGATCCACAAAACGCTCTTTTTGAACTCGTGTCATGTATAATATGTCAGCATCATTGATATGTTCCATGATGTCAGTAGTTTCTGTGAATTCGATGTTTTTCTCTTTCATGAATGTTTTGTACTCTTCAGGAAGCGACAGCTCTTTAGGAGCTACGAAAGTGAAGCGTGCATTGAAATGAGACAGCGCATGAATTAGTGAGTGGACTGTTCTACCATATTTCAAGTCCCCAGCCATCATGACATGTATGTTGTCAAGTGTGCCTTGTGTTTTCTTTATAGAATAAAGGTCTAATAATGTCTGAGAAGGGTGTTGGTTAGAACCGTCACCAGCGTTTATAATAGGCACTGAAGACACCTCACTAGCATAACGAGCAGCACCTTCAACATAATGGCGCATAACAACCATGTCAGCATATCCCGACACCATCTTTATCGTGTCATGTAAGGTTTCACCTTTAGTAACACT
>JAWXTO010000115.1:0-5540 GCA_044433545.1 Rikenellaceae bacterium
CCTAATAATTTTCTATGAAAATTATACGCTCTTTTGCCCTTAAAGGCAAAAGAAAGCGAGTTTTGAAGCCCTCTGGGCGTACTTTTTCAAAAAGTATAAAACTTATTATAAAAGGCGGGACGCCTTTAGGTACAACGTTTTTATAGGGCAATTACCTCCATTTTTAAGATTTTTAGCGAAAATAAAGGTATTTTATCTAAAATATCTTAGTTTAACTATCTAGTAATCACCGATGTATTAGTTTCGGACATCACCCTCCCTATCATTATATCAATAAAAAAACAGAACCTTAGGTTCTGTTTTTTTATTTTGTTTACTCTATGATAAATACTTATTAAGTGAGAAACTGAATGTTGTGTATTCTCCTAGTTTGCTTCTAACGTTGATTTTTGAAGAGTGGGCATCTAAAATGTGTTTAACAATAGCAAGCCCTAAGCCTGTGCCACCTGTTTCACGTGAGCGGCTTTTGTCAACTCTGAAGAAACGTTCAAATATGCGAGATATATCTTCTTTTGGGATGCCAACACCGTCGTCAGTAATCTCAATCACTACTCTATTGAACCCATCTAAGAACTCTACAGTCATTGTTCCGTTGTCAGAACCATATTTAATAGCATTTGAAACTAAGTTTATTAACACCTGTTCTATTCTGTTCTGATCAGCATAAACCAATATCTCATTATCTGCTTTACAGGTCAATTTTATACCTCGTTTTTCGGCTTGCATAGACATTCTTTCAAGCACACCATTTGTAATCTCCACAATATCAAATTTTGACTTGTCTAATCTAAGAATATCCATTTCTAGCAAAGAAATCTGCTCTAAATCCTTCACTATAGTTATCATACGTTGTACAGCATTGTTTGCATTATTCAGAAACTTCATAGACATTTCTTTATCTTCAAGTTCGTCATCTATAATTGTTAATAAATAACCTTGGATAGTGAAAAGTGGTGTTTTTAATTCATGTGACACATTGCCCAGAAACTCTTTACGATAAGTTTCAAGTTGTTTAAGTTTAATAATTTCATTAGATTTCTTTGTTGCCCATTCGCTAATCTCATTACTAACAGCCTCGACAATATCTTCTTTATGAGACTTCTCAAGAAGATCAGAAGATTTAATGTTTTTCTCAAGCATCATCTGATAAAGGGGTTTTATGCGAGAAATAGCATACCGTGACACTACAAAATATGAAACAATATAAATAATCACTGAAATAGTCAATGAAATCCCTAGTGCTAACAATAAGCTAGTTCCAAAAATTAACTCCCCTGCAAATGTTACAGCGAAAGTCATAAAAGCTATAATCACCGATAGCATGTAAACTGATGTAAATTTCATATTATAAAAATTTAAATTAATTAGTCAACCCTTAAATTATATGATCTTTTTTCTTTCTTCGATATGCGATAAAGTACAGCAGGCACAAAACGAATGTATATGCAGAAACCCTACCAATAACATCGCCAAAAACAACGAAAAATGTGAACTTTTTATTCAATGTTACGTCGTCATTTATAACACCTCTTATGTCCCATCCTAGGCTTTTCGTTATTTCACCTTTTTCATTAATAAAAGCAGAAATTCCTGTATTTGCACTTCTTGCTATTGAGCGACGTGTTTCTATAGCCCTTAATCTAGCGAACATAAGATGTTGATTATAGCCAAATGTGTCTCCCCACCATCCGTCGTTAGTGATAATGAACATCGCTTGTGCTCCTGCACGGACAAATTCGCTGTAATATTCTCCGTAAACCGATTCATAGCATATCGCACTAGCAACTTTTATGTTTTTTTCGGTGCTGTTAGTGTAAACTTCAGCCTTGTCTGAAGATGCCAACATGCCAGACACGCCACCTAATGCAACAGACCATTTGTTTATAAATTCTAAATGTTCGTGATAAGGCAACATCTCAACACCTATCACTAATTTAGCTTTATGATAAAGCGGAATATTCAAACTTGTGTCTATTTGGATTGAAGAATTGTAAACATCATAGTAAAATTTTCCTCTATCTCTAGCTGTTACCGTAGGTGCAGAACTATACTCAGATTTATCGTAAATTTTATATGCCGTAAGCCCTCCGATGTAAGATGCACTAGGAAAGTTTTCGTCTAAAACGCCCCTTATGCGCTTAATCGTAGAATTTACATCTAATTTGTCAAGATAAAACCCTCTGTCTAATACTGTTTCTGGTGCAACAAGATATTTTGAGGTTTTAGGTGCTGATTTTATTAAATCAACGAGTATGTTTTCTTGCTGTTTGTCAGTAAGTCCGCCAAACTTCTCATTATAAGGGTCTATATTAGGCTGTAGAACCGTTACGTTCATTTTTTCTGACGATTCTTCATAATTAAAGAACATAATCAACGAAACCAACATAGGCACACTAATAACAGTCGCTAGGGCAATTATAAACCTCTTTTTATCGACTTTTTTAGCCTCTATAGTCTCAAAAGCCACAATATTTACCACTAAAGCCCACAAAGAAATCCCTGAAACTCCCGTATATTCTATCCACTGAATAATATAAGGATTTTGCGCAAAAGAATGACCAATATTTAACCACGGAAACGAAATTTCACCATTCAAATATAGTCTTTCAGCGGCTATCCACCCACACACCAGTACAACATACGCTAACGCCTTTGGCGCACGCTTCCAAACATAGTTGTAAATGAGCATAACCGCTCCAAAAAGTATCATATAGACACCTGTAGCGGCAAAAACACCTATCACAGCACTCTTTGCCACCCATGAAATAGAAATTAAATTAAATGCAAGAAAGCACAACAGTGCATAAGGTAGAAATTTAACCCCTTCTGTTTGTTTCTGAATCTTTAACAAAGGAACAAACCCGAAAAATGACCCTATCACAGCGATAGATGCCACAATACCAGAGGGGAAAATCCATCCTAGTGACATAAGTAACGCTGCACCTAGCGACATTAAAATCTTTTTTAACATATTTATATTCTTTCTTTTTCTCGTTATTTTTTTAGATTGTTCAAAGAGTTGTCTAGCTCTATTTTGTCTATAATTTTAGAGACAACAGTAGTCAATTTTGAGCCAGGTAGATAGTTTGCCTCACAAACATAGTCTACACGCCCCTCATTAATCAAACTATTAAGATTTTCGCTATTCTTAGCCTCTGGATTATATACTGCGATTGAATGTCCACCCATCATTTTTGTTAATCTCATACACGGAATGTCCGTAAGTCCATCACCTATATAAATCATGTGTTTAAAAGGCACACGTCTGTCACTTTCTGGGACATATTGGTTAACCTGTTTAACATCTGCAACGCTTTCTATGCCTTTGTTGATTTTAAACAGAAACTGTGTCTTTGTTGTGTAATTCACCACCACGCTAGGCCAAAATGCGACCCCATCAACATCATAAAAGAACGAACAAGCATATATTTTTTTAAACTCATGAGCTATAGATGTGCCTTCAATCATTTCTTTAAGCCCCGAAGAATTAATGTAATGTTCAATTTCAATATTATGCTCTTCTCCATACTTGTTGATTGCAGAAAACCAGTCTTTTACTCCCTTATAAAGTTCTACTTTTGAGCCAGAATCACGAAAAGATTCTCTTTTTAATGAAATATTGCGATTTTTAGCCTCTTTTAGCATGTAGTACATATATCCAAGGATAATATCTCCATCTTGTTTCTCAGCAATATCTGTAGAGTCTCTCCAAAATTCATCAGTTTTACGCCCTACAGCAGGGATAAAATCATATTCTTGCATATTTTTTGGCGATAACGTTCCGTCAAAATCATAAACAATCGCTACAGTTATCTTATCACTCATACAAATAAATTTTTATTAGTTATAGGGGGCTTCTAATAATTCCCCTTTATTATATTATTCGACAAGGTAGTAAAAATTATAGGAATAACCAATGATTTCCTTTATAAATTTCGCAACTAAAGAAAGTTTCAACTTAGCTTAATATTGCATTTAGGGTAACTTAACAACGGTTTTAGCAGAAAAAGGAAAATTTCATCATAGAAATTAACCTAATATATCCATATACAGACAAATAGCTTATTTTTCGTGTAAATATGAAGTGGAGTATAGATTTTTTTAATTTTATTCGTTACATTTGTATGAAATCTTGATTTTAACAAAACAAATTACAATGCAAGATATACGAAATATCGAAAAAGATAGAGATTACGAACAACAAATACGCCCGAAAGAGCTAGAAGACTTCACAGGTCAGCCAAAAATCGTAGAAAACTTAAATGTTTTTATAAGTGCTGCCAAAATGCGTGGAGAATCGCTAGATCATGTGCTTTTGCATGGCCCTCCAGGGCTAGGGAAAACGACTTTAGCAAACATCATCTGTAACGAGATGAAAGGTTCGCTAAAATTGACTTCTGGACCTGTGCTTGACAAGCCTGGTGACTTAGCAGGGCTTCTTACATCGCTTGACGAGGGTGATGTATTGTTTATTGATGAAATTCACAGACTCTCTCCTATTGTTGAAGAATATCTTTATTCGGCAATGGAAGATTATTCTATAGATATAGTCCTTGACAAAGGTCCAAGTGCTAGAAGCATACAAATTTCGCTAGCGCCATTCACTCTTATTGGAGCAACGACACGTAGCGGACTGTTAACATCTCCTTTAAGAGCACGTTTCGGCATACAATGTCATTTAGAATACTATGATGTAGCGACTCTAAAGCGAATTGTGAAGCGTTCAGCGTCTATTTTATCAATTGGCATAGAAGAAGATGCGGCAGCTGAAATCTCACGACGCAGTAGAGGCACTCCTCGTATCGCTAATGCGCTGTTACGCCGTGTAAGAGACTTTGCAATGGTAAAAGGCGACGGAATTATAAACATGAAAATCATAGATATAGCCCTGACAGCATTAAACATCGACTCTTATGGATTAGATGTCATGGATAACAAGATTTTGAGTTCTATAATCCACAAATTTAACGGTGGTCCTGTCGGATTAAACACTATTGCAACGGCTGTAGGTGAAGATGCTGGCACTATTGAAGAGGTTTATGAGCCATTTTTGATTATGGAAGGTTTTATGAAGCGTACTCCTCGTGGTCGTGAGGTGACAGAGAAGGCTTATGCTCACCTAGGGCTGCAAATGAGACCTGAACAGAAATCTCTATTCGACGAATAGGCTTCTGAGGCTAAAAATGAGAGTTTATTGATAATGACAAGTAACGAACCATATAAAACAAAGGGAATTGTTCTGCATAGTGTTAAATATGGAGAAAAAGGGTTCATAGTATATGTTCTAACAGAGGCTTTTGGACGTGTAAATTATTGGGTGGGAAGCTCGAAAGGCGGAAAGCCTGTGATTTCTAAGTCGAAGGTCACTTTGTTACAGTTCACTGTGATAGAATATGTCGGAAAACCTTCTAAAAAAGGCGACTTACATCATTTTGTAGAGCTTTCAAACAGCTATTTCCCCGAAAATATCATATTCGATTACACAAAGGGGGCTATCACGTTGTTTATGGCTGAAATTATCTATAAATTAATCAAAAATA
>JAWXTO010000116.1:0-5538 GCA_044433545.1 Rikenellaceae bacterium
CTTACCTGTGTAGAATGGGTGTGATGTGTTAGAAATCTCAACTTTGAATACGGGATAGGTTTCGCCATTCACCTCGATAGTTTCTTTCGTTTGAACAGCGGACCTGCACAAAAACACATTCTCGTTTGACATATCTTTGAATGCCACGATACGATAATTTTCAGGATGGATTCCTTGTTTCATTGTGTTTTTAATATTAAGTTGTTAATTAATTTTTAACTAATTGACTGCAAAGGTATAAATAATATCTCAATTACCAAATTAAAATTTTATATAATTGAAATTATTTTCATTTAAAGGCTTAATTTTCCTCCCAACCTTTAGATATTTGAAATCCTAATTGCATCATAATGCGAGATGTTACGCTCATTGCAAGTTCTTCTATTGTTTTAGGTTTTGAATAATAAGAAACTGCTGCGGGTAATATAATAGCTCCACTTAGTGTCAAAATTTCCATATTTTTTATGTGAATAAGCGACATCGGAGTTTCTCTAAGGACAATTATTAGCTTTCTTCGCTCTTTTAACATAACGTCTGCTGACCTTTCAATCAAAGAGTTCGATATTCCATTTGCGATGCGAGACATCGTGCCCACACTCGATGGAACAACAACCATAGCATCATAAAATGTAGACCCAGAGGCTATAGGCGTGAAATAATTGTCATTTTCATATATTTTAACCTTCGAGCAGCCTTCTATCCAATCAACGCCTTCTTCAAATTCCATAACATCACGTCCGTTTTTAGAAAAAACTAACGCAATTTCAGTTACTTCAATTTGTTTTTCAAGCAATTTAACAAGTTGGCGACAATAAATTGACCCTGAAGCTCCTGTTACGGCAACTACTAACCTCATACCTCTATTTTTTTACATTCTATGCCATTTTCTTGTAAATGTTTCAACAAAATTGGCAGTGCATAACTCATATTTTTGAAAGATTTTACAGAATCATGAAAAACTACTATTGACCCTAATTTTGTGTTTTTTACCACCATTTCGGCACACTTTTCAGGCTTCAAAACAGAGCTGTAATCTCGACTTAATACATTCCACATAATGATTTTATATCTTTCACTCAAACGACGAGCCTGACTAGGAGTAATATGTCCGTAAGGAGGCCTATAAAGTGGAGAATGTATATATTCGTCTGCCAAATCTATATCCTGCACATACCTTTCAACACTCATACCAAACCCTTTTTGGTGGCTATATGTGTGATTTGCTATTGCGTGACCTTCGTCTACAATTTTCTGAGCTAAGTCAGGGTATAATTCTACATTTTTACCTAAACAAAAAAATGTTGCTTTGGCATTATAGTTGGACAATGTAGCTAGTATCCATTCTGTGATTTCTGGTGTTGGACCATCGTCAAATGTAAGAAATACCTCCTTCCTTTGATGCTCACTGCTAGCGAAACTCCATATCAAGTCAGGAAATATACGTTTTATAAATTTTGGAACTTCTATGAACATGTTTAAAAAAGAATTAATATATTAAAAGTGCATGTCTAAAATTGCAATTTTAATGCAAATTGTGTTATATTTCTAGCAATTTCAATATTATATAATTATATAACATGCAAAATAAGCAAAAAAAACTATATTTGCATAATATCAAATAAATTATTTTTATTCTATAAATCATTAACAAGTTATCATTTATGAAAAATTTACTATTTTTATTTGCTGTGTTACTAGCATTTACAGCTTGTACAGGCTCTTCTGATGAATCTAAAAGTACATATAGACCAGAGTCGACAGGTTCTCCGTATGAGGTATTTGTAATTGCCACTGCAAGCGAATGGAATGGAATGGCAGGTGATACTTTAAGAACAGTTTTAGGTAAAGATATCGAAATGTTAAACATTGAAGAGCCTCATTTCTCGGTTAAATACATAACAAAAGCTTCTTTAAACAACTTAATCGCAAAACATAGAAACCTTATTCTATTCAAAATTGCTGATTCGATACCAACAACAACAATTACGGCTGACTATGATGTGAAATCAGCACCTCAAGTAATTGTTACAATGTCATCGCCTTCTGTAGATTCTCTTGCGGCTTATCTTTCTGATAACAGAGATGCAGTTCTTAGATATTTTGACAATATCGAGCAAGAAAGATTCGTAAGTAGAATGAAAAAATATCCTGCACAGGATGTAAACACGCTAGTTGACAGCATGTTTAACATCAAAATTTCTATTCCTAAAGGATATTTATTACGAAATGCTATAGACAACGATTTTGCGTGGATTTCTTATGAAATGCCGTTTGCAAGTCAGGGAATCGTGATTTATAGCTATCCTTACACTGAAGGTATGGAAATTACACCTGAAATTATCCTTGAAATGCGTAATAGTTTTGTCGGAAACATCCCAGGACAGCTAGAAAATACTTATATGACTACAGCAGAGTTTATTCAGCCAGTTTATGAAGCTAAAATTATTAATGGCGTCGAATGGATAGAGACAAAAGGCTTCTGGGATCTTAAAAACGACTTTATGGGAGGACCTTTTAGATCATATACAGCTATAGATAAAGCTAATAATCAAATTATCTGTATAGATACGTATGTTTTCTCTCCAAAAGAGTCAAAAGGCAAACGAAATTATGTAAAACAGTTAGAAGCTATTGTAAGAACAGTTGAATTGTTATAACAAAGACAGAGAAATTTTTATATCTTTTAGAAAGGTGTAAGTAATATTTTGTTATTTTTTAGTATGCAATACAATGAAATGTACTTAAAATCCAACATATTTGATGTAATTTCAGTAAAAAATGATATTTTTTCACTCACAATTCGGTTTTTTGAAAATATTTATTAATTTTGCACCTAGCTGATGTGAAAATGTCACAAAAAAGTTTCTGTTGAATTTCAACAGATTCTTTTTTATCTAATTTGATTACTTATAACTAAAATAAACTAACTTATGAAAAAAATTCTTTTATCAGTTGCAACATTGCTAGTAGCAGGTGTCGTTTCTGCTCAAACAGCTACAGAAGTAAACACTAAATTCAACGAAGCTGCAACATTATTAAATGAAAAAAATTATGCAGGAGCTGTAACAGCGTTTGAAGAAACAATTTCTATGGCTCAAGGTAGTGACGAGGACGTAACTTCGACACTTTCAGATGCTCAAAAATATCTTGTAAGCACTTATATCACTTATGGTAAAAGTATTGCGGCAAAAGGTAGTTTTGATGAATCTTTAGTAGTTTTCCAAAAAGCTTATGATTTAGCTAGCCTTACAAGCAACATCAAAGGTAAAATGGACTCTGAAAACATGTTAGTTGCTGTATATTCTGCTCAAGGTTCTGCAAAACTAAAAGCTGAAGACAATGCAGGTGCATTAGAAATTTATGAAAAAGCAGTTGCAATAAGCCCTAAAAACACAAAAACACTTCTAACAGCAGCTCAACTTAGTGCTAAAACAGGTGACTTAGAAAAAGCAGGTACTTACTATGAATCAATCATCGCACTTGGTGAAAGTCACTCTAAATATCAACCAGATGCTGAGAAAGCAAAAGCAGCTTACACTATTGACTTAATTAACACAGCTGTTACAGCTCCAGATTATGATACTGCTGAAGCATCTTTAAACAAAATTTTAAGTTTTGACCCAGAAAGTGCTACAGCTCTATCGACTTTAGTAAAAACTGCAAACAACTACAAAAAATATGACGTTGTTATCGCAAACGCTGATAAAGCTATCGAAGTGCAAACTGAAGATGTAGAAAAAAGTAACTTAAACTTCTTAGCTGGTGTTGCTTACGAAGTTAAAGAAAACACTACTAAAGCTGTTTCTCACTACAAACAAGTTACTGCTGGAGACAACGCAGCTGCTGCAAAAGCACAAATTAGCGCAATCTCTAAGTAAGCTCATTTTAGATAAAAAATGACTACTTTAAGTAGGATTTTCTTCTGATAAAAAGCCCTCAAAAGCCTATGGTTTTTGAGGGCTTTTTTTTACTGGCTCAATTTTTGCCAATAGCTCATTTTGATTTTAAAACTTATTATGACTATGAAAAAATTTACTTTACACACAATCTTATTGTTGATGACAATAAATTTTGTTAGTTCAGCACTGTATTCGCAAGAAAGAATTAGTGCTTTATTTTTTAAAGACGATTCTGTAAACATCGAAATCATTAGCATCCTTCGTGACACACGAAATGTGGCCTTTCAAGACCCTGGAAACCCATTTTTTACACTTGTTGACAAGAGTCAAAAATTTGCACTAGGCGTGGGAGGTCAGATTAGGCTAGTCGCAGGTAGTGAATTTGGTGGAATTATAGAGTCGACAACAAATCAAGGCTTCCAACCGTCATTAATCCCTATTCCGAGCGGTGTGAACCCTAAATCTCAGCTAAGGCTTAGTGCTGCAACCTCTCAATTTTTCATAAAAATGGTAGGTCGCACACGAAAACTAGGAGATGTTGAGACTTTCATATCTATGAACTTTCAAGGCGATAATTATGCCCCAGTTTTACGTCAAGCATACGTTAAATTCTGTGGATTTGAATTTGGTCAAACATGGAGTTCATTAACAGACGTCAGTGGCTTTCCTCCAACTATTGATTATGCTGGCCCAGTATCTATCGTAGCAGTTCGCAACCCTTTAATCCGTTATTCTACCACATCTCGCAACTCTAAAAACACCGTGGCGTTATCTTTAGAGTTTCCACAAGTAAATGCAACCTATTCTGACTATACACAAAGCACCTATCAAGCGATACCTGATGTAATTGGCTACTACCAGTTTAATTGGGGCGAAAAAAAGGACAATCACATACGTTTTTCAGGAATAATGAGAAACATGGCATATAGTGACCTTGAAAATTATAGCACTCGAAATGAGCAAGGCTGGGGCGCACAGTTCACCTCTGTATTTAACTTAAATCAGTACTTTAAATTCTATGGTCAAGCTATATTAGGGCAAGGTATTGCAAGTTATATGACAGATATTTCTACTCAAAATGTAGATTTAGTGCCAAATATTAACTCTGCAGGCGCACTTGACAAAATGGAAATGTGGGGTGCATACGCTGGTCTTCAATGTAACATCACAAAAAACGTGTTCACATCGGCGACATATTCTTACTCTCGAATTTATGACAACAACAACATCGAAGTAACGTCTGACATGTATAAATTCAGCCAATATATAGTCGCAAATGCTTTCTGGAACATCACAAAAGAGTGTACACTAGGGATAGAATACCTAAGAGGTATGAAAAATATCTTTAGCGGCGAAATGGGGCACAGCAACCGAGCAAACTTTATGGTTCAATACTCATTCTAGGGTCACACCCCTTTTATTAGATTATATAGTTTAAGAATAAAACACATAACGGAAGCCAAGCCTCAACTTGACAGAGGCACAGCCTCTTTTATTAGATTATATAGTCTAAGGATAAAAAACATTGCGGAAGCCAAGTTCCAACTTGTCACCCTGTGCGTAAGCTTTAGCGTTAAGAAATTTGCAGATTAAAGCGTTAAAAAAATCAAGTGTTTGAACACAGAGGAAATTTTGTGCG
>JAWXTO010000117.1:0-5477 GCA_044433545.1 Rikenellaceae bacterium
GTTTTTTTAATATTTTAATGTCTTTTTGTCTTTTATTTTTAAAAAAGTGCCCTAATTATTTAATAAATTCAATTATTAATCATAACTTTGTAAATTATATCAATTTTTGATTACAATGAATAAAGAAAAACTAAAAATAGCAATTAAAGCAGCACTAGTTGCTGGCGATGAAATTCTTAAAATATATAACGATCCTAATAGCGACTTTCAAGTAGAGATTAAAAATGACAATTCTCCATTAACAATAGCAGATAAAAAAGCAAATCTAAAAATTGTAGAACAATTAAAACAATTTAGCGCTCCTATTATTAGTGAAGAAATCGCTACAAGTAACTATGCTACAAGGAAATGGTGGAATGATGTGTGGATTGTAGACCCTCTTGATGGAACAAAAGAATTCATCAAAAAAAATGGTGATTTCACCGTAAATATTGCGTATGTTAGTGACGGCGCTCCAATAATTGGCGTTGTTTATGTGCCTGTTACAGACACTATTTACTTCGCAGAAAAATCTTTAGGCTCATTCAAAATTGAAGGTGTCAAAAACAACACTTACTATAATTTAAATGACTATTTAAAGCAATCTACACGACTGCCTTACGCAAAAAGTAGAGCTTTCACTGTCGTGGCATCACGCTCTCACATGTCAGAAGAAACCGCAGAGTTTTTAAGTTCAATTCAAAAAAAACACAACAACGTAGAGCTTGTTTCTAGAGGCAGCTCAATAAAAATGTGTTTAGTGGCAGAGGGAACTGCAGATATATATCCTCGTTTTGCTCCAACAATGGAATGGGATACTGCTGCTGGAGATGCTATTGTTAGATATGCAGGGAAAATGACCTATTTAGTTGACATGAAAACTCCACTAGTTTATAATAAAGAAAATCTTTTAAATCCATTCTTTATAGTGAAGTAATATGACGACAAGCCACGCCATACTAGTTATAATTTCTATAATAGCTATGATTGTTGTTCTAGCACGCGATAAAATGCGCCCTGGAATGGTACTCTTCTGCACTGTTGTAGTTCTAATGGTCGGTGGGGTCATCACCCCAACTGAAGCCCTTTCAGGTTTTAGTAACAAAGGTATGATAACGGTAGCTCTTTTGTTTCTTGTAAGCGAAGGAGTGCGTCAAACAGGAGCACTAAACATGATTATTGGCTATATAATGCCATCTAAACGGTCTCGAACCTCACGAGCAATGTTAAGAATGTTGCCTCCGATTAGCCTTATATCTGCATTTTTGAACAATACAGCAATTGTAATTATTTTTGCTCCTATGGTGCGAAAATGGGCACATAATGTCAAATTGTTACCGTCAAAATTCTTAATTCCATTGTCTTATGCCACAATTTTAGGGGGAACATGTACACTTATCGGCACGTCTACAAACCTTGTGATTCATGGTATGATGTTGGACTATGGATATGAAGGTTTTTCGATGTTTGAACTCGGAAAGGTTGGGATATTCATCACTATTGTAGGGTTAGCTTATCTAATTATTTTCGGAAACAGATTACTTCCAGGGGGTAGAGGACGAAATAAAGAGAAAATGTCAAAAGCCTATTATTATGACATTAGCATAACTGAAAATAGTCGTTTTACAGGAGAAAAGTTGGTTAATTGTAAGATAACAAAACTGCCAGGCTTAGTAGTGACTAAACTACGACGTAATGGACAGATATTAGACATTGTAAATTCAGAAATTATTCTTGAAAATAACGACACTTTAACACTTAAAGGAAATAACACTAGTGTTGAAGAACTAATTCACGCTAACGGAATTTCATTAGACTGTTTGAAGTCATTAGATAAGTCATTCATTAAGCGCATTAACAATCAAGTTGAAGCTGTCATAGCTCCTCGCTTTCAAGGAATTGGCAAAACACTTAAAGATTTCGATTTTGTGCGTCATTATGGAGGTGTTGTCGTTGCGGTTAATAGACTCGGAGAAAGCATAACAACAGACTTAGACAAACATGTCTTTAAAGAAGGTGATAATTTAGTCATTTTAACAGATGCAACCTTTATTCAGTTGTGGGGAGAATCTAGCGCCTTTTATTTAGTGACAGAATTAAATGAATTTATTCCGCCTTCAGGAAAAAAAGGTCGTTGGACGGCAGTTGCGCTAATTTTATTTATGACTTTAGGTGCAACTTTAGGCGACAACATAGACAAAACGCTTATTTCTCTAACAGGGCACGAATTAACATATTATTTCCCTGCATTAGAGGGTGTTAAACTTGACATGTTTTTCTTTGCATCCATTGTTATGGTGATTATGGCAACGATGAACATATTTCCTCAAAAGAAATATACTAAATTTGTAAGTTGGGATATACTTATTACAATTGCTAGTGCGTTTGCGATAAGTAAAGCTATGATAAATTCAGGAATTGCAGCATTAGTTGCTGAATTTGTGATAAAAATATCTGCTGATTACGGACCTTATGCCGTTTTAGCTGTTTTATACCTTATTACAAATGTATGTACTGAACTTGTAACAAATAATGCTGCTGCTGCACTAAGTTTTCCTATTGCTATTGCAGTTTCACAGCAGTTAGGGATTAACCCCTACCCTCTTTTTGTTGCAATTTCTATAGCTGCATCTGCTAGTTTTTCTACACCTATAGGCTATCAGACAAATTTAATTGTACAAGCAATTGGTAATTACAAATTTAGGGATTATATTCGCATCGGAGTTCCACTAAATATTATAGTTTTTTTAATAACTATTTTCTTGATTCCATTGTTTTGGAGTTTTTAAAAACAAATAAAATTTACATTTAAATCAACTTATTATTAATAAATGAGTAAAAATATACATCCAATTTTTGACAGAATGCTTCAACGCTCAGACAGAGAGTCTCTTTTGTCTCAGAAAGCTAGAGTCGTATGGTTTACTGGTCTTTCAGGGTCAGGAAAAAGCACTTTAGCAATTGAAATTGAGAAAGAGCTACACAATAGAGGTTATCTATGTTGCATCCTTGACGGTGACAACATAAGAGCGGGCATTAACAATAATTTAGGCTTCTCAGAACAAGATAGAATAGAGAACATTCGCCGTATTGCAGAGGTTTCAAAGCTTCTTATTAACACTGGGGTCATTACTTTAGCCGCTTTTGTAAGCCCGACAAACAGCATTCGTCACCTTGCAACAGAAATTATAGGACAAGATGACTTTATAGAAGTTTTTGTGAACACTCCACTAGAAATTTGTGAACAAAGAGACGTTAAAGGGTTATACAAAAAAGCTAGAAAAGGTGAAATTAAAGATTTTACAGGGATAAATTCACCTTTTGAAGCCCCTGAAAACCCTAGCATAACAATAGACACGTCAAAACATGAATTAAAAGAAAATGTTGACATGCTATTAGCATATATCTTAGAGAAAATAGAAAATTAGAGCGTTTTTTAGTGTAAATATTCCTAAAAAATATTAAATTTACGCCAAAATAATAACAGTAACGGATAGCACTTTGAGAGTGCTTTAAAATATAGAAATTAAAATGTCAGATTACAATTTAAGCCACCTTAAACAATTAGAAGCTGAATCTATTCACATTATTCGTGAAGTAGCAGCAGAATTTGAAAATCCTGTAATGCTATATTCTATAGGCAAAGATTCATCAGTAATGGTTCGCCTAGCGGAAAAGGCTTTTGCTCCTGGTAAAGTTCCTTTTCCACTTATGCATATTGATTCTAAATGGAAATTTAATGAGATGATTGAGTTTCGTGACAATTATGCTAAAGAAAACGGTTGGGATCTTATCGTAGAACACAACAAATCAGCTTTTGAGGCTGGAGTTGGTCCTTTTACACATGGCTCAAAAGTGCATACAGACCTTATGAAAACACAGGCTCTTCTTGCAGCACTTGACAAACATAAATTTGATGCTGCTTTTGGTGGCGCACGCCGTGACGAAGAAAAATCACGTGCAAAAGAAAGAATTTACTCGTTCCGTGACCGTTTCCACCAATGGGATCCTAAAAATCAACGCCCTGAGTTATGGGATATCTATAATGCTAAAGTAAATAAAGGTGAAAGTATTCGTGTTTTCCCTCTTTCAAACTGGACAGAACTAGACATTTGGCAATATATTCGTTTAGAGCAAATTCCTATCGTTCCTTTATATTATGCAAAAGAGCGTGATGTTGTAGATATGGATGGAAACCTTATTTTAGTTGACGACGACCGTATGCCAGCTGAATTAGCTGAGAAAGCAGAAAAAAGAATGGTACGTTTTAGAACTTTAGGCTGTTATCCTCTTACTGGTGCAGTAGAAAGTGAAGCCGACACAATTGAACTTATCGTTGAAGAGATGATGACAACAACTAAGAGTGAAAGAACGACTCGTGTCATTGACTTTGACCAAGATGGCTCAATGGAGCAGAAAAAACGTGAAGGTTATTTCTAGAATGTCACTTTTGTGAACCAGAAAACCTTTATAAACCATTAAAAACCTTAATTATTTTAGATTAGCTATGAGTGAAATATTAAATATAGAAGAATTCTTAAATAGAGACGAAAAGAAAGACTTATTGAGACTTTTAACAGCAGGTTCTGTTGATGACGGTAAATCTACACTTATCGGACGTTTATTATTTGACAGTAAAAAACTTTATGAAGACCAACTTGACGCTTTAGAGAGAGATTCTAAACGTGTTGGTAATGCAGGCGAAGATGTTATTGACTATGCGTTACTTTTAGACGGGCTAAAAGCTGAAAGAGAGCAAGGTATCACTATTGATGTGGCATACCGTTATTTCTCGACTAACTCTCGTAAATTTATTATTGCTGACACTCCAGGTCACGAACAATATACACGTAACATGATTACAGGAGGTTCTACAGCGAACCTTGCAATCATCTTAATTGATGCACGTACAGGCGTTATTACACAAACACGTCGTCACACTTACCTTGTTTCGCTTTTAGGCATTAAACATGTCGTACTGGCAGTTAACAAAATGGACTTAGTTGATTTTGACGAAGCTGTTTTCAACAATATAGTTGAAGAATATCGCAAATTTGCTGCACCTCTTGACATTCCTGACATTACAGCGATTCCTCTTTCTGCACTTCTAGGAGATAACGTTGTTGAAAAGTCAGAAAAAACACCATGGTACAGCGGTCAATCGCTTTTAGACTTCTTAGAAGAAGTTAAAATTGACACTGACGTAAATATAGATTCATTTAGATATCCTGTTCAGTATGTGCTTAGACCAAACCTTGATTTTAGAGGTTTCTCGGCTAAAATTTCATCCGGAACAGTGAAAAAAGGTGATGAACTTATGGCTTTACCTTCTATGAAGTGTTCAAAAGTTAAAGGAATACATGTTTGGGAGGGTGAATTAGACGAAGCCTTTGCCCCTCAGAGTGTTACTATCACTTTAGAAGACGAAATTGATATTTCTCGTGGTGAGATGTTAGTGCACCCTGACAATGTACCGATGGTTTCACGAAACATTGAAG
>JAWXTO010000118.1:0-5457 GCA_044433545.1 Rikenellaceae bacterium
ACTTCCAAAATGGCTTACCGTCTAAAGGTTTTTCAGATTCTTTATAGAGCGCATATAAAACTATGACGGTCATAAATAGATATATCATTTCTGACATTATCATAAACCCAAAATTTATAAATTGAGGAGAAAAAATTGTCAAAATCGCTGTTACAAAAGCTAATTTTTCATTTTTTGTAACCTTTTTGACGATAGTAAACAGCAATAAAAGTGAACACGCTAGAAAAATTCCATTTATAACTTTAAAAATAAACAAGTTCGCAGCTCCGAATACCGAAACGATAGACAAAAAAGTAGGGTAGCCTGGAGGATAATGGCTTGCAGGTACAATTCCGTTAGGTGTAACATTAGAATAGCCTAAACCTCTAGCTAAATTTTGTGCTAGAGTCACATACTGTGCATTATCACCATTAATGTCAGGTTTTGAGTCAAAGCAGTAAATATAAACAATAGCAAATACACATGTAATAATAGCTAAAGGGATATGGTTCTCGTTAAGTTTCATAATCTAAGGGGGAGTTCTATTTTCGCTTTATTTTAATTCTTTGTTCGTATTATTTCTTTTGGAAAATTGGAGTTTTCAGCATGCGCCACTTGTTTAGACGATATAAAATAGAAACTTTCATAACTCCTAGCGCATAAATCGTGCTTCGTTTCATATTTATCGATGAAGCTTCTTTAAAATATTTAGTAGGGCAAGTTAATTCTCCAATTTCAAATCCTGCATAGAAAATTTGAGCTAATATTTGGTTGTCAAACACAAAATCTTCAGAATTATTATTATAATCTATAGCTTTAAGAACATCTGCTGAAAATGCACGAAATCCAGTGTGATATTCGCTTAATTTTTGATTAAGAAGCCAATTTTGGAACAGCGTCAGAAATCTATTTGCAATATACTTAACTATTGGCATGCCTCCTTTTAACGCTCCGTTACTTAAAATACGTGAACCTAGAGCTACGGGATATAAACCGTTGGCTATCATGTAACACATAGAGTGAATAAGTTTAGGAGTGTACTGATAATCAGGATGTAGCATGACTACAATGTCTGCTCCTAACTCTAAAGCCTTGTTGTAACAGCTTTTTTGGTTACCTCCGTAACCCCTATTTTTTTCGTGAACCAAAATGTGGTCAACATTTAATTTTTTAGCTTTTTCAATAGTATTATCTCGACTGCAATCGTCTGTTAAAATTACGCTATCTACAATATCGAAGGGAATTTCACAGTAAGTTTGCTCTAAAGTCTTTTCAGCGTTATAGGCTGGCATTACTACAACTATCTTTTTTCCATTAATCATTTTGACAATGTTTTTATGCTTAAAAACAAATTAAGCATCTTTTGAAAATAATCATTACAAAGGTAGGGAATATTATTGTATCTACAAATATATTTAAGGGGAGAAATAAGAACACCCCTTAAACCTTACTTTATCCTTTGAAAAGTATTAATATGATAAAAAATCCTAATTAAAAGCAATGTGTAAGTATTTTTTTATAACTTTGTAGAACATTACCCAATATCCCAATTATATTAAACTCGAAATTAACTAATAAATTATAAAACATAAAAAATAAATTTATGACAAAGAAATTCATGTTATTATTGTTGTTTGGCTTAATTTCTATGAGCCTTACAGCAAAAACTTACGAACCAGACGAAATCGTAACTTTCAAAACAACTCCACAACGTGATTTAACATTACACATTTTTTACCCAGGTGATAAAAAAGAAGGAGAAGATAGACCAGTAGTGATCAGCTTCTTCGGCGGCGGCTGGGCTGTGGGCGATCCAAATCAATTTTATGAGCAAAGTGAATATTACGCATCATTAGGTATGGTTGCGATATCTGCTGAATATCGTTTAATTAACCAAGATAAAACTACACCTTTCGAATGTGTTATGGACGGTAAATCTGCCGTAAGATGGGTACGTAAAAACTGTAAAGAATTAGGCATAGACCCTAACAAAATTGTAACGTCAGGTGGCTCTGCTGGTGGTCACGTGGCTGCATGTACTGCACTTATAGAGGGCTGTGAAGATGATGCTGATTTAAGCATATCTTCAGTGCCTAATGCTATGATTTTGTTTAACCCTGTGCTTAACACAACAAAAGAAGGGTATGGAGCAAATAAACTAGTAGGTAGAGAAACTGAAATTTCAGCCTCGCACCATGTTCGTCCAAATTTACCTCCAACAATTGTGATGCACGGGACACATGACACTACAGTTCCTTATAGAAACTCAGTTGACTTTACTGCTGACATGGTTGCAAATGGTAATGACTGTACATTAATCTCGGCTTTTGGTGAAAATCATGGGTTCTTTAACGGCACATTCTTTAGAGAGACATGTGGACCTAGAAATATTGATAGATGTATGTATGAATCAACAGTTTTCTTGTCAAGAATTGGCTTCTTACCTGAAAATGTAGCTCCAGAAAAAGAACCACTTAGAATTGCATGTTTAGGTAATAGTATCACGTTCGGATATGGCATTTCAGACCGTGAAGAGAATTCTTACCCTGCAATTTTGCAAGAATTAGTAGGTGACGATTATGAGGTGAAAAATTTCGGATTATCAGGTAGCACTCTTTTAAGTAAAGGTCATAAACCATATATTGAGTCTGAACAATTTAAACAACTTTATGAATATGCACCAGAGGTAGTTATCATAAAATTAGGAACTAACGATAGTCAAGATAGAAACTGGCAATACAATGAAGAGTTTATGACAGATTATCTAAAACTTATCGACACACTTAAAGTGAATCCAAAACGTAAGGCAGAAGTTATTGTTTGTGGACCTACTCCATTATATACAGATAAAGAATCTGTTGGTGCTAAAGATTCTATAATCGTTAATCACGTTTATCCTATTGTGCAACAAGTTGCCAAAAAGAGAAATCTTGTGTTTGTCGACACCCACGAGGCATTTGAGGGTAAAGCTGAGTTGTTCCCTGACAAAATTCACCCTAATGCCGAAGGCGCAGAACGTTTAGCTATTTGCATTTACAATAAAATCGCACAACAAGCCGTACAATACAAATAAGTTTAGCTAAATTTAAAGTTTTGATGGTGTTATCTCTGTTTTCGATATCATAATATAAGAGGTGGATTTAAAGTCGCCAAACTATATTCGGGTATCACCCACAATAAAAAAGATGTCCAAGACTAAGTCTTGGACATCTTTTTTTATTATAGTGTTTACTTAATTATTCTACGATACAAATAACAACACGGTTTTTGTCATTTTCACCAAATGGTTGAACTGTGTCACCTTTAGAATCTGTAATAATTCTGTGAGTAGGAATACCTTTTGCAACTAAAGCTTCAGAAACTTTAGCAGAACGTTTCTCAGAGATTTTTTGGTTGTATTTTGCATTACCAGTTTGTTTGTCAGCATAACCTGTTAACTCAACTGTAGATTTTGGATCAGCGTTAAGATATTTAACAATCTCGTCAATTTTGTACGCTTCAGCAGTTGTAATTTTGTCTGAATCTAGTTCAAAGTAAATGTTAACGTTTTTAGGTTCAGCTTTAGGAGCAGGAGCTGGTTTTGGCTCAGGTTTTGGCTCAGCTTTAGGCTCTGGTTTAGGAGCAGGAGCAGGAGCAGGTTTTGCAACAGGAGCAGGAGCAGCTTTAGCGATTGTTTTCGATGATTTACCAAAAGTAATAGTTAAACCAGCTAAAGCATTATATTGCCAGTCAAATTTAGATGCTTTTTTAGAGTTGAATTTGTCAGACATCATGTTACCGTTAGTTTCAATGTTGAACGCTACACGGTCAGAAATTCTAATGTCAACACCGATACCAGCACGACCAACAAATGTTGCTTTATTGCCATCCCATACGTTTTCTAGAACGTAACCAGCAGTGCTAAGAGCTACAGCTTCGTCATTGTTGAATGCGTTGTTTACACCAGCACCAACCATGATATAAGGATTGAACAAACGATCGCTTTTGAAATCTGCGAAGATGTTAACGATGTCAAAAGTAGCCTCAAGGTTTGCTTGAACGTAGTTGTACTTGAATGTATCTTCTACACCTACAACTTTACCTTTACCTTGCCATCCGCTAAGTCCTAGTCTTAAACCAAAAACTGAAGTGAATTCGTATCCTGCAGATAGACCAGCAGCCGGAGAAAGAAGTTCAGAGAATTTAGTTTCACCTACAGTGTGTGCAGCACCAGCGTGTACACGTAAGTTCCAATGTGGATTAAATACCTCATCTTCAGTTTGCGCAGAAACTGATGTATGAGCAAGCAATGCTACAGCGAATAACATTGCAATTTTTTTCAATTTATTCATAATATTAAAAGTTGAATGATTAAAAGTTTTAACTTTAATAATACAAAGATATAAAAAATTAAATATTGTACAAAAAAAAAGGATAGAAAAACCAGTTTTTCTATCCTTTTTATAATCTATAATATGTTCGTTTTTAACTATTTCAAGAAGATACTCTCTTTGAAAACGATGTCTTCGCACGATTTTCCTACAGAGATAATAAATTCTCCAGGTTCTACAACTCTCTTCATGTCTCTATTGATAAGAGAGAAGTGTTCTGGTGCAAGTTTCATAGTCACTCTTTTAGTCTCGCCTGGTTCTAGGTACACTTTTGAGAAGCCTTTAAGGGCAATTATAGGAGAAGAAACAGTTCCTATAACATCACCAACATATAATTGAACCACATCAGCACCTGCACGGTCACCAATGTTTTTAACGTCTAGCGAAACATTAACATCACCATTAATTGTTCCATCTGTAGGTGCAATTTCAAGGTTAGAATATTCAAATTCTGTGTAGCTAAGCCCGTGACCGAAGCAATAAAGAACTTCTTTACCGTTACCGTCTATGTAGTTTCTACGAGATGATTTTTTACGTGAATAATAAGAAGGCATCATGTTTTGGTCTTTAGGGAAAGTGATTGTTAAGTGGCCAGAAGGGTTAACATCTCCAAAAAGAACGTCGCATACAGCATCACCGCCGCTTTCACCAGGGAACCATGCTTCAATAATAGCATCACATTTAGGTTCCATGTCTGTAAGAATTAAAGGTCTACCGTTAAGAAGAACTGTAGCAGTAGGTTTGCCAGCTTTTCTAACAGCGTCTATGACTTTGTGGTCGTCAGCAGAAATGTTAAGGTCAGATTTATCTTTAGATTCACCAACTTCATCTTGTCTTTCACCCATAACGATGATTACAGCGTCAGAATTTCTTGCTGCTTGAGTCATGCTAGCGTAATAGCTGTCTTGAGAAGCCATTTCAAGAAGTCTCCATTGACATTTAATGCTAGCAACGTCGTCTTTTTCGTTGTATTCAACTTTGATAGGTGTTTTGCCAGCTTTTAGGAATACTTTTGCTGTTTGACGTGTGTTGCTTTTTTCATAATCCCAGCTGTCAATCAAAATTTTGTTATTGATGAATAATCTGCCTCTATCATCAGCGTTTAACA
>JAWXTO010000119.1:0-5449 GCA_044433545.1 Rikenellaceae bacterium
TCTCTACGGGCTGTCGATTAGGTGGCGGAGTGTTTATAACAGACAAGTCTCTAGCTCCCATAAGCGAAAATTGCAGAGTTCGTGGTATAGGAGTTGCAGAAAGTGTTAGTGTGTCAACATTATTTTTTATTGTTCTTAATTTTTCTTTCGCAGCAACACCGAATTTCTGTTCTTCATCAACAATTAACAATCCTAAGTCTTTAAATTCTACAGCCTTACCCAATATTTTATGAGTACCTATAAGAATGTCAATTTTCCCACTTTTTAACTTTTCACAAATCTCTTTAGTTTGTTTTGCGGTCTTAACACGAGACAAATTTTCAATCGTGACAGGAAATTCTTTCAATCTTCTCGAAAAAGTACGATAATGTTGCAATGACAACACTGTCGTAGGCACTAAAACAGCAACTTGTTTGCCGTCTGTGACTGCCTTAAATGCCGCACGCATAGCAATTTCTGTTTTCCCGAATCCAACGTCTCCACACACTAATCTATCCATAGGCTGAGAACTTTCCATATCCTTTTTAAAGTCTTTTGTAGCTTTTTCTTGGTCAGGAGTGTCTTCATATATAAAAGAAGCCTCTAATTCATTCTGCAAATAGGTGTCATGTGAAAAAGCGAAGCCTTTAGAAGCCTTTCTTTCAGCGTACAACTTAATTAAATCCTTAGCAATGTCTTTAATTTTATTTTTTGTTGTAGCTTTCAGTTTCTGCCATGCTCCAGAGCCTAATTTGTGTATTTTTACGTTAACACCATTCTCGGCATCTTTAAATTTTGAGATTTTATGAAGTGAGTGAACATTTACGAACAAGAAATCTCCGTCTTTATACACTAACTTTATAAGTTCTACTACTTTACCATTTTCTTCTGAGCGCATAAGACCTGCAAAACGTCCAACACCATGATCTATATGAGTTACATAGTCACCTGGTCTAAGAGCATTAAGCTCACTAATTGACATAGCCTCAGATTTTGGTAATTCATTACCTATACGATAACGATGATGACGTTCAAAAATCTGATGATCCGTATAAAAACAAACTTTATTATCATTGTCAACAAACCCTTCATGCAGTGTAAGAGAAAAATTCTCAAAAATAGAAGTTTTCACACCTAATGAATAAAAAATGTTGTCTAAACGTTCAACTTGAGCCTTATTTTCAGTGATAATATAGTTTTTGTATCCGTTTTTTATGTTTTCTTTTAAGTTTTTAATTAAAAGCTCAAAATTTTTGTTGAATGACGGTTGTGGATTAATATCAAAGAACAGTTCTTCTTCAGACTGCAATTCAACAAAAGTGTCTCTAATCGTAAAAATGTGAGAATCTGCTATTTGTTGATAAAACTCATTCACTCCAGTTACATAGTGTTTGGCTTTTTCAAAGTCTTCATTGTTTTTCTCTAACGCATTTTTAAGAAATTTATTTTTAGTGTCCCCAATTTTTTTAACTATCATCGAAGGGCGTTCTGCCCACACATAATAATCATCTCTTTTACATTTGTCTTTAATAAAGCCTGTAATTGATATAAGTTCTTTAATTTCAGAACTGTATTTAAGATTTGCGATTATGTCTATATAGTCTAAAGAATTTACAGAACGCTGAGTATTGATGTCAAAGCTACGAATAGATTCTATCTCGTCTCCAAACATGTCTAAACGAACTGGATAATTTGTAGAAAATGAAAAAATGTCAATAATCCCACCTCTAATTGAAAATTGACCAGGTTCATAGACAAAATCGACACGAGAAAATCCAAAATCTAACAACATCGTAATAATGTCTTGCTGTTTTAGTTTGTCGCCTTTATTTATGACAAAAGATTTGCTGTTAAGTTCTTTAGAGGTAACAACTTTTTCAGAAATTGCTTCGGGGTAGGTGCAAATAATGAGATTTTCGCCTTTTTTATAGTTTTTTAGTGCTGAAATTACGGCAGTACGCTGAACAATGCCCGAAGCATCTTCTCGACCATAAATTATAGAGCGAGTGTACCCTGTAGGAAAAAATAGAAGTTTAGATTCATCTATAAAATTGTGTAAATCCCAGTATAAATAGCCCGCATCGTCTTTACTATCCATAATTACGATGTGGATTCCGTTTAATTTAACACTAGCCGCTGTTATAATAAGCGAAAGTGCAGAACCTGTCACGCCATTAAGCGAAACTCGTTTTGCACTACTGTTAATAAGTTTATTTACTTTTTGTTGGTCAGTAAAATTAGCTATTATTTTCTCTATATCTAGTTTGTTACTATTTTTACTATCTATATTTTTCTTACTCATATCTCTTATAAATAAAAGGGGCCTCTAAATTACAAACAACAAAAGTACTATTTTTTAAGGCAATTCACAAAACTATGATTTCACGAATTGTTAGAAGTCCACATTATGCATAAAATAGTATATTTTGTCCATAACGTAAAATAAAAAGCATAAGGTATAAGATAGAGAAAAGAATTACTAACTTTATTATCTCTTTATCATGTCGAGGAGACCATTTTTGCATTTTTATGCTTCCTATCCAGCCCCCTACAGCCCCACCAATAAGCAAAATTACGCCTACACGATAGTCTATATTAGAATAAAAAACAAAGACAATTAGCGAAACTATTGTTACAAGCACACTAAAAAAGAATTTTAAATATTTCGATGTATTATAGTCAATTAAGATAATATTGGCTAAAGAATAAAAAATAATATAGGTCATTCCTGACTGAATAAGCCCGCCATAGAACCCTGCTCCAAAAAGCACTAAAAAATGTAATGCCGTAAGTTTAATATTTACAGTAGTTTTAACTAGATCCTCTCTAATCGCAGTTTTTGTGTTGAACGTAATGAAAAGTATGGATAATGCGACAACTATACTGTGTGTTGCTGTGTCAGAAATAAGATTTGCAGCTATAGAGCCTACAACAGCACCAACAACTATAGGAATAGATAACGAAAATAGGTATTTAGGGACTAAAAATTCGTGTTTTTTATAAACATAATATCCATAGGCAGACGTATATAGTGAAAAATTAGCAACTCTATTTGTCCCATTTGCTATAACAGGAGGAATTCCTAAAGATATAAGCATAGGCAGTGCAATTATAGAACCAGCAGCGCCTATTTCACTGACGAACCCTGCAATTATACCTGCAAAAAGTATAACGAAATCAGATTTTACACTTAATACAATATCTTGCACCCTTAACCCTCCCATAATAAAAAGCCCCGTTTAATTTACGGGGCTAGAATGTTTGTTATGACTTTTAAAAATTACTTCCAAAAAATATTATTTAATATGAGAAAATCTGCGCTTCCCTTTATAATTGTGGTCTAAAGCACTATTTGTAGGCTCTTTTAGCATATTTAGCTCATTTATACACACTTTTATATTATCAATTAACAAATTTGCTAGATCCATAGACATGCCTTGACGAACCACAATACGCATAATAATCACATCTGTTAAAGATTCTGGCATTGTGTAAGCCGGAATTTGCCATCCCTCAACGTGCAAAGCATCTGAAAGGTCATAAAGTGTCCATTTTCTGTTTTTATCCTCTTTCATTTTCCACACAAATAGCGGATTTGGAGTGCCCTCTGATAAAAATTCAAAAATGCCAAATTCTGTTAATTTTTCACGTAAATATAAGCATACATTTAACGAACTTTGTTGTATTTTTCTGTAGCCCTCTGCTCCTAGGCGAACAAATTGGTAATATTGTGCTAAAACTTGATTTCCTGGGCGTGAAAAGTTAATAGAAATGCTAGGCACAGAAGCTCCTAAATAATTTACCTCAAAATTCATCTCTTTTGGTAGCAAAGTTTTATCTTTCCAGATCACCCAACCTACACCAGGATATACTAATCCAAATTTATGACCTGAAACACTAATAGAAAACACCCATTTTAAGCGAAAATCCCATACATAATCTGGCTGTGTGAATGGCAAGATGAATCCGCCAGTTGCAGCATCGACGTGGATAGAAATATCCCAACCTGTTTTTTCATTTAACTCATCTAAAGCATCATTTATGCCTTGAACATCCTCGTTAAAGCCCGTAATTGTAACGCCCATAATAGGTACGACACAAATTGTATTTTCGTCACAATATTTTACAACATCTTCAGCAGTTAGTGACAACTTTTCTGCCGTGATAGGCACAGCACGCAACTCTACATCCCAGTAAATAGCAAATTTCTCCCATACAACTTGAAAACAACTAGAGATTACAAAGTTAGGATTGTCTATTGAAAGCCCTTTCTCCTTACGGCTCTTTTGCCAACGCTTTAAAGCAGCTATTCCACCTAGCATACAGGCTTCTGAAGAGCCTACAGTGCTAGTTCCCATACAATATTGGCTATTTTTTGCTTCTGGAGAGTTCCAAAGTTTTGCTATGATGTTAACACAACGACGTTCAATTTCGGCAGTTTGAGGATATTCTGTTTTGTCAATCATGTTTTTATCCATGTTTTCGCTCATAATGCGACGAGCATAATCGTCCATCCATGTCGTAACAAAAGTTGCAAGATTTAGTCGAGAGTTTCCGTCTAACATTGCCTCGTCATGCACAATTTGATATGCAAATTCTCCGCTCATAGAGTTTTTCGGAATTTCATATTTAGGAGCTATACGAGATTCTTCTGGAGAACCAAAAATTGGTGTATTATCACAACACTGGCATCCGCAATTGCATCCATTTTCATCACAATTACATTTTTCTTTGTCCATTTCCATAATATTAAAGTTTTATAAATAATGGCTTTAAGTTTCAATTTGTGTGCCAAATTCGGTGTTCTAAAAGCACTTTGTTTGGCATATAAATTGAGAGAACTCCCCTAAATATTAATTTAAAATTACGTTTTATGGCAAATTTAAACAAAACTGGTAATAGAGCCATTAAATTGAGTGTTATGACACTAGCGATAATGAATGTTGCGGCTGTTGTTTCGCTGAGAGGGCTTCCCTCACAGGCAATTTATGGATTGTCATCGGCATTTTATTATCTTTTTGCAGCCGTTGTGTTTTTAATTCCTACGGCTCTCGTTGCAGCAGAACTTGCCTCTATGTTTGCGAACAAACAAGGCGGTGTTTTTAGATGGGTTGGCGAAGCAATGGGAAAACGCTTAGGTTTTTTAGCGATTTTCTTACAATGGATTGAAAGTACAATTTGGTTTCCTACTGTTTTAACATTTGGTGCAGTTTCTTTAGCGTTTATAGGGACTAATGAGGTGACAGATGCAGCTATGGCAAGCAACAAGATGTTTACCTTGGTTGTTGTTTTGGCAATTTATTGGTTAGCGACATTTATTTCTCTGAAAGGCATGGGATGTGTCGGAAAAGTCTCAAAAATTGGAGCTATGGTAGGCACAATTATCCCTGCGGGCTTGTTAATCGTTTTTGTAGTTATCTATTTGTTAAATGGCGGACATGTTTATATGAATTTTGAGGGTAACTTTTTC
>JAWXTO010000120.1:0-5444 GCA_044433545.1 Rikenellaceae bacterium
TACCTCTTTCGATAACGATAGGTCTCAGCCCATTTTCAATTAATCTTAAAGCCGCAAAAAGTCCTGCTGGGCCGCTACCTACTACAATAATCTCTTGTTTTGTAGACACATCCTCCCAGTTAAAAACTGTTTTTTCAGGTTCTTTCTCGTCATCAACAAAAAGTTCAATCGTAAGATTTACTTTAATATTTGGTTTGCGTGCATCAATAGAGCGTTTAATGATTCGTGCATGAGCAATTTGTGATTGTTTAATGCCTGCACGTGAAGCAGCCAAATTAAGATATATACTTGGTGTTATAGACTCTTTAGGAGTAACTTGTAATTGAACTTGTTGTGGCATAATGTCTGATAGCTAATGATATAGAGGAGAAAACAAGGCTCTCCTGTAGATTAATTTACAACAAAAGTATGAAAAAAATATTACATTAATGTACTTTTCATTTTAAACTTGAAAATATAGGGTTATACATTGTTTTCATTAATTCTTTTTTCGTTTTTTTATGACTCTCGGAAAATCAGATATTTGTGATGCTTTTAATCCTATTGCACGGCTCATATAAATGTCGTCATGTTCACCAATAGTTGCTCCGTAGCTTCCATTTTCTTTGATTTCAAAACAGTCTGCTTCGTCAATAGCTCTTGCATCTCTTTCTATGTGTAACATCTCTCTAAATCGCTTATTCATTTGAGTTACAAGGTCTGTTTTTGATGAACTTGTTGTTTGAAATCCGAAACGTGCAGGTGCGCCTTCTTTAATCTTTTGAGGGTCAGTTCTAACATATATATTATGATAAATATGTTTAATTTCGTCTAAAATTGTGAGAGAGTGGTCGCCTTCTGTGCCTTTACTATTCAAAGAATTTGACTCTATGACAAGTAGAGCATTACAAAAATATCGTGCAGTTTGTACAGCCTTCCAAACGGCTAAATCTTGGTCTAAGTGGAAGCGATAAGTGCCGATACATTCTTCCACACCTCCTTCTAAAAGCCAATACCTATCAATAATTGAAATTACAGACCAGTCTGCGTTTGGTGTTCTCCCTCCGATGTCCATGCTGACTATATATCTGTTTGTTATGTTTGAGTTTCTGTCTGGCAAGTTCCACAAATATAAAGTGCCGCCTTTCATTTCTGTGAATTTTAGGGATGTGTCTATTGCAGCCTCTCCAAATTGGGCATCTGCGATAAGTTCGCCTATATATTTGGGCTCTTTACAGAATTTTCTCATCTGTAACGTATATTGAGGAGCGTGGGCACGCCTTCCTGTAGACTGAAAAGCCTCTTGTGGAGTTGTCGGAAACTCACATTCCATTCTCCATGAGTCATAAGACTCTGTATGTTTCTTGTTTCTATACCAATTTATGCCCTCTAATGTTGCACCTAGTTCAAAATATGATTTTTCGATAGGTGTCATAGATTCTACAAAATTGAATTTTTCTTTTGTTGAAGTGAAAGGTATTTGATACATGTCAATTTCATACCATGCCACAAAAACGGGCGTATAACCGCTTTCTTTTTCTATAGCCTTTGTCCATTGTCGATGAAAAAAATTGCCTATGCCTTTTGCGGTCGATTCCATGACTATCATAGAATAAGGTTCGAGGGGAACAGTGCCTGCAATTGATTGGATAATGTCTTCGGGGCGTTTCCCGTCAGTAGACTGCCAAAGCCAACTTCAGAAAGATGTGCCATCATAACATCTGCGCTTCGTATCGCTTCAGGTTTCTGCATAGAACCTATGTATATGATGTTGTCACGTTCTTTTAGCCGTTTATTTTTTGTAGAACCCTCAAAATTTTCTAAAGTCATTTTTTGTACTTCTTCAGGATGATTTTGTGCGAGCCTAGAGTACATAGATTTTATATTACGAGCTTGGTCTTCGATGTCTCCAACTATAACAGAATGCCAATTTGTCCTATGAAATAATTGTATCCACGCCATAATCATCTGAATAACAGTAGAACCGCCCCATTGTCTAGCTTTTAATAAGATTATCCTTATCGGTTCGTTGTTGAAAAGCTTTTCGAGGATTATTTTTACCAATTTCAGTTGAGGAGGACGTAAAATGAGGTTTGTTATTCGTTTTGTTTGTTTATCTTGTATTTTAACACATGTGCTACACCAAAATTCAAAATCATATTTAATTCTAAGCTGTAAGATAGCATATTCTGCTATTTTTTTTGCAATCCTGTGTTTTTTGCAATAGCTTTCAACCGTGTCATGTTTCAATATTGATGTAATAAACGGATGTTTTGCCATTTTATAAGGTATTTTAATGTAGTCTGTGTTGTTAAAATATAATTTAGCTTTACGAATTAGAGAACCTGTTCCCCTTATGGGGTCATATTTTCGTTTTTGCCGCCTTTGTTTGTTCGTGTTTTCGGCTATAATTTTGTTAATTTCGCTGCTAGTCATCCTCTTCAAGTTTAATGTAAGCAATTTTTATTGTTTTCTGGAAAAGATTTTCATTTGCGGCTATTGTTTTTAATATAGAAATCATATAGTTTTTACTTATGTTGTGTCGTTTGCTGATTACAGTATAATAAAAGTCCTTGTTAATATATCTCGCAACTTCAGGCAGGTCTCGATAAATATCTTTACGAAGCTTCTTATAGTCAGTGTATATTTTATTGTACTTAAATACTGTTTCAGGAGTCATGCTTTCAAAATAGCATTGAATTTTTGTACGATCTTTCTTTCTCCTGCCTGGACGCCTTTTTATTTTTGCGTTTTCTTCTCTGTTTAGGGGTTCCATATTAATACGTTTTTTAGTTTTTGCAAAGGTATAAAAAAATGGATTATGTACAAATAATGTATAATTATACAATAAAAAGTTTATCGGTGATATTTTTTTATTCACCGATAAACTAGGTTGAAATATTTGTTATTTTGCCCCACGATTTTTTAATTGCATAAGAATTTTCTCAGCAAAAGGTAAAGAACAATTGTCTAGGAAAATGTCTATAGGAATGTGGTTTCTCTCTAACATATTCATTAATATATCATCATACATTTCTCTGTAAACAGGTGTGTCAATAGACTGTGTAGAAACCAAATTGAATGTCTCTATGTTTTTAACAGCTGTTGGATCGTAGAGTGAGTTTTTGTTATTGCCATTGTCGAGTCCGAAACAGATTTGACGGGGTTCATTATAATATTGCATTATAACTTTGACAATCTTTTCATTTCTTTCATTCTCTCCACTAGTCACTGTGTTGAATAGAGATTTGTGGTTTATTAGAGAATTGACAGTTTGCTGTGCATAAAGACTTGAGGGAGTAGTGTTTGATGTTTTTTGACCCAACTGTGCACTAGAAATGCCAGAAATGTCTTTTAGAAGTTCAATTTGTGTTGATAACATCTGCCAAATTCCTGCATTTGTAGAGTCACGAGCTACTTGATATGGTTTTTCGCCTGTCGATGAGGGTTTATATACAATAATTCCATCCACTTTTACATATTCTTCAGCAAAATCCTGTACAGAATAACCATCAGGAATAGAACTTTCAGGAATCATAAGTACACCTTTAGCACTTGTTCCAATAATAAAGTCTTGCGTAACTAGAAGTTTGTTGATATAGTGTTGAATGTCAACTAAATCTGAGATAAAACCTTTAAATTCGCCATCCAAAATTGGCATCGTTGTGATTACATACGGGTGTTCTTTGTGAGCATAAGGAGTTTCACGTTCTTTTATCACTGCACCTGTAGCAGTTAAGAATTTTACATGCCAGAATTGTTCAAATTTTTGGTGGAACTTAACAAGAGGAACATTTTCTGATTTTATGCCCAAATTTTCAGCTTTTTGTATGCGATTATTGTTAATTTCTGCTATTTCTAATTCAGAAAGCGGGGTTACAGTTTCACTTCCGTCAGCAGTATCATGTATAAAGTTCACCCACCTTCCTTTTTTCTGCCACACTTCATAAATTCTACATTTATTGTCACATATATTAAAAAATGAGCTAGAATTTATCTTGTCAGTAGACATTCCATAAAGAGATGAAATGCTATCTTTTTGGATTCTGAATATTTTTGACAATTTGGCTTCATCTTCGAGTGAACTGGCAAAGTTTGAAATCAGTTCGCTGTATGTATAGTCATGAAATTCGCCAAGTAGCTTAATGTCATCCAGTCTAGGGTCTTCTATGTCTGTGTTAAAGAAGAATCGGTTGATATTAACTAAATCGACTTTTACATCACACATTTTCTGTTTTGTAAAATAAGAATAATGTACTTTTGTACAAACAATGCCACTTAAAAGCAGCTCTTCGAGCATCGTAATGTTGATTTTGTCAATTTTATTAAGTTGTAGACTGTATTGAAGAGCGTTTGTAAGCATCTCTCCCAAGTTAGAGTCCTTTTTGCTTCGAGCATGAACAACACTTTGAGATGGATTCGATAAAAGATGACCTGTTAAGTTTCGCACAAATTGTTGAATGAAATTGTGTTTCATAGGAGTTCGCCCATTTCTCATAAGAAGTTGATCTTCACGGATAATTCGTCCGTTTGACTCAGGGTCTAATATATAGTCACTCCATTGGTCTCCATTTTTATATTTTAAATTTCGTTTTCGCTCATTTCGTGTTTTTTCTAATGAAATCCAACAATTATACGCATCTTGAATGAGTTCATAATCTATATTTTCTGCTATTTGATTGCTAATTTGGCTGTCACTACGATGTAGGGGACAGCCAGATTGCGAAAAGTTAGCATTATATGAGCTTAATTGAATTAAATGCTCATCGCTTAGTTCTTTAATCATATTTAAGGGGAGTTCTATTTTCTCCCTGATTTTAATTTTCTGTTAATAATTTTAAAAGTTTTTGTTGAGAATGAGACTATTCGTTGTATGAACTGTTGAACAAATATGGAGAATTAATCTTTTTTCTATCTTCAACGGCTTTGCCGCTTAGGACATCTTCAACACCATAAATGTCAAATATTTTGTCTGTGGCTATAGAAAGTTGATAAGCACGTCCTTTTGCATCTTTTTCATAATAATAAGGCTCAAGTAGATTTTCGTAATTAGCTAAACGATAGATGTCTACCATTGTATCTTCATAGATAGGAATAGATTTATTGTCTCGTTTTACGTAGGTCACAACTTTAGGTTGGTTCTTTTTAGCTTCATCAATATACTCTTGCTCTTTTTTATAATTTTTTGCTAATTGACTTTGTATATAGCTATAGTTTTGTGTTCTACTTTTTTCTATTGCAGTTTGAAGCTTTTTATTTTCAGCTTCTAGCTTTTTGTTGGCATCGTCAGTGTCTGACTTGCTGATTTTAGATATTTTATTTCGTGATTTTTCTAGTGAACTGCTAAAGTCAAATTTGTCATTAGATGTTTTTTTAGAGGATTCTTTGTCGTTCTTTTCACGATTTTCAGTAACTTTTCTTACGCTGCTGATAGCTGTTTTTGTAGCGTATTTTTGTCGTCAATT
>JAWXTO010000121.1:0-5318 GCA_044433545.1 Rikenellaceae bacterium
ACAAGTTATTTATATGCTGCCCCTCGACTTGCATGTGTTAGGCCTGCCGCTAGCGTTCATCCTGAGCCAGGATCAAACTCTCCATAGTAAAATTTTATAAAAAGTGTAACATTCAAACCAAAAGGTCTGATGTCGTATCGTCGCTGTTTCTCAAAGGATGTATCTTTTAATATAAATATTAAAGATGCTACTTTTAAATCTCAATCTGTCAAAAGAACTAAATTACAACTGAAACGCTTCCCGATAAAAAAACTAAATCACCATCGGCAAAACCTAAATGACTTAGTAAACTCGAAGTGCGTTACTTCTCAATTGCGATGCAAAGATAGCGCATTTTTTTACTAACTTCCAAATAATTCTTAATCTTTTTTTAATATTTTTTTATACACAACAACCAACTGCATCTAAATCAATCCATTACAATTTAATATTTTTTACATTATTTTTATCAAAAAAAACAAAATACTACTTTTCTACCAACTTCATCAAATGCAAAACGCCCCTACTTTGATTCAATTCATCAAAATAGGGGCATTTATTATAAAATGTTAAAATTATTTACGTTTATGTAAGCCGCACTCTTTAGTTTCTGGTGCTTCCCACCACCAACGTCCGCTACGTTCGTCTTCTCCTTCTTCTACGGCACGTGTACATGGCTGACAACCAATACTTAGAAAACCTTTATCGCACAATGGATTGTAAGGTACATTATTTTCATCTATATATTCTCTTACCTTAGCAGCATTCCAATCATACAAAGGTGAAATTTTTATTAACCCATTTTGCTCATCCCATTCGATAGGGTTAAGTCCGTAACGTGTAATAGATTGCTCTTGTCTTAGACCACAAACCCACACTTTTAAACCACCAAAAGCACGATTAAGGGGCTCAATTTTTCTTATTTTACAACATTGTCTACGTTTCTCAACACTGTCATAAAACAGGTTTATAGAACTCTCAGCAACCATTTTTTCTACTTTGTTATAGTCTGGAAAGTAAATCTCTATACTTTTATCAAAAAACTTTGATGTTTTATCAATAAGGTCATACGTTTCAGGGAAAAGTCGACCTGTATCAAGAGTAAAAATTTTCACATCTTTATCAATGTCACAAATCATTTTTGTTAATATCTGATCTTCAAGACTTAAAGATGTAGCAAGCGCAATTTCGCCTTTATATTTTTCGATAAAGTATGCCAATATTTGCTCTGCTGGAGCATTTTTCAATTCTTTATTTAAATTTAAGATACTCTGTTTGTCCATATTAAGATTTTTTTGAAATTTATAAATCATAGGTTAATTAACGTCTATTAAAGCCACTTCTTTCGTTTAAACACAAAGAAAATAATAGACGAAGTTAATATCATAAGCCCTATTGATATAGGGTAGCCATATTTATATGATAACTCGGGCATGTACTTAAAGTTCATACCGTATATACTAGCGATAAGTGTTGGTGGCATAAAGAATACGCTAACAATGGTAAACAGCTTAGTAATATTGTTTTGTTCAATATTAATAAGACCCATCGCTGTATCTTGCAGGTAATCTAATCTATCTAAACTGAAATCAGCATGACTTAAAAGCGAACCGATATCCTTTAACATCATAGACATACGAGGATATAGGTCATTTGGGAAACGGTCACTTTTCATAATTCCAGACACTACCCTTTGACGGTCAAAGATATTCTCACGAAGCACCATACTGCTATCTTGTAGCGTAGTGATACGTTTAAGTACTTCTTTATCAATAGTCTCCTCAACAGATATATGTTTTGAAAGTTGTGAGACTTGTCGAGATATAGCCTCAACCATATCGGCATCAAGGTCAATTCTAACTTCAAGAATAGATATTAATATGTGGAAACCTGTAGAGAACTGCCTATGGTTCATCTGCACCTTTTTTGTTGCATCTTTAAAGGTGCGCAAATCTAACGACCTTTCAGAAATCAACACCCCATCACATAACACAAACGAAACAGGCTCTATCACAAAGCCAGAATCTGTAGACACAAGAAAGTTTGTATTACAATATACTGCTTTTTCGGTTTCGCTATAACGAGATGAACTTTCAATTTCTTCGATTTGTTGTTGTGTTTGGAAGTTTACTTCTATAAAATCCTCAACTGCACGTTTTTCTTTAACTGTAGGTTCGTGCATATCTATCCAAAGGATATCATCATATCCTAGGTCATCAAAAAGTTTTATATCTGCGTTACGAACTATTTTATTGTATGATTTTAAGTATAGTGTAAGCATCTTTTATTTATCTTTTAAAAGTTGAACATTAACTAAATAGTAATCATAGAACATTAACATTCTATAATCAAATTACCTTTAAACTTATATTGTTAAAGATAGTTATGTTAGTTAAAATGGGAGGAAGGTTCACTTTCTTGTTCAAGATAACGTAAAAACAACTTCATGCCCTCTCTTTTGTCGTCAGAGAGGTGAAATTTTATGTTTTTAGTGAGATATTCGGTTACGAATTTATAATCTTTACATCTATATTCTTTTGCTGCTGATTCGATGCAGTCAATTCCATACGCTAAAGAGTCGCTCAAGGTTTCAATTTGTAGGTTTGTGACATTCTTGTGGGCTACCCACACCGCAAACACAAAAGGCTTGCCTGTAAATTCTATCCACTCACTACATAAGTCTATTTTTTGAGAAAATTGGTCTTCAAAATCAAACACCTTATCACCAATAAGCAAATAAGCATCGTTTTGAGAACATTTTCCAATCAACTCATAGTCTGTCAGTTCTTCAAACACTGGAGTTATTTTCCATAACTCTCTAGCCAAAATTTTCACCAACTCTACAGATGTACGAGAGTGTGAATCTAAGAAAATTCGTTCTATTTTAGTTTTCTCACAATCACACATCAACACAACTGTTCGCACTGCATCATCAGATGCAATGCAATAAGGTGTCACTATGTTATAATCAGAAAATTCGAGAGTTGTTGCAAGAGGAACGAGGGCAACGTCAACTTTTTTAGATTTAAAAAGTTCAGCACATTCTTTGGGTATAGCCAATGTCAAATTAGCAGACAAGCTTTCGCTCGTATGCTCAATGCCATAAACAAACGGAATCGTGTTTATGTATGAAACTGCTGCTATATTGATGCTTCCCCTCATCCATTTTAAAATATTTAACATTCAACAATAACTTCTACATAAGCTAAAAAGCTCGTATATAGAAGCAATGCATTGCCTTAAAGATTAAGGAGAGTTCTAATTTCTCCCTAAAATACTTTCTTCCAACAAAAACTAATCCTAGATTTTTATTATCTTTGCCCTGTATTTCACAAATGTTGTGCTACATAAGTAATTTAAAAGCATTTAAATAAAATACTAATCATAATTCACGCACAAAGTTAATATTTAATTTTAAAGAATTGCAAAAAAATTTGTTATTCTTCAAAAAAACTGTACCTTTATAGGTCGAAAAAAATATGTATAAAAAATAAATATAAAAATGACTATTTCTTATAATTGGTTAAAAAACTATATCAACTGTGATATGTCAGTTGAGGAAATCTCCAAAGTTTTAACAGACATCGGCTTAGAAGTTGAAGCATTAGAGAAGATTGAAAGCATAAAAGGAGGACTAGATGGTCTTAAAATCGGAGAAGTATTAACTTGCGAGAAACATCCAGACGCAGACAAGCTAAATATCACTACTGTAGAATACGGAGAAGGCCCAGTACAAATTGTATGTGGAGCACCAAACTGTAAAGCAGGTTTAAAAGTAGTTGTTGCTACAAATGGAGCTGTTTTATACCCTACAAGTGATAGCGAAGGCTTCAAAATCAAAAAAAGTAAAATACGTGGCGTAGAATCTAACGGCATGTTGTGCGCTGAAGACGAAATAGGCGTAGGTAGCGACCACGCTGGTATCATGGAACTTGACGCTAACGCTACTGTAGGTCAAGATGCTAAATCTTACTTCGGCATTGTTGACGATTATACACTAGAAATAGGTCTAACACCAAATCGTGTTGACGCTTCTTCTCACATTGGTGTTGCTAGAGACGTTATTGCATATCTTAACTCTCAAGGTTCAGAGACATCAATACAAACTCCTTCTGTAGAATCATTTGGTAAAGATGCTGAAGGAAGAGCAATTTCTGTAACTGTAGAAAACACAGACGCTGCACCTAGATATATGGGTGTTACTATTTCTAATATAAAAATAGCTCCATCGCCTGAATGGCTACAAAACTGTCTTCGTGCAATAAATATCACTCCAAAAAACAACGTTGTAGACATCACAAACTTCGTTCTTCACGAAACAGGTCATCCTCTACACGCTTTTGATGCTGACAAAATCAGTGGAGATAAAATCATAGTTAAAAACTGTGCTGAGGGCACTCCTTTCACTACTTTAGACGAAGTTGAACGCAAATTAAGCGCAGACGATTTAATGATATGCAACGAAAATGCACCTATGTGTATCGCTGGTGTATTTGGAGGCTTAGAATCAGGTGTTTCTGACTCTACAACTACAATTTTCCTTGAAAGTGCATATTTCAATCCTGTTTCTGTTCGTAAAACAGCTAAAAGACACGCAATTAGCACAGACTCATCATTCAGATATGAGCGTGGATGTGACCCACAAATGACTCCTTACGCTTTAAAACGTGCAGCTCTTTTAATTAAAGAGTATGCAGGTGGCACAATCACTTCTGATGTTACAGACATCTTAAACCTTGAATTAAAGCCTTATGATGTAGAATTATCTATTGCGAAGGTAAATTCTTTAATAGGTAAAGAAATTGGTGAGGACAAAATCAAATCTATCCTAAAAGGACTAGAAATAAACATCGCAAAAGAAGAAAATGGAGTTCTTTCGTTAGAAGTTCCTATGTATCGTGTTGATGTGAGACGTGATGTAGACGTTATTGAAGATATTCTAAGAATTTATGGATATAACAATGTAGAAGTTCCTCAAATGGTACACTCTACACTATCTTACGCACCGAAACCTGACGTTAACAAAATCATAGAGCGCATCTCTGAAACGCTATCTTATGGTGGATTTAACGAAATAATGAGCAATTCGCTTACAAAAGCATCTTACTATACAGACTGCGAAGCTTATGACATAGAAAAATGTGTTAAAATATTGAATCCTTTGTCTAACGACTTAAATGTTATGCGTCAGACTTTATTGTTTAACGCTATGGAGGCTCTACAATTAAACACTAACCGTCGTAATGGTTCAGTTAAATTATATGAAATCGGTAATTGTTACTTCTACAACGAAAAACGCAAAGAAGAAGGCGGTCTAGCTCCTTATCGTCAAGAGTCAC
>JAWXTO010000122.1:0-5267 GCA_044433545.1 Rikenellaceae bacterium
TACCATATTTTTTTGCAGTCTCAATAACTTCTTCGCTAGGATAAAACTCTGCTGAAAACCCATCTCCTTGTGCTGCTTGAGAATAAGCATAAGTGATGTTTTGGATAGTAACACTCTTAGAACCATGTTCTTTTCTAATCCAGTCTGAGTTTGGAAGGTTAATACCTATAGGTGTAGCAGGGAAACAGTCGCCACCTAATTGGGCAACAGTGATAACTTTTGCAGAAACGCCTTTTACTTCATCTTTTTTGTATTCTTCATCAATTGGAGAGTTGTCTTCGAACCATTGAGCGTTCTCAGAGATAACTTCTGTACGTTTTGTTGCCTCTACGTTTTTGAAGTTTACTGTAGACTCCCATGATGCCTTACGGCCAAGAGGGTCACCATATACTTCTATGAAACCATTAACAAAATCTACACTAGAAAGTGTGTCTTGAACCCAAAGGATGCTATATTCGTCAAATTCTTTAAGATCACCACTTTTGTAATAAGAAACTAGCTTTTCGATAGTTTGTTTTTGAAGGTCATTTTCAGCTACTCCAGCAGCTTTTTCTAGCCAATATACAATTCTCTCTAAAGCTTCAGAATATTTTCCTCCAATTTTGTAAACTTCTTCAAAAATCTGACCTTTTTCTTTAACTAAACGACTGTTAAGTCCATACATCACAGGTTCAGGATCGTTAGGATTTGCCATTTTGTTATAAAAAGCTTCTACTTCTTTTTGTGTTAAATTTTCGTGATAGTTGTTAGCACTATTCGCTATCATATCTTTTGAAGCATCTTGACAAGAACCAACATTATATAGTTTTTCGTTAAAAATAGCAGGTTTTATAAGTGCAATTTCTTTTTTAGAATCACTTAATGACTCGGTAGCCATAACTAAAGAGTCAAAATATTCTTCACTGAATTCTGGTGTGAATTTTTCAGAAGAATAGTGGTGGTGTATGCCATTTGCGAACCACACCTTTTTTAGATATTTCTCAAATGCTTTAAATTGTTCGTCTTCTTTGTTTCCATCATAAGAAACATAGATTTCTTCTAAGGTTTTTCTAATTGGTAGGTTGTACTTGAAATTTTGATCAAAAAGTATGTCTCTACCGCATAATGCAGCCTCAGAAAGATAATAAACTAACGTTTTTTGTTGTAGTGAAAGAGAATCGAAATCTGGGATTTGATAACGTAAAATTTTCACATCATCAAACTTATCAATTTGCCAAGTAAAATCTGTATTTTCCATTTGTTTTTGTATTTCTGTGCAACCGCTCAAGAATAGTACCGCAGCTGCAATTGTTGTTAAAGTTTTCTTCATAATTGTTTTAAATAAATTCAATAAATAACCAAATTATAAGCTTTTTTCATAAATAATAACGATAAAATTGCTTAGTCAGCATTTTGTGTTAAATATATGAGATTTTTAGGTTTATTACGGTTACAAAAGTAGTAAATTTCATTTAATTGTTATATATTTGCAGAACAAAAGTTGTAAATATTTTATCAATTATTAATTTTATTTGTATATATGAAATCAATCTTCTTAACAGTCTTGTCTTTATTTGCGGTGCTGACAGCATCTGCTCAAAAAACGCCTGCCGAGTATGTAAACCCTTTTATTGGTACTTCAAACTTTGGAGCTACTCAGCCAGGTCCTGTTGTGCCTTATGGTATGGTTTCTATGAGTCCATTTAACACTATAGAAAAGCCTGGACATACAATACACGTTAATGGAGGTTGGTGTTCTACACCTTTTGTGTATGAAAACAAATATATTGCAGGTTTTACTAATGTGAACCTTTCTGGTGTAGGTTGTCCAGACTTCGGGTCACTGCTTTTAATGCCTACGACTGGTGAATTAGAGGTTGACTATAACAAATACTGCTCAGAAACTGAAAATCAAACAGCTAAAGCAGGTTATTATAGTGCTGATATCACAAAATACAATGTGAAAGCAGAGATGACTGCTACAGAGCGTACTACATTATCAAAATACACTTATCCAGCTGGCAATTCGCACGTTCTTCTAAACATAGGGCTAGGCTTAACTAACGAAACTGGAGGTGCTGCTAGAATCGTATCTGATAGAGAAATTGAGGGATATAAACTAATGGGAACTTTCTGTTATACTAAATCTCAATCTATTATTCCTATTTACTTTGTTGTTCGTATTAACAAACCAGCAGAAATCAAATATTGGAAAAAACAAGATTTGTTAATTGGTGGTCGCCACGATTGGGATCCATACTCAGGTAAATATAAACTTTATACAGAATACAACCGTGAGATGGTAGGTGACGAAATTGGCGTTGCATTCTCTTTCAACACAGAAGACCAAGAAACTGTTGAAGTTAGCGTAGGTATTTCTTTCGTAAGTATAGAAAATGCACGTGAAAACCTTAATAAAGAACAACACAACACTAACTTTGATGAAATTTCTGCACAAGCAGTCGAAAGCTGGAACAATGTTTTATCAAATGTAGAGGTTGAAGGTGGTACAGAAGACGATAAGTCTATTTTCTATACAGCTTTATATCACACATATATTCACCCTAACATTTTACAAGACGTAAATGGAGAATATCCTGCTATGAGCAGCGGTAAAACGTTAAAAGTTGATCACAATCGCTTTACAATGTTCTCTGGTTGGGATGTCTATCGTATAAACCCTGCACTAATGTCGCTTGTTTGTCCACAACGTGCGAATGATATGGTGAAATCGCTGTATGAAATGTATGAAGAGTCTGGAAATCTTCCTAAATTTGAAATTGCTTCTCAAGAATTTCACGTTATGCAAGGTGACCCTGCTTTACCTTACATCGTAGACCTTTATATGCGTGGCATGTTGGACGACATGGAGGCTGAAGAGCTATATGAGGCTATGTATAAGAATGCTTTTACTGAAGGTGCAAACAATGTAGTGCGTCCTGACAATGATTTCTATGCAGAAAACGGCTATCTTCCTATTTTAAAACCTTATGATAACACAGTTTCACAAGCGTTAGAATACTATATTGCAGACTGGGCACTTGCTCAAATGGCTAAGAAATTAGGTAAAACAGCAGACTATGAAACTCTTATGACACGAGCTATGGGATATAAGAAATATTTTGATCCAGAATACTGTCTGTTACGTCCTATAAATCCTGACGGTGAGTTTATGGAAGGTTTTGACCCTAATCAAGGTGAAGATTTTGAGCCTGTACACGGTTTCCACGAAGGTACATCATGGAATTATTCTTTCTATCTTCCTCATGACATATTAGGTCTTATAAAACTTCATGGTGGCAACAAAATGTTTACTGCAAATCTTCAAAAGTGTTTTGATGAAGGTCTTTTTGATATGACAAACGAACCAGATATGGGTTACCCTTATTACTTCTCTTATGTTAAAGGTGAAGAATGGAGAACACAAAAAATGGTGCGAGAATTGTTGAAAAAATGGTATAAAAATGCGCCAGTTGGTATACCAGGAAATGATGATACAGGTACTATGAGTGCGTGGGGCGTGTTCTCGTTAATGGGGCTTTACCCTCCAACACCAGGTGAACCTAACTATATCATTTCTTCTCCTACTTTTGATAAAATTACTATTAAACTTGACCCTAAATATTACAAAAATTCTGAATTAGTAATTAAAGGTGTTAATGCCTCTGATGAAAACATCTACATTAAGAGCATTAAAGTCGGTGGTAAAAAATATAATAGCCGTTTTATCTCTCATGAAGATCTTGTTAATGCAGGTGAAATCGTGATAGAGTGTACAGACAAGAAATAGCATGTTTCTTGCACACGAATTTTAAAAAAGATATAAAAACTATTGAAAATACACTAAAATTTTAAATATACGAAAATGAACAAAGTTCTTTTAATGATTCTTGACGGGTGGGGTAAAGGTGACCACTCTAAAAGCGATGTAATTTACAACGCTAATGCTAAATTTATGACTTCTTTAGAAGAAAAATACCCTAACTCTCAACTATTAACTTGTGGCGAGAATGTTGGTCTTCCTGACGGACAAATGGGTAACTCTGAGGTAGGTCACTTAAATCTTGGTGCTGGTCGCATCGTTTATCAAGACCTTGTAAAAATTAATAAAGCTTGTGAAGATAACTCTATCGCTTCAAACCCTGTAATTGCTGACGCTTTCAAATATGCTAAAGAAAATGGTAAAGCAGTTCACTTTATCGGTTTAGTTTCTAATGGTGGTGTTCACTCTTTAGATAAACATATCTACAAACTATGTGATGTAACTGGTGAATATGGCATCGAAAACGTGTTTGTTCATGCTTTCACTGACGGTCGTGACACTGACCCTAGAAGCGGTAAAGGATTTATCGAATCTTTAGACAATCACCTTAAAACTTCTAACGGTAAAATCGCTTCTATCGTTGGTCGTTTCTATGCAATGGATAGAGACAAACGTTGGGAACGTGTAAAAGTAGCTTACGACTTGCTTACAGCTGGTGTTGGTGCTAAATTTACAGACCCAGTAGCTGCTATGGAGGCTTCATACAACGAAGACTTAACAGACGAATTTGTAAAACCTATTTCTATTGTTGACGAAAACAACAATCCTGTAGGTATGATTCAAGAAGGTGATGTTGTGTTCTCTATAAACTATCGTTCTGACAGAGCTAGAGAAATCACTATGGCTTTAAATGAGGTAGACTTTCCTGAAGCAGGCATGACAGCTATTCCTAACCTTCACTATCTTACTATGACTCCTTATGACGAAGGGTTCAAGAAAGTAAAAATCGTTTATGGAAAAGATAATATTCAAAACACTCTTGGTGAAGTTGTTGCAAACGAAGGTTTGACACAATTACACATTGCAGAGACTGAAAAATATGCTCACGTTACATTCTTCTTCAACGGAGGTCGTGAAGAGCCTTATGCTAACGAAGAACGTATCTTAATTAACTCTCCAAAGGTTGCAACTTATGACTTAAAACCTGAGATGAGTGTTTATGAAGTAAAAGATGCTCTTGTTGCTGAACTTAACAAAGCTAAATTTGATTTTGTTTGCTTAAACTTCGCAAATGGTGATATGATTGGTCACACAGGTATTTATGAAGCTATCGTAAAAGCTATTGGTGCTGTAGATGAGTGTGTTGAAGAAGTTGTTAGTGCTGCTACAGCCAACGGTTACACAGTTCTTATCACTGCTGACCACGGCAATGCTGATTTCGCAGTTAACGCTGATGGTACACCAAATACGGCTCACTCTTTGAATCCAGTTCCATTTATCGTTGTTTCTGACACAATTAAATCTG
>JAWXTO010000123.1:0-5147 GCA_044433545.1 Rikenellaceae bacterium
CAGGTGCGCTAACCGGACTGCGCTACACCCCGAAAAGTAAAAATGGCGGAGAGAGAGGGATTCGAACCCCCGGTGCCTTGCAGCACAACGGTTTTCAAGACCGCCGCATTCGACCACTCTGCCATCTCTCCGGGCACAAAGGTAGATATTTTAATATTAACTGCAAATTTTTTTACACTTTTTTTTCATCTTTTTTACGCCCTCTACCTTTAAATTCTATATATCAACAAATTAGAATGAAAAATATTTTTCATAAAAAAAGTGATATTTTCGCAAAATATGACAAAATATCACTTTTTAAAATTCTACTATTTTAAAATAGCACCATCTAGCTCTACAAACACTAGGTATGTGTCCTCTTCGCCGTATTCAACAAATACAAAATTACCATTTTTGTCAATACATACAGGTTGACCTGTCTCTGTTAGGTCATATAATTGACCTGCACCACTGTCTTTAGAGTAAAAATAGCCATAATATTTATCTTCAGCATAGAAACTTATGTATGCCCACTTCTCAGATTCAAGAAAATTATAAGTAAAGACATATCCATCTTTCATAATCTTTGCAAACATCGAAAGGTCTGTTTTAAATTTCTCAAGTTGACTGTCAGGCACCCATTTTGAGCCAAAATCAATAACGTATTTAGGTGTAATTGTTGTATCTTCAACGTTATAAACAATATTGCTAAAAAATGGCACATAGCTTAACGATGAATTGTACTTAACTAAACTTGCTCTAGGCATAGAAAAATTTATTCCACTAATAAGTTCAGGAATATTACCTAAATCAGCAGTAGTCTTGCCAGTTAGCTTATCTAATTTACTTAAAAACTTACCAGAACCATCACCATTAGCAGTTCCTTTGTCTGCAAGTATTGTTTTGTCGTCTTGAATCATCATAAAACAATATGGAGCACTTTCAAAACTTAAATTTTTAATAAAATACCCTTTAGCACTATATTGTTTTAACATTCTTTTTGCCATGTCATAAACATAAATATCTTTTGTTTTTTCGTCTATTGTAGCAGAATAAATCATCATGTACTCTTCTTCACTATTTCCTTTTTTTGATAACACATGGTCAATATTACAAGTTTGAGCATCAATAGTATAAACGCTACTAGAGGACAAATCTACCATATAGATGTTGTCTCCAACTGTCGTAGCATACTGAATCTGACCAACTACGATGTCATTGTCTGAAGTAATAGTTTTTTTTGTTACATTTTTAGCGTCCTCAAACAATCCTGATTTATAATTCTCAGTGTCAATTTTAATTGTTGTAAGCTCTTGTTTTTTTACGGAAGTACACGCAAAAAGACACACTGAAAACAGTGCAGTTGCCATAAATTTCACCATAATATTTTAGTTAATAATTTAAAAAATAATAGACCGACTTTACACAAACTTACAAAAAAAAACTATAATTACAAATATATTAAGTAATTATAGTTTTTTGTTAAAAAATGTAGCTTACATCCTGATTTTTAGCTCTTCTTCAATGCGCAACAACTGGTTATATTTAGCCATTCTATCACTTCGACTCATAGAACCTGTTTTTATTTGTCCCGAAGATGTCGCCACAGCAATATCCGCAATAGTTGTGTCTTCTGTTTCTCCTGAGCGATGAGAAATTATCGTTGTGTAACCTGCCTTATGAGCCACTTCTATAGCATCTAAGGTTTCTGTTAGCGTGCCTATTTGATTTACCTTGATAAGAACCGAATTTGCACACCCCATTTCGATTCCTTTCTCAATAAATTGAACGTTCGTAACAAATAAATCGTCTCCGACAAGTTGACAGCGGTCGCCTATCCTTTCTGTAAGCATTTTCCAGCCTTCCCAATCGGTTTCACCCATGCCATCCTCTATAGAATCTATAGGGTACAACTCTATTAGTCTTTCAAGATAGTCTACTTGTTCTTTAGATGTCAATTTACGACCTCGTGCGCCCTCAAAAATCGTATAATCATAGACTTCATCTTTATAAAACTCACTAGCTGCACAATCCATAGCTATCGAAACGTCAGCCTCGTTTTCTTTGCGCCCTGCTGTATATCCAGCATCAGAAATAGCTTTTAAAATCACCTCTAGGGCTTCTTCTGTGCCTTTTAAAGTCGGGGCGAAACCTCCCTCATCGCCTACTGCCGTAGAAAGCCCTCTTTTTTTAAGAACTTTTTTAAGACTATGAAAAACCTCTGCACCTATCTGTACGGCCTCTTTAAAAGTAGATGCCCCTATAGGTCTAATCATAAATTCTTGAAAAGCTATAGGTGAATCAGAGTGAGAACCTCCATTTATGATATTCATCATAGGCACAGGCATCACTTTAGTGTTCACGCCACCAATATAACGATACAAAGGTACATTCAAACAGTTTGCTGCCGTTCTTGCTACGGCCAATGAAACACCTAAAATCGCATTTGCACCTAAACTACTCTTTGTAGGAGTGCCATCAAGCTCAATAAGAATTTCATCTATCTTCATTTGCTCAGTCACGTCACAGCCTATTAGCCTTTCAGCAATTATTTTGTTAACATTGTGTACAGCTTTCTCCACGCCTAAACCCCCATAACGTTTCACGTTAGAATCTCGCAACTCTACTGCCTCATTTATGCCTGTAGATGCCCCTGAAGGCACAGAAGCACGTCCTTTCACGTGGCCTACAGTTTCTACTTCAACCTCAACGGTTGGATTACCTCTTGAATCAAGAATTTCTCTTGCTGTTACTGATAAAATTGATCTCATAATAGTATTATTTAAAAAATATTTTTAGGGGAGCTTTATTTATGGTGACGAATAAGCCCATTCAGCACAGAGAGTGATTAATAGGGATGAGTTTTGGGGCTTCGTGAAGGCTCTAAAACCGCAGCATACCCGAAGTACGTGAGGATTTTAGAGTCGAGCGAAGTGCCAAAAATCGCCCTATTAACCACTCTATTAACCTATCCCACTGTCAATTATGTTCTTATTAACTTGTTTCTCCTCCTCTTCTATCTTTTTATTCTGTTTTAACAACTTATCTTGAAAGACCGCAGTAATATATGCCGTAAATATTGGGAATAACAACATCCCCGATGCCGCAAGAATAAACGAAAGCGACTGCCCGAGGCGTGTTTGCCCATAAATGTTGCTCCCCACAGTCGTAAGATTCATACAAGCCCACGAAAAAGCACTCCAAAAGTCTTTCACCATAGGATTTACCCCCTTTTCAAGCTGATAAAACAATAGACTACAGAAATATGTGAACGCCAATATCACAATTAGATAAGAAAAGAACAAAGTCTGCACTTTCCGTAGAGGACTCCATCTAATTATGATAATTAGTGATTGTCCGCCACGAATAAAAGGAATAAAGTGTACTAAAAGGTTCTCAAAATTTGATAGTTCTATGTTCATATAATGTGAAATATTAAGAAACGGAATAGAACTAACTAAGAAAATTAAATTCGCAAAAAAGAAACGTAATTTGTTCCTACTATAATAGAACCTTATCCAAAAGTCTGCAAATGTTATAATACAAGCTACAGCCATAATGTTTAAAGTTAGCTGTAAAGGGATGTTAACCTCTGGATATATCGTATTTATCGACACTAGAAGTATAATTACAACCCCAGTTAGCAGAACTAATATGTTTAGTACACTTAAAAAGGGCTTCATCTTACTCTATTTCTATTTTTTTAGAGTCATAGATGTTAATATCTAGCGCATCTGCTATTCTTTTTATGACAGCTTGTGCACGCACAGAATTCCCCGACGCATCAAGGCGAGGCGAGAACGCAGCAATACCAAATTGTCCAGGAACAACTCCCATTATTCCACCTCCAACGCCTGTCTTAGCAGGTATGCCACTTTCAAACATCCAATTTCCTGTGTGTTCATAAAAACCTACTGTTGCCATAAGTGAAGTTGTCTTAGGAGCTAGTTCTTTAGGGAAAACTTCCTCTTTTGATACAGGATTTACACCCCCAAATGCAATAGTAGCAGCCGCAATCGCAAGTTGTTCAGTCGTAACACCCAAAGAACATTGACGTGTATATAAATCTAGTGCAATTTCAGGCTCATCATAAATTCTATCAAATCTCTTTAACAGCCACGCTATAGATCTGTTATTAAAATTCGTTTCAGTCTCAGATTCATATAAATCTTTCAATAATTTCACCTCACTAGCACACAAATCATTAAAAATGTTCACAATTTGCTCCCATTTAGCCTCAGAATCACCAACAGGCTCTATCATGCTCACCGTAGCAATCGCTCCCGAATTTACAAGTGGTGTAGAAGGGTGGCTATTTTCCAATAAAATCGCCATTATTGAATTAAAGGGTAAGCCCGTAGCGTCTGCACCTATATTTCGCAACACTTTTTGTGCCCCAGATTGTTTTAATGCTAAAATTGCAGTAAAAACTTTAGACACAGACTCTACACCAAACACATAGTCTACATCGCCTAATGAAATAGTGCGCCCATCGTGAACTACTATTGACAGACCAAATAATTCTGGGTCTATTTCATCTAAAAAAGGAATATAATTAGCATTTTTCCCCTCTTTTATCTTTTTTACCTCTTCAAAAACAGTCTTTGCGACCATTTCCAAATTCTCAAATGTTATTATCTCCTTATTCATATCTTTATTATTTCTTTTCATATTCAAAAGGTTCAATGTCAGCACTAGTATCCTTCCATGATGGTTTTCTAACAGCATAAATAATAAACGGTGCAACAACAACTAAAATAGCTCCTCCGATAAGCACCATAAACCATGTGCCGTTATTGATAGACCCTTTAAACATAGATGGCATAATAAAACTTAGAATAAATGCTAGAAGTGAACCTAAAAACCCTAAACCTGCAACTATCCACATCAACAAATTTGAAGATTTTCCTACAGCAAACGGACGCTCCATTTTTGGCATCTTATAACGCAAAACTATAGCTGAAATGAACATTAACATATACATTATAAGATAAAGCAACACTGTAAGTTGTGATAAAATTTGATAAAAGGATTGTACCGAAGGCATTACAACAAAAAGCAACCCTAAAACGGTTACTACGCCGCCTTGTATCAGTAAAATGTTACGCTGGATTCCGTTTTTATTAGTTTTTTGAAAGAATGGAGGTAGATACCCTGCCTTTCCAACA
>JAWXTO010000124.1:0-5065 GCA_044433545.1 Rikenellaceae bacterium
GTTTAGAGAGTGTTTCACTACCTGTTGCTGAGACTATAGAATATGCTGCGTTTTCTAATTGTACAAGTTTAGAGAGTGTTTCACTACCTGCTGCTGAGACTATAGGAAATTCTGCGTTTTATAATTGTACAAGTTTAGAGACTATAGAACTTGGAACAACAGCAGAAGAAAAATTGTCATTAGGTACAACCATATTTAATAATGTTACTACTACTGATGTTACCTTAACAACAGGTAAAGTTAATGAAGATTATGTAAGTGGTAATACTTTCAATGGCGATGAATTCAAAGAAATCATTGTAACAGAATAAACCTATAATAACTACACAAAAAACCAATCATCTCAAAAAGGTGATTGGTTTTTTTGTGTGATTTTATTATATAATTACAAGACAATTATTTTACTAATTTTCCTATAAAACCTTGTAAAGTATAATTATTTTTATATCTTTACGTTTTATATAAAAAAACAAATTTATAGATTTTAAAATTATGGTAATTTCGAATGGTTTTATACTAATTATTGCAGTTGCAGTACTTGGTTTTATTGTTCAAGCAAAATTAAAAAGCGTTTTTAGCAAATACTCTAAAGTTCTTGCTCCTGGTGGCATGACAGGTCGCCAAATCGCTGAAAAAATGTTAGCTGACAACGGGATTTATGATGTGAGAGTGATAAGCACAGCTGGGCAACTTACTGACCACTACAACCCTGCAAAAAAAACAGTTAATTTAAGCGAAAGTGTTTACAATCAAAACACAGTTTCTGCTGCGGCTGTAGCAGCACACGAATGTGGACACGCCGTACAACATGCTAGAGGCTACGCTCCGCTAAAAATGCGTTCAGCAATAGTTCCTGTGGTTCAATTTTCGTCTATGTGGTCACAGATAATTATCCTTATAGGGATTTTCACAATTAACTCTTTCCCTGCTTTATTCTGGGTAGGCATAGCGATGCTTGCATCTATCCTTATATTTAGTTTGATAACTTTACCCGTAGAGTATGATGCTTCAAAACGAGCTTTATTGTGGTTAAAATCATCTGGGTCTTTATCTGTAGTTCAAGTAAAACAAGCTCACGAGGCTTTATCTTGGGCAGCAAGAACTTATCTAGTTTCTGCAATTTCTGCCCTTGCAACTCTTATCTATTATTTGGGATTTGCTCGAAGAGATTAATATCAGGTGTCACCAAATAACGACAACGAGGGCTGTAATTTACGTAAATTACAGCCCTCGTTCTAAATAAATCAAATATACCTTACAACTCTATAATCTCAATCGGAACAACAATTAACTCTCCTGTGCTTAATTGCGTAAAGTTCACATTATAGATTGTTCTGCGCAATTTGGGCAATAAGTCTTTTGCTATAGTATTAAAATTGATAGAACTTTTTAATATCATATTCTTTTCGGCATCAGTTTTATTGCTTCTTATCATTGAAATCAATGTGTTTCTATCTGAAATTGAAGCATTATTTAACAATTTCACTAGTCCGTCCCAGTCTTCAGCGATATTCTCGGTTTTAATCATATTCGCTTTGACATTACAGTTTTCGATAAGATATTTTTTAGCCTCTTGTGCTCTTTCTTTACTTAACTGCTCATTAGATTCATAAATTCCATCAGGTGATGCTATACCTATAACCGTAACACTCTTTAATTCAGCATCTTTATTGTCATTTATTTGTTTAAGCAAGCTAGATATTGTTTTTAAATTCAAATCATTATTTTCTAGGTGGTCTTTAATCTCTGCACTATTAATTTTAAAGAAAATTGCCGCTTTATCACTTTTGTTTAAAAGCTCAGCTTCTTCAACAACTACAGGCGGTTCAACGACAACAATTTCAGGTTTATAATATACCCCTTCAGCCATAACCTGCTCAAATATGTGTCTTGACTTGTATCCATTATCATAGAATGTATGCCCTATCATTTGAGAATTTACCATCCACAGCATAAATGGCACATTATCGTCTACAGTTATTCTCATAGGCTCTTTTGTAGCTATTATTTTTATAGAATTTGGATCGGCCTTGAATTTACCCTTCTTAATAGCACGTAACTCTTTTCTTTCAAATCGTTTACCGTTAATAATAACGTCCGTCAAGTCCATTACGTTTGTTCCATCCGTAATTTCAGGAGAAAACACAAGTTGCTCTTTCTTTTTAAGGAACTTTCTAGGTGTCGACAAAGAATAATCTATATCAACTCTATTTCCGCTCTCTGAAAGTTCTAGTGGCATAGGGTTAATGTCCATACCACCATGCTTTTGCATGCGTTTTAACCCACTACACGAAGTAGACAACAAAATAATTGCTACTCCTACTAATAATCTATTTCCCATAATCTAAAAATTTAAAATATTTTCTTATCGACATTCAATCAATAATCTTGCCAACAAGCTAATATTTCTAATATGAAAAAAAGATGCCCATTATTAGTAGTTCTATTGCATAAATTTTACTTTTTTTACTCATACAACCCTCTTATACTTAACCATTTTGCTAAAAACGACTATTTTTACACAAAAAATAATACCTCAAAAATTTGGAGTGTACGTTTTTTTTCGTACCTTTGCATCGTCTTTAAAACAAAACGGTGCCATAGCTCAGTTGGTAGAGCAAAGGACTGAAAATCCTTGTGTCCCTAGTTCGATTCTTGGTGGCACCACTATTGAAAGAGAGGTTAATTTACTAAACATCAGTAAATTAACCTCTCTTTTTCTGTATCTGTACTAAATTAGCACGTTTTTAGAATAACTGCTTCCCTGTGCTTATTTTTTTAGCATCTTTATCTAGTGCAGATTGAATTTGACTTTGCGCCTCTATTTTGCGATCTACAAACTCTGGGATGTTAAAACTTTTTTCGTTATACATATTGAGAATAGCCTTAGCTTGAGGAAGCATAAAGGGCTTAGAGAATGTCTCATTTTGCTTGTCATAATGTGATATATATAGACGTGTAAATAGCCCATCATCACGCCTTGACGAGAAAATCACCCAATTACCACTAGTTGAAAATGAACGGTAGCTCTCACTTTTATCGCTATTTAACACATCTAAACTCTCTAACTCTCTGCTTTCTAAATCTAGTGAGTATATATCGCTGTTGTCATGCCAAATAGAGAAACTTCCATAATCACACATAGCAAAACTTACCTTTGTATCGTCATGATAGGTGCGAGGCATAGTTACACTTCTGCCCAACGAATCAGCATCTATTAAAAGCTCATAGTCGCTAAACTCTTTGCTGTTTGCATTAAATGCCACACGGTATAAATTATATTTTAAAGATAATGCGTCTACACTATCTAATGGTTGTTGTGGCGTAGAGATAAAATAGAGGTGTTTACCATCACGACTCCACCATGGGAAACTCTCGGCTTTTGTTTTGTCATACAACAAGCTACTGCTAAACATAACATTTTCTTGTGTGTCGTAAACCACTATATCGCTTTCATTGTCGAATACTTCAATAGGTTTCTCTCCACTATTGTGAAACAGTTGGCGCGTAACATTTGTAGAAAATGCAATATATCTACCATTAGGGTGCCACGATGGATACACTGCATCGCCTATCATAGAGCCAACTTTTGTGCTAAACTTCTCTACTTTTCCATCTATAGAGATATATGTTCCATGATTAACTTTACGAGAATGAAACATAAATCTATCTGCTGAATTATTACAAAAAGAGTGACAGTTTACACACATGCCTTTCCCCTCTAAACGATTCTCTACAATAGCATACTCATCAAATGTAGACAAATCTCGCTGATATAAGCCCATTCGACCCCAATATTCATAACCAGGCTCTATAGATCTATAAGCAATATAGCCCTCAATCTGGTCATCACTGATAGTTATAGATATCGGATTATAATTATATCGTATTTTATTGTTAACTACCCCAATTTTTATCTCGACATCTTTCAACGACAAATCAGACACCATTTCTTTCCACTTTTCAAAAGGAATGATACAATTGCCGTCACCGCTCTCAATTTTTAGAAGCTCTTTGCCAGAGGATGGATTATAAAATTCAAAAATATAACTATCTCCATCTTCTGTAACCATAAAATTTAGTGGAGCAATGCTTCGAGGAATAACTACAGAGTCATAGTCTGGATATATATTTATACTTTCTGACACATTCTGCTCGCTATTATAGCTACTACACGAGAATAATGCAACTAAGGATATTGTAATAAGTAGATATTTCATGTTATTAAGGGGGCTTCTAATAATTCCCCGATTTTAATTTTTAGTTAATATTTATCCATTTTGCTTTTAGGCAAAGTGGGTTGTAGTGACCCCTACCACCGATTTTGGCTAAAAGCAAAAGGGATGAGTAGTAGCGGAAAAGTATTTTGGGGAATTATTAGAATTCCCCTTATGTATTAATTTAAGGCAATTTGACCTTTAGTAGGGCTGATAAACCTAGAGTAAAACCAAAAAGTATTATGGTATTTATTAAGAGACTTACCTGTATTAAAATCTGCAAATTGGGCACGTATTTCATCATCTATTTTATATTCTATAAACTGTTGACCGCTCTGCTTCATTACTTCTTCATAGACTAATAAGACCTCTTGGAAATATACAGGCATACCATCGCTAAAATGGTTAGTAGCCTCACCACACAGTTCTGCAAATTTCGCAACTCTACCACTAAGTGCATAGTAAGCCATTAACAGTTCGTATGCCGTTTTATTGTTTTTATCGTAATTTACTACTGTCTCTAACGTTAACCAAAAATCATTCTTGCTAGACATAGTAGAGTCTAAACCATGTGTAACATAACCTGTAGGCTCTGGAGGGGTATAACTAGGCAGATGCAACGAAAATTTATTAGATAAATCATCCTTGCCACATTTTTTATAATAATATATTAAACGTTGTAAGTTATAATATGATTTTCCATAAGATATATAGTTTTCGTATGTTAATCTCAAAGCCTGAGACGGCAAACCCATAGCATCATAAACAATATCATTTAGCTTGTCGTAATCATTAGGTAGAACCAACCCTGCTGCACCACTTTTTTGCGTTATATAAAACAAATGTTT